>NZ_VKJN01000005.1:0-291708 GCF_007197875.1 Brevibacillus sp. LEMMJ03 | reverse complement strand
GCTCGGTAGGGCTTCACAAGTCGCTCTGCCTGGAAACATGCTTCTCCTTCGATACAATTGGTTTGTCTTCAGTCTGAAGCGGCGCCAACCTGGGCGCTGCTGTTTTTCTTCTGCCAGCTCTCACTCTTTTCAGACATTTCACGCATAAACCCAAGCCCTGCTCGTATACATGATAGTACAAAGTGTCTGGAGGAGGCTGGGTAATGATGAAGATACATCGCATCGGCACAATCACGGCCGTGCTTGGGGTCAGCGCACTGCTGCTTTCGGGGTGCGGTCTCTTCGGGCCGGAAAAGGAAGCCACCAGCATCGATGCTCCCCCGCCGCAGTCGGAAGCCGCCCAGAATACACCGAACGGTCTGCCGCCGACGGATGGCACAGCCGGTGGGGCGGAGGCCGCGGTCACAGAGTCGGTCGACCGCACCGTCTACTTGCTGGACGCCAACGGATTCGTGGTGCCGTTCACGCTGACCCTGCCCAAAACGGAAGGGGTGGCGAAACAGGTGCTGACCTACATGGTCAAAGGCGGACCGGTGGAAAGCCTGCTCCCCAACGGCTTTTCCGCGGTGCTCCCCGAAGGGACGGAGGTAAAAGGGCTGGTCATCAAGGACGGATTGGCGACGGTTGACTTTTCCAAGGAGTTCAAAACGTACGACAGCAAGAACGAAAAGCAGATTCTGGACGCGGTGACCCGGGCGCTGACCGAGTTTGCCAACGTCAAGAGGGTGCAGATCTGGGTAAACGGCACGCCGCTTACCGAAATGCCGGTGGGCAGCACCCCGATCTCGTCCGCTCTGGACCGCAGCCTCGGGATCAACCTGGAGCTGGCGGAAGGGGCCGTTCCCGGCCGCACCACGTCGGTCACGGTCTATTTCCAGGGACAACTGGATGACAAGCGCTCCTATTTCGTGCCGGTCACCCGCCTGGTGCCGGAGACGGAGAACGTGGCCAAAGCGGCGGTGGAGGAGCTGATCAAAGGGCCGAAAGACGATTCGCCGCTGTTCAGCTCGCTCCTGCGCACCACCCGGGTGCTGAATGTGAAGCAGGAGAATGACCTGGTCACCGTCGATCTGAGCAGCGACATCCTCAGGTACGACGACGGCAGGGAAGCCAATCCGGAAGCGCTGGAGTCGCTGGTTCTCTCGCTGACCGAAAGCACAGGGGCCAAACAGGTTCAACTGCTGGTGGAAGGCAAGCCGCTCACCAGCGGAACGTACGATTTCACCAAGCCGGTCGCCCGCCCAGTCCACATCAACACGATGCAGTTTTGACAGCGCGCGAGAATCCACGCCCGAATCGGCAGGCGTGGTTTTTTGTTTGCGGCGGACCTGTCAGTCCGGTTGAGCCGGGGCGGCGCTATCGGCTGTCCGGGAGGCCTGCCAGATCAAGACGCCGAGGATCAGCGAGCAGAGGGTGATCAGCAGCCCGGCGGCAAAACCGAGCAGCCGCGGTTCAAAGACGGTGAGCAGCCATCCGCCGACGAGCATCGAGAGGCCGATGAGCACGCTGGAGATGGTCGATTCGAGAGCGAACACACGGCCGTGGTACGCGTTGTCGAGATGCCGCATCAGGAGCGTGCGCAGACTGGCGTTGCCCATCCCCCCGGCGACGGTGGAGAGCGCGTAGCAGGCGGCCGACAGGTAAATGGTGGGAGCGAAGCTGGTCAGCACGTGAGCGAAGCCTTCGACGGCGAGACTGCAGGAGGCCATGTGGTAAGGCCGCCGTTTCAGCAGATCGGCCGCCACGCCGCCGACGATGAACCCGAGGCCGATCGCGCCGTAGAGGAGACCGACTCCGCTTTTGCCGGCCGCAAACACCTGGTAGGCGTAGACGCTGATCAGCACGTTGAGAATGCCTCCCCCGATCGGCCACAAGGTCGTCATCAGCAGGGTGTACAGGACCAGGGGAGTTTGGCGGATCAGCGAAAACAGGTCACGGTAGGACGGTTCGTTCGCTTTGCGCTCCTCCTTGTCCGCTTCACGTCGGACACCGCTTGATCGCGGGGGGAGGGAAATCCGCAGAATCAGCGCCGCGGACAGCAAAAAGGAAAGCGAGTTGCAGACGAACGCGGCATCCGTCCCCCAATAGGCGGCAAAGACGCCGCCGACCAGCGAGCCGGCCGCCATCACGATCCCGAACACGCTTTCCTCCAGCGCATTGGCCGAGAGGAGCTGATCGCGTTCGACGACGTCCGGGATCAGGGAGATCCTCGCCGGGTTGTACAGCGCGGAAAAGGCGACGAGGGCAAACGTTCCGGCGTAGACGATCCAGACGTCGTCAGCGGAGGAGACGAACAGGAAGCAGAGGGCGATCACCGCCCGCACCAGGTCGCAGGCGACCATGACGGCTTTGCGGTTGAAGCGGTCGGCCAGCATCCCGCCGAGCGGCCCGAACACCAGGTAGGGCAAGGTGCGGAGCGCCAGCGTAATGCCTACGGCCATGGCCGTGCCGGTGATCTCCAACAGCAGGCTCAGGACGGCGACGCTGTTGAACCAATCCCCGACTCCGCTGAAAAAGTTGGCAAGCAGCAGCCTGCGAAAATTGGCTTGACGCAAAAGCAGGGAGGACGTCATAAGAATCACCCTTAATTAGTTAATTGTCTAATTAGATGTTAGTCAAATTTGTTTGTGTGCGCAAGACCCCTCTTTGCCGGAGTTTCGTTCCCGCCGAACGGATGGATTTTTCTCAGGGCTTTCGGCGGCGGATTTTTCCGCAGCTTCGGAAATGCGTTCCAGGCGTTTGCGGAGTGGCAGAGGGTTTCCTGCGTCTGGTATAATGAGCGGAGTTGACGATAGCAAGCTAGGAGGAAACATGGAATGAGACTTGATGGCCGTGACCGTGACCAATTGCGCCCAGTCAAGATTACGCGCAATTACATCAAACACGCGGAAGGTTCTTGTCTAATCGAAGTAGGAGACACCAAGGTAATCTGTACGGCGACACTGGAGGATCGCGTGCCGCCGTTCATGCGCGGAGGCGGAAAAGGGTGGATTACAGCCGAATACTCCATGCTTCCTCGGGCCACGGAGTCACGCAACCCACGGGAATCGTCCAAAGGCAAAGTGGGCGGACGAACCATGGAAATTCAGCGGCTGATCGGCCGTGCGCTGCGCTCGGTCGTTCAGTTGGAAGCGATGGGAGAGCGCACCATCTGGCTGGATTGCGACGTGATCCAGGCCGACGGCGGTACACGGACGGCGGCGATCACCGGCGCATTTGTGGCGATGGTGGACGCGATGCAAAAGCTGGTGGAGGCCGGTACCTTGAAGCAGCTGCCGCTGCGCGATTTTCTGGCGGCGACCTCGGTCGGCATCATCGACGGCCACCCGATGCTGGACCTCAATTATAAAGAAGATTCGACGGCCACGGTGGACATGAACGTCGTCATGACCGGACGGGGCAAATTTGTCGAACTGCAGGGCACGGGCGAAGAAGCGCCGTTTACCGGCGAGCAGCTTCAGGAACTGCTTTCCCTGGCGAAAAAAGGCATCGACGGACTGATTGCCGCGCAAAAGGAAGCGCTGGCCGACGTACCGCTGACGTTTGCGGACGACAACGAAAACGATCAGGAAACGGTGGCGGAGGAGAGTCATGTCTGAGCGAAAACGAGTGGTGCTGGCGACGCGGAACAAAGGAAAGGTAAAGGAATTCAACAGCCTGTTCGCCGAACTGGGCTGGGAAGGCGTCAGCCTGGACGCGTTTGAAGGCGTGCCGGAAGTGGTGGAGGACGGCGACACGTTTGAAGCCAACGCCTTGAAAAAAGCGATGACCGTTGCTACATACCTGAACATGCCGGCCGTGGGCGACGACTCCGGCCTGGAAGTGGACGCGCTGGAGGGACGCCCCGGCGTCTATTCCGCCCGCTATGCCGGCGAACACGCCAGCGATGAGCAGAACTGGCGAAAGCTGCTGGACGAACTGCGCGGAGTGCCGGCACAGCAGCGGACGGCACGTTTCCGCTGCGTGCTCGTCCTGGCGGAACCGGGCAGCGACCCCGTAGTGGCCCAAGGCACCTGTGAGGGCGTCATCGCCGAAGCCCCGCAGGGCACCAACGGCTTCGGGTACGACCCGGTCTTTTACCTGCCGGACAAGGGGCTGACCATGGCGCAGCTGTCGCCGGAAGAGAAAAACCGCATCAGCCACCGGGCGATGGCGATGCGCAATCTGCTGGCGGCGATCAAGCGGCAGGGATAGCGGTTCGCGGCAGAATACAGGCAGAAGGGAGTGCGGTACAGTGGGCATTCTGATCCTGAGCGACACGCACGGCTTGGTTCGCGAAGTGAAAGAGACGGTGGAACGCCACGCGGCGGACAAGGTCTTTCACTGCGGCGATTTTTGCGTCGACCGGCAGCGGGAACCCTTTGCCGGCATGGTTCTGGTCAAGGGCAACTGCGATGCGGCCGGGGACGTTCCCGACGAACAGCTGACCGAGTGGAAGGACCTGAAAATCCTGCAGACGCACGGCCACCTGTTCGGGGTGAAAAGCTCGCTCATGCGGCTGCACTACCGGGCGGAGGAAACGGGGGCCAACGTTGTGCTGTTCGGCCATTCCCACGTTCCGGTCTGCGGCGTCGAGCGGGGCATCCTGTTTCTCAACCCGGGCAGCCTGCAGCTCCCCCGCGGTTTTGACGTTCCCACCTACGCGTACTTGGAACAGCTTGAGACGAAAAAGCGGGAAGTGCGCGTCAAGGTCACCTATTACGACCACCGCGGCAACCCGTTGGACCGGCTGGGGGGGAGTTTTTCCCTGCGGCGCTGACTTCTTGAAAAATGGTGAATATGTGCTATACTTAAATGGTTATAATGGCTAGAATTGCATCGCCCGTGCCGACTGCAAACCGGTCACTGCGGGCGGTGTTCTGTGGATTCAATCTAGGAGGGGAAGTTTACGTGGCAGCAAAATGGGAAAAGTTAGAGAATAACCAGGGGGTCCTGACGGTTGAAGTAGATGCTTCGCAAGTGGATGCGGCATTGGATCAGGCGTTCAAAAAGGTCGTGAAGAACGTGCACGTTCCGGGCTTCCGCAAAGGAAAAGTGCCGCGCAAGCTGTTCGAAGCGCGTTTTGGCGTGGAAGCGCTCTACCAGGATGCTCTGGACATCCTGCTTCCGGCCGCTTACGGACAAGCTGTGCGGGAAACCGGCATCGAACCGGTTGACCGTCCCGAGGTGGACGTTGAGCAGATGGAAAAGGGCAAACCTCTCATCTTCAAGGCGACCGTAACGGTGAAGCCGGAAGTGAAGCTGGGCGACTACAAAAACCTGACCATCGAATCGAAAGAGTTCAACGTCACCGACGCGGACGTGGAAGCCGAACTGAAGCGCATGCAGGAGCGCCACGCCGAGCTGGTGGCCGTGGAAGAAGGCCCGGCGCAAAACGGCGATCTGGCCGTGATCGACTTCGAAGGCTTCCAGGACGGCGTTGCCTTTGAGGGTGGAAAAGCAGAAAACTACACCCTCGAACTGGGCTCCGGCACGTTCATCGCCGGCTTTGAAGAGCAGGTGGTGGGCATGAACGTAGGCGAGGAGAAGGAGATCAACGTAACCTTCCCGGAACAGTACCACTCTCCGAGCCTGGCCGGCAAAGACGCGGTCTTCAAGGTGAAGCTGAACGGCCTCAAGCGCAAAAACCTGCCGGCGCTGGACGACGAGTTTGCCAAAGACGTGAGCGAGTTCGACACGCTGGAAGAGCTGAAGGCTGACACCAAGAAAAAGCTGGAAGAAAAAGCGGCTCAGGAGAAAGAGCAGTACATCCGCGAGCAGCTCGTGCTGAAAGCGGCGGAAAACGCCGAAATCGACATTCCGGACGTAATGATCGAGCACGAACTGGACCAAATGGTGAACGAATTTGGTCAGCGTCTGCAGTTCCAAGGCCTGAACCTGGACCTGTACTACCAGTTCTCCGGCACCGATGAAAGCCAGCTTCGCGAACAGCTTCGCCCTGACGCGACCACCCGCGTGCGCACCGCGCTGACCCTGGAGGCAATCGCCAAGGCGGAGAACATCACCGCGACCGAAGAAGATGTGAACGAAGAGCTGAACAAGCTGGCGGGCGTATACGGTCGTCCTGCCGACGAACTGCGCAAAATCTTCACCGCTCAAGACGGTATGGCTGCCCTGTACCGCGACGTGCAGACGCGGAAGACGGTCGATTTCCTGGTTGCAGAAAACAAAGTCAGTGCATAAGCTTAGGAAGAACGCATGAACGACCGGCAGGCAGGTTCCCGCTTGACCCGACTGCCAAGCGATATACAAGGCACGATAATGTTCGTGCCTTGTTTTTCACCATCTTGCGTTTTTTCGGCCGCAGCCCTCGTACCGGCGGCTGCACACTACCTCTTTGACAGCAGAGGAGGAGATACATATGCTAATCCCCATGGTCATTGAACAGACGAACCGCGGCGAGCGCGCGTACGACATTTACTCGCGCCTGCTGAAGGACCGGATTGTCTTTCTCGGCAGCGAGATCGACGATGAAGTGGCCAACCTGGTGGTCGCCCAACTGCTGTTCCTGCAGGCGGAAGACCCGGATAAGGACATTCAGCTCTACATAAACTCTCCGGGCGGTTCCGTGACGGCGGGCATGGCCATCTACGACACGATGCAGCACATCAAGCCGGACGTGTCCACCATCTGCATCGGCATGGCGGCCAGCATGGCAGCCGTCCTGCTGGCGGCGGGGGCAAAAGGGAAGCGGTTTGCCCTGCCGAACAGCGAAGTGATGATTCACCAGCCGCTCGGCGGCGTACGCGGCCAGGCGGAGGACATCCGCATCCACGCGGACTGGATTTTGAAAACGAAGCGCCAGCTCAACCAAATCCTGGCGGAACGGACGGGTCAGCCATACGAACGTGTGGAAAAGGACACCGATCGTGACCACTTCATGAGCGCAGAGGAAGCCAAAGCGTACGGATTGATTGACGCCATTATTGAACGGAAAAACTGACCCGTTGTGAGGTGAAGCGCATGTTTAAGTTTAACGACGACAAAGGCCAGCTGAAATGCTCCTTCTGCGGCAAATCGCAGGAGCAGGTGCGCAAGCTGGTGGCCGGGCCCGGCGTGTACATCTGCGACGAGTGCATCGAGCTGTGCAACGAAATCGTCCAGGAAGAGCTGGGCACGGAAGAAGAAATCGACATGAAGGAAATCCCCAAGCCGATGGAGATCCGCAAAATCCTGGACGACTACGTGATCGGCCAGGATCTGGCGAAAAAATCCCTCTCGGTGGCGGTGTACAACCACTATAAACGGATTAACTCCGGCGCCAAGATCGAGGATGTGGAGCTGCAAAAGTCGAACATCCTGCTGATCGGCCCGACCGGAAGCGGGAAGACGCTCTTGGCCCAGACGCTGGCGCGGATTCTCAACGTGCCGTTTGCCATCGCCGACGCCACTTCCCTCACGGAAGCGGGGTACGTGGGCGAAGACGTGGAAAACATCCTGCTCAAGCTGATCCAGGCAGCCGATTACGACGTGGAGAAGGCGGAAAAGGGCATCATCTACATCGACGAGATCGACAAGGTGGCCCGCAAGTCGGAAAATCCGTCGATCACCCGCGACGTATCCGGCGAAGGCGTGCAGCAGGCGCTGCTGAAAATTCTCGAGGGGACGGTTGCCAGCGTGCCGCCGCAGGGCGGTCGGAAGCATCCGCACCAGGAGTTCATCCAGATCGACACGTCCAACATCCTGTTCATCTGCGGCGGGGCGTTTGACGGCATCGAGCAGATCATCAAGCGCCGTCTGGGCAAAAAGGTGATCGGGTTCGGCACCGACTTCAGCGACGGCGTCAAAGGCGACCTGAAGCCGGGCGAGTACCTGAAGTACGTGCTGCCGGAAGACCTGCTCAAGTTCGGGCTGATTCCGGAATTTGTCGGCCGTCTCCCCGTGCTGGCCACGCTGGAACCGCTGGACGAGGAAACACTGGTCCGCATCCTGACCGAACCGAAAAACTCGCTGGTGAAGCAGTACCAAAAACTGCTGAGCCTGGACGGCGTAGAGCTGGAGTTCGAACCGGGAGCGCTGACGCAGATCGCCAAGGAGGCGATCAAGCGGAACACCGGCGCCCGCGGACTGCGCGCCATCATCGAGCAGATCATGCTCGACATGATGTACGAACTGCCGTCCCGAGAAGACATCAGCAAGTGCGTGATCACCGAAGAAACCGTGCGCGACAAGGTGAAGCCGCAGTTGATGACCAAGGAAGGCCGCGAACTGAAAAACGAAAGCGCGTAACCGGCACCGCTGGAAACGCCAGCCATACCACCCCGATCGTCGGGGTGGTTTTTCGTTTGCGCTCCCGTCGCTCCCGTTCGCCCGGCCCGCTGCGCCCGCCGCCCAAGCGGCGGGGAATGCCGGATCGGCTTGTTTACGCCCGCGATTGCGAGGCAATACTACTCAATATAGTTCACGAGACGCTTTTTGATTGGATCACTGTATCAGGAAGGAACTTCTCGCGATCGCGGCCTGATACGGCAAACACAAGCATCCTCGAGGGAAGAACCGGCTTTTGCCGTGTTGACTGCAACAGAAGCGTTTCTTCCGGAAGCGGTGCGAACAGTGAGCGTGGGAGGGTTAACGGATGGACTATACCACATTGGTGATTGCCTGCATCGAAGTAGTCGTCGGGATCATCATAGGAACCTATTTCTGGAATTTGCTCCGCGCCCAGCGGACGACCAAAACATCGAGTGACCGGGAGTCGCGCAAGGACCTGGACCAACTGCGGCGGATGCGGATGATCGCCTTGACGGAACCGCTCTCGGAGAAGACCAGGCCGTCCAAGCTGGAAGAGATCGTCGGACAGGAGGATGGGCTGCGCGCCCTGCGTGCCGCCTTGTGCGGGCCTAATCCGCAGCATGTCATCATCTACGGTCCGCCGGGCGTCGGCAAGACGGCAGCCGCCCGCGTCGTGCTGGAAGAAGCGAAGCGGAATCCGCTGTCGCCGTTTTCCAGCGACGCCAAGTTTGTGGAAATTGACGCGACCATTGCCCGCTTTGACGAACGGGGCATCGCCGATCCGCTGATCGGCTCCGTGCACGATCCGATTTACCAGGGGGCAGGTGCCTTGGGGCAGGCAGGGGTTCCCCAGCCGAAGCCGGGGGCGGTGACCAAGGCGCACGGCGGCATGCTGTTTCTGGATGAAATCGGCGAGCTGCACCCGGTGCAGATGAACAAGCTCCTGAAAGTGCTGGAAGACCGCAAAGTGATGCTGGAGAGCGCCTACTACAGCGAAGAGAACACGCAGATTCCGTCCCACATCCACGAGATTTTCAAGTACGGACTGCCGGCCGATTTCCGCCTCGTGGGAGCGACGACGAGGATGCCGGAAGAACTGCCGGCGGCGCTCCGCTCCCGGTGCCTGGAGATCTTTTTCCGACCGCTCAAGCCGGCGGAGATCGGGAGCATCGTCCGCACCGCCGTCTCCAAGATGGACATGACGATGGAGGACGAGGCCGTCGGCGTCATCGAACGGTACGCCACCAACGGCCGGGAAGCGATCAACACCCTGCAGATCGCCGCGGGGATCGCGCTGACCGAGGGGCGTTCGACGATCCGCGCCGTCGACGTGGAGTGGGTCGTGCACAGCAGCCAAAAGTCGCCGCGCCAGGAAAAGCGGGTGCATGACTCGCCGCAGGTGGGACTGGTCAACGGCCTGGCCGTGTACGGCCCCAACATGGGCAGCGTGATGGAGCTGGAGGTGACCGCCAGCCGGGCGGCGGCACCCGGGGCCGGCCGCGTCACCATGACCGGCCTGGTCGAAGAAGAGGAAATGGGCAGCCGCAGCCGGACGATCCGGCGCAAGTCGATGGCCAAAGGCTCGATCGAAAACGTGCTGACCGTGCTGAACCGGCTGGGCGTCCAGCCGTACGATTACGACCTGCACATCAACTTTCCCGGCGGCGTGCCGGTAGACGGTCCCTCGGCGGGCATCACGATTGCCGCCGCCATTTATTCGGCGATCAAGGAGAGGCCGGTGGACAACCTGGTTGCCATGACGGGGGAAGTGAGCATCCACGGCAAGGTAAAACCGGTCGGCGGCGTGGTTGCCAAGGTGGAAGCGGCCCGGCAGGCGGGGGCGAAACGCGTGCTGATTCCCGAGGAGAACTGGCAGTCGCTGTTTGCCGATATGAAGGGCATCGAGGTGATTCCCGTCTCCACCGTCCAGCAGGCGATCGAGCTGGCCCTCCTGGCGGAACCGGAGACGGAGAGCGCCGGTTTCACCCTGCAGCTTCCTGCGGAAGATCTCGCCTCTTCGCCCCTGTCGTTGTAACGGCGGTGTGCCCGGAGATTAGACATCGGATTCCGTTTGCGCTACAATGATAAAAAGCTTCACTGCGAAGCTTCCGCGATGTTCAAAAACGGCTGTCGGAGCCGTTTTTGCATGTTAAGCAGGCAATTCGTACAGATCAAGGAGAGGTGCATAAGCTTGGGCGAACGTTCCGGTAAACGAGAGATACCGCTTCTCCCGTTGCGCGGGCTGCTTGTGTATCCATCCATGGTTCTCCATCTGGATGTGGGACGGGAAAAATCAGTCCGCGCCCTGGAGCAGGCCATGGTGGATGACAATCAGATCCTGTTGGCGACGCAGGAAGAAGTCCACATAGAAGAACCCAGCGCCGAGCAGATCTACAGCGTCGGCACCGTTGCGCGGGTCAAACAGATGCTGAAGCTGCCGAACGGCACGATCCGCGTCCTCGTGGAAGGCCTGCAGCGGGCCCGAATCGAGGAATACCTGCGGCAGGATGACTTCTTCCAGGTCTCGATCACGTACCTGGAAGAGGAAAAGGCCGACGAAAACGAAGTGGAAGCGCTGATGCGCGCCGTGCTGAGCCATTTTGAACAGTACATCAAGCTGTCCAAAAAGATTTCGCCGGAGGCGCTTACCTCGGTAAGCGACATCGAGGAACCGGGACGGCTGGCCGACGTGATCGCCTCCCATCTGCCGCTGAAAATGAAGGACAAACAGGAGATTTTGGAGACGACCAACATCAAGGAGCGGCTCAACATTCTCCTCGACATCCTCAACAACGAGCGCGAGGTGCTGGAACTGGAGCGCAAGATCAGCAACCGCGTCAAGAAGCAGATGGAGCGGACGCAGAAGGAATACTACCTGCGCGAGCAGATGAAAGCGATCCAAAAGGAGCTGGGCGAAAAGGACGGGCGGCAGGGTGAAGTGGATGAACTGCGCGCCCAACTGGAGAAATCCGACGCCCCCGAGCGGATCAAGAACAAGATTGAGAAAGAACTGGAGCGCCTGGAGAAAATGCCGACCACGTCCGCCGAAGGAGCGGTGATCCGGACCTACATCGACACGCTGCTGTCCCTGCCGTGGACGCGCAGGACCGTCGACAATCTGGACATCCGTCACGCGGAACAGGTGCTGAACGAAGACCACTACGGGCTGGAAAAGCCGAAGGAGCGGGTGCTGGAGTACCTGGCGGTGCAAAAGCTGGTCAATTCCATGCGCGGTCCCATCCTCTGTCTGGTCGGTCCTCCCGGCGTGGGGAAAACCTCGCTCGCCCGCTCCATCGCGCGTGCCCTGGAGCGGGAGTTTGTCCGCATCTCGCTCGGCGGAGTGCGTGACGAAGCGGAGATCCGCGGCCACCGCCGCACCTATGTGGGAGCGCTGCCGGGCCGCATCATCCAGGGGATGAAACAGGCCGGCACGATCAACCCCGTCTTTCTCCTGGACGAAATCGACAAGCTGGCCTCCGATTTCCGCGGCGATCCGGCTTCCGCGCTGCTGGAAGTGCTGGACCCCAACCAGAACGACAAGTTCAGCGACCATTACATCGAAGAGACGTATGATTTGACCAACGTGATGTTTATCACGACGGCCAACAGCACGCATACGATTCCCCGTCCGCTGCTGGACCGGATGGAGGTCATCTCCATCGCCGGCTACACCGAGCTGGAAAAGCTGCACATCATGCGCGACTACCTGCTGCCCAAACAGATGGAGGAGCACGGGCTGGGCAGGGATAAGCTGCAGATGAACGAAGACGCGATGCTGAAGGTGATCCGTCAGTACACCCGGGAAGCGGGCGTGCGCAATCTGAACCGGGAGGCGGCCAGCATCTGCCGGAAAGCGGCCAAGCTGATCGTCAGCGGCGAGAAAAAGCGGGTAGTGGTGACGCCCAAAACGGTGGAGAGTCTGCTTGGCAAACCGCGCTATCGCTACGGCTTGGCCGAGCGGGAGGACCAGGTGGGGTCCGTAACCGGCCTGGCCTGGACACAGGCGGGCGGCGACACGCTGAACGTAGAGGTGAGCATTCTGCCCGGCAAGGGGAAACTGACGCTGACCGGTCAGCTCGGCGACGTCATGAAGGAGTCGGCCCAGGCGGCGTTCAGCTACATCCGTTCCCGCGCCGCCGAGTGGAACATCGACCCCGAGTTCCACGAGAAAAACGACATCCACATTCACGTGCCGGAAGGAGCGATCCCCAAAGACGGTCCATCCGCCGGCATCACCA
The DNA here is from genome assembly GCF_007197875.1 of Brevibacillus sp. LEMMJ03. Classification (NCBI taxonomy): domain Bacteria; kingdom Bacillati; phylum Bacillota; class Bacilli; order Caryophanales; family Paenibacillaceae; genus Brevibacillus; species Brevibacillus sp. LEMMJ03. The sequence goes on along the minus strand of NZ_VKJN01000005.1, from coordinate 279,238 downwards.
TCGCCACGGCGCTCGTCTCCGCCCTGACCGGCATCCCGGTGCGCAAAGAGGTGGGCATGACCGGTGAGATTACCCTGCGCGGCCGCGTGCTGCCGATCGGCGGACTGAAAGAGAAGGCGCTGTCCGCTCACCGGGCCGGACTGACGACGGTGATCCTGCCCAAGGAAAACGAGAAGGACATCGAAGACATCCCGGAAAGCGTGCGAAAGGACTTGAAGCTGATCACGGTGGAACACATGGACGAGGTCCTGCGCCACGCGCTTACCCGGCAAGCGGTTGGTGAAACGCGATGAAGATCACATCGGCCGAATTTGTCGTCAGCGCCGTCGGACCCAAACAGTACCCGACAGATGGCCTGCCAGAGATCGCTCTGGTGGGTCGCTCCAACGTGGGCAAGTCCTCGCTGCTGAACAAAATGATGAATCGCAAGGGGCTGGCCCGCACCAGCTCCAAGCCGGGGAAAACGCAGACGCTGAACTACTTTCGCGTCAACAACATGCTCTACTTCGTCGACTTCCCCGGCTACGGCTACGCCAAAGTGGCCAAGTCGCTGAAACAGCAGTGGGGCAAAATGATTGAAAATTATCTGAAACAGCGCCAGGAGCTGCGGTTTGTCATCCAGTTGGTGGACATCCGCCACGCGCCCAGCAAGGATGATGTGGCGATGTACGACTGGTGCAAGGAAATCGGCATTCCCACCGTGGTCGTGGCCACCAAGGGGGACAAAATCGCCCGCGGCCGCTGGCTGCAGCATACGAAAGTGATCCGCGAACAGCTCCAGATGCGCGGCGACGATGCACTCATCATCTTCTCCTCGGAAACGGGACAGGGACGGGACGAACTGTGGGGCGAAATCGTCCGCCGCTTGCGGCAGGAAGACGAAACGGCCCCCGAAGCTGAGCAGGATCTCTCCGGCGCGGCGCCGGAAACGGCGGAAACGGGCAGCTCCCCGTCGTAACACCAGCGGGAAGAGAGGGGTGTCCGTGCACAACCGTGAGTTTTTTCCCGTTCGCGGGGTAATTGAAGGCTATTACGGCACTCCGTGGACAAACGCGGAGAGGCTGGACATGATCCGCTTTTTGGGGCGTCACGGGTTTAACGCGTACTACTACTCGCCCAAGGACGATCCCTATCTGCGGGAACGCTGGCAGGAGCCGCATCCGCCCGAGGCCCTGGAGCAGATGGAGGGCTGGATGGCGTGCGCCCGGGAGGCAGGGGTGCGATTTGTCTACTGCCTGAGTCCCGGCCTGAGCATGGAGTACGCCAGCGACGGCCATTTTTCCCGACTATTGGAAAAGTACCGATTCATGTACGAACGGGGCGTCCGCCACTTTGCCCTGCTGTTTGACGACATCCCGCTGGCCTTGATGCATCCGGCGGACGTGAGCCGCTACCGCACGCTGGCGGAAGCGCACGCGGATGTGGCGCTGAGGCTGCGCGAGGCGATGGACGGCTGGGAGGAGCGGGTGGAGCTGACCGTTTGTCCCGCCCAGTATCACGGCATGGGCGACGAACCGTACATCACGGAGCTGGGACGGCGCCTGCCGGCGGCGATCGACCTGTTCTGGACCGGCCGCTTTGTCTGCTCGCCGTTTTTGGCCGAGGCGGACGCCCGCTTTTTTGCGGAACGGACGGGGCACAAGCCGCTGATTTGGGACAACTATCCGGTAAACGACCTGGCAATGGCCGATGAACTGCACATCGGCCCGCTGCGCAACCGCGATCCTGGTCTGTGGCGGCACGCTGCCGGGTATGTGGCCAACCCGATGGCACGGGCGGAGAGCTCAAAAATTCCGCTGCTCACGACAGCGGCGTACCTACGAGATCCGGAAGGGTACGATCCAGCCTCGGCGTGGGCCCTGGCCGTGGAAGAGGTGGCCGGGCCGGAAGACGCCGCCGCCGTACTCCGCTTCGCCGACAACGTGCAGGGCTCGTTTCTCAACGAGACCGAATCGCCGGCTCTGCTGGAGGCGTTTCTGCAGTTTCGCTTTCAGTTTTTGTACGGGGACCGGCAGGCAGGACTGCGCATGCTCGGGCGTGTGTTTGCCGATATGGAGGAGACCGCCCTGCACCTGCTGGAGCGGATGCGCAACCGCAAACTGGCCGCCGAGATCGGCGGCTGGGTGGAGAAGTACCGGCATTGGGCCAAGGTCGGGCAGGCGGTCACTGCCATGATCGAGGCGGGCACAAGCGGCCGGACGCTCCGGGCGGCGTATCACCTGCTCCGGCTGAAGCACTGGATGAAGCGGACCGAACGGCTGCCGCAAAAGGTGTGCGGCAGCGTGATGAAGCTGTTTGTGGAAGCGGTGCTTCTGGAATTGAAACAGACGAGGTAGCAAACCGGGCTCCACGGTCAGCGTGGGGCCTGGTTTGTGTTTGGATGGGAGACGGTCGTCGGGAATGACGAGAGGGGGCAAACCAAACCGGACCGGGCGCCGCGAAAAAACGGGACTGGCATGCAAGCCAGCCCCGTTTTTTCATCCGTCACTGCCCATCACGCCGACTCCCGGCGGCCGGCTTCCTGATTTCTCCTGATGCGCCGGCTTTTCCACCACTCCAGGATCGGCAGCTCCGCCAGGATCATCCCGGAAAAGATCAGGAAGCAGCCCGCCAACTGCCGCGCCGTCAGCACTTCGTGAATCCACAGGTACGAAGTGAGGGCGGCAAACACCGGCTCCAGGGCGAAGATCAGCGCCACGCGGGTGGAGCTGGTCTCCTTCTGCAGCGCCGTCTGGGCCAAAAAGGCGAGCGCGGTGGCGAAGATGGAGGTCACGATCAGGCCGCGGACCACTTCCGGCGCAAACAGGACCGCCGGGTCGAAGGCGAGGCGCCAGTCTTCGAACAACAACGCGTACCCCCAGCTCAGCGCGGCCACCGTCCCCAACTGGACGATCGCCAGCGGGAGGGCAGGAAAACGCGGAGCGTATTTGCCGGTGGCGACGATCTGCAGCGCAAAGCAGATGGCGCAGCCGAAGACCAGCACGTCGCCGAGGTTGAACGCAAGCGTCGAGGTTTGCGTCAGCAGGTAGAGCCCGCAGGCGGCGATCAGGGTGCCGGCGATGGCGGCCGGTTTGACCCGGTCGCGCAGGATCAGAAAGGAAAACAGCGGGACCAGCACCACCGACAGGCCGGTAATAAAGCCCGCTTTGGACGGCGTGGTGTACATCAAGCCAACCGTCTGCAGGCCGTAGCCCAGACAGAGCCAAAATCCGATCAGACATCCGGCCTTGATCAGCGGGAAGCTCCAGCTCCGCAGCTGCTCGCGAAAGAACAGGCAGTGGATGGCGAGCAGAAAGAAAGCGGCGATGGTAAAGCGCACCGCGTTGAAGGCGTTGGGCGGCAGAGCGGCGATGGCCTGCTGGACGACGAGGAACGTGGCCCCCCACACAAACGCGATCACAAGCAGGGTCACGTCAGCCATCCATTGTTTTTTCAACGGTCGTTTCTCTCCTTCCGAATGATTCAGACGATTGCAAACGTTCCGGTTCCATGCCTGCATGATAAGGCAATCCGGCGGGGAAAGCAAGCACAAGCGGAAAACCGCTTGGCAACCGGGAGGAAATATCGGAAAATAAAGAAAAATAAAAAGGGGGATTCACATGAACCAGTCCGTACTTCGGTCGCGGCGGGCCCGCCGGGCGGAAGCCAAAGTGACCCGCACCGCCCAGCGGTTGGCCGAGCTTTTGGCGGGCAGCAGCGGGTTGGAGGAGAAACGGGAAGCCGTCCGGCAGATTCTGGACGAGCAGTTGGGGAATCGCGAATACTTCGTCATCGTCGACGAGACGGGATACGGTCACATCCATACCAACCGGCTGCGGGAGGGCATCGTGTTTGACGACGAGGTGGGGCGGCGGGCGGCCGCTGCGCGCGAGGTCCTGTCCCAGCTTTACCTGCGCAACACGGGGGAGCGGCTGATCGACACCGCCGCTCCGATCGGCACGTTTGGCGGCAGACGGTACGTCCTCCGGATGGGGACGATTCTGCACCGCCCGTTTTTGGGACCGGCGCTGGTCGGTCTCGGCTGTATCCCGCCGCTGTGCGGATGGGCGGCCATGCTTGGGAAGGGCCTGCCGCTTGCGGATGCGGCGGTGTGGGCGTTCGTTTCGCTTGGCGTGGGGTTGATCGGAGGCCTGTGGATGTACCGGACCATGCGCGCCAGCCTGCAGGAATGGCGGGAGCTGACCCGGGCCGTCTCGTCCGGCGATCTGACCCGGAAAGTCGTCACCCGCTCACGCAATGAATTCCACCAGACGGGGCTGGAATTAAACAAGATGGCGATCGGCATCCAGAACATCGTAAGCGAGATCGCGGGCGCGGCGGACATTACGGGGGAGATCAGCCGGAACCAGGCGCTGCAGGCACGGGAACTGCGGGACACCTTTGACGAGCTGAGCGGCATGATGCAGCAGTTTCAGTCGGGGACCGAGGAGCAGGCCCACGCGGCCGCCGCAGCGGTCGAGCGCCTGCAGGAAATGACGGCCATGCTGACGGAGATGCAGGCGGCGCTGAACAAGACGAGAGAGATGAGCGAGAGCGCCGCGATGACCACGGAGCGGGGCAACCATGCGGTGGAGACGGCTTCCCGCCAGGTGGGACAAGCGGAGTCCGGCATGGCCGAAACGGCGGAAGCGATCCGCCATCTGGCACAGGCTGCGGAACAGATCCGGCAGCAGGTGGCGGCGATCACCAAGATTGCCCGGCAGACCAACATGCTGGCGCTCAACGCATCCATCGAGGCAGCCCGCGCCGGGGAACACGGCCGGGGCTTTGCCGTGGTGGCGGCGGAGATTCGCGAGCTGGCGGAGGAGACCGCGCAGTTTGCGGACAACATCCTGTCCACCGCAGCCGCCATTCATGCGGACGTGACCGAGACCGCGGAAGAGGTGGAGCGCCAGTTGGGCGACCTGCGACTCTCCAGCCGTCACGTGCGGGAAGCGGGCGAGGCGATCCGCAGCCTGCAGGTGGTGGTGGACGCCAACCAGGCGCTGTCGGCCCAAAACGCCGCGAGGGCCGAGCGGCTTGTCCAGCACTGCGGGGCGATCGGGCAGACGCTGACCCAGGTGAAGACGATCGCCGGCCAGATTGCGGAGAGCGTCTCGGCGGCGGCCAGCGCGGTCGAGCAGCAGGCCGGCGGCGTGCATCTGCTGGCTGAGGAAGCGGGGACGCTGGCCGAGAAGACGATGGCGCTGCAGCGAATCACGAAGCGGTTTCGCGTGTAGCATAGAGACCCAGGTGCACCCGTTAATAAACTTTTCACAATTACAACTGGTCGTTTGGGGACATAATGTTATAATAATAGTGCATTTTACACAGAGCCGGCTGGCATGTAATACCGGGAGGACGTTATGGATATCCTTTTGCTGGGTCTCAATTACAAAACAGCACCAGTCGAAATTCGGGAAAAATTCACGTTCAGCGATGACGGGACGGCACGCGCTCTTCATCTCCTCTCCCAGACGAAGAGCATCGCGGAATGCGTCATTCTCGGAACGTGCAACCGCACGGAAATCTACGTGGTCTGCGACCAGTTGAACGTGGGGCGGGACTACGTGCTGAGATTTCTGGCGGAGTGGTTTGGGGTCGACAAAGAGTCGTTCAAGCAGCATCTTTATATAAAAGGAAACGAAGAAGCGATTGAACACCTGTTCCGCGTCGTCTGCGGCCTTGACTCCATGGTGGTGGGCGAGACGCAAATCCTCGGACAGGTGCGGGACGCCTTCCTGCTCGCCCAGCAGCTCGAGACGACCGGCACGGTGTTCAACATGCTGTTCAAGCAGGCGGTCACGTTTGCCAAGCGGGCCCACACGGAAACGGGGATCGGCCAAAACGCCGTCTCCGTCAGCTACGCCGCGGTGGAACTGGGGAAAAAGATTTTCGGCTCCTTCGCGGGCAAGGAAGTGCTGATCGTCGGCGCGGGCAAAATGAGCGAGCTGACCGCCAAACACCTGCACGCCAACGGTTCGCAGCACGTGCGGGTCGCCAACCGGACCTTGGAGCGTGCCCGGCTTTTGGCGGAGAAATTCAAAGGGGACGCCTGTACGATGGAGCAGCTCCCTGAGGCGCTGCTCACCGCCGACATCGTCATCAGCTCCACGGGAGCTGCAGGCTATGTGATCACCAAGGAACAGCTCATGCCGATCATGCAGCGGCGCAAACACCGTCCGCTGTTCATGATCGACATCGCCGTGCCGCGGGATCTGGACCCCAGCCTGCACGACCTGGACAACGTGTACCTCTACGATATTGACGATCTGGAGGGCATTGTCGCCAGCAACCTGGCGGAGCGTTCCCGCGAGGCGGAGCGGCTGGAAGGGATGATTGCCGATGAAATCGTCGCCTTCACCACCTGGTACCAGACGCTGGGCGTTTCGCCGCTGATCGCCGCGCTGCGTGAAAAGGCGGAGGCCATCCACAGCGAGGGGATGCGCAAAATGGAGAACAAGCTGTCCAACCTGACCGAGCGCGAGCTGCACATCATCCGCAAGACGACCAAGGGCATGATCAATCAATTATTGCACGATCCGGTCGTCCGTTTGAAAGAGCTGGCAGCCAAGTCGAACGGGGAAGACGTGTTGGACATGTTCTCCGCCATCTTTGCGCTGGAAGAGATCCTGGAGCGGTTCGAGCGGGAAGCCAACTGGGAAAAAGAGAAAAAAAAACACTTGTCCACTCGTGAGCAGGTCTTTGCGTCCCGCGTCCGCGAGTAGATACCGAAATGGAAAGAGAGGAGAGCGTACATGGCCGACGCGAGATGGATCTACGACTTGACGATCTTTCTCTACGCTGCAAGTGTTCTCTTCTATTTCAACGACTTCTTGCAAAGCAACCGGAAAGTCAACCGTCTGGCTTTCGGGTTGCTTGCTGTCGTTTGGGCCTTGCAATCCGCTTTTTTCGTCTCACAGATGGCGGAGAAATCCTACTTTCCCGTCATCACGCTGTTTGAGACGCTCTTTTTTTATTCCTGGGTGCTGGTCACCCTGTCGCTCGTGATCAACTATTTTTTTCGCATCGATTTGCTGGTTTTTTTTACCAATGTGATCGGCTTTGTCGTGCTGGTGCTCTCCATGTTTTTGCCGGAGACGCCGCTGACGGCCGTATCGGAGACGCTCACGTCGGAACTGCTCTTGATCCACATCACGCTGGCGATGTTCAGCTACGGGGCGTTTTCCCTGTCGATGATCTTTTCGGCCATGTATCTCCTGCAGCATAAAATGCTGAAAGAAAAGCGCTGGACGCCGCTTTTACGGCGGCTGCCCAGCCTTGACATGCTGGAAGTATACGCGTACCGGATGAACGTGGTCGGGGTGCCGATGCTGCTCTTGGCGATCATCCTCGGGATCATCTGGGGCAAGCTGGTCCTGCCGGAAAAGTTCTGGCTCGATGCCAAGGTGCTGCTGTCGATCCTGGTGCTGGGGGCGTATTCGTACTGGCTGTACAAGCGCTTCAGCGACACGTGGCAGATGCGGCGTCTGGCCCAGTTTAACCTGACGGCGTTTCTGCTGCTGCTGGTCAACTTTCTGGCCACCGACATCTCCAAATTCCACAGTTGGCTGTAACCGCCATGCAAGGAGGCTACCATGAGAAACTGGAAGGTGGGAACGCGCCGCAGCATGCTGGCGCTCACCCAGACCAATTGGGTCGTGGACCAATTGAAACGGCTCGCGCCCGAAGCGGCGTTTGAACTGCATGAAATCGTCACCAAAGGAGACCGCATCCTGGACGTCACGCTGTCCAAGGTGGGCGGCAAGGGGCTGTTCGTCAAGGAAATTGAGCAGTCGCTGCTGGACAAGGAGACGGACCTGGCCGTGCACAGCCTGAAGGACATGCCGGCGGAACTGCCGGAAGGGCTGGTGATCGGCGCGATTCCAAAGCGGGTGGACCCCCGCGACGTGCTCTTGTCCAAGGACGGCAAGACGCTGGATGAGCTGCCGCACGGGGCGCTGGTGGGCACGAGCAGCCTGCGCCGCTCCGCACAGCTTTTGGCCTACCGGCCGGACATCCAGATCGAATCGCTGCGCGGCAATATCGACACCCGCATCCGCAAACTGAACGAAGGCAATTTCGACGCCATCATCCTGGCAGCGGCCGGACTGGAGCGGGTCAAGTGGGACGGGACGATCAGCCAGTACCTGCCGGTGGAGATCAGCGTGCCGGCTGTCGGGCAGGGGGCATTGGCCATCGAGTGCCGGGCCGACGACGAGGAGACGCTCGCGCTTCTGCGCCGCCTGGACGACCCGCCGACCCGCCTGGCGGTGACGGCGGAGCGCAGCTTCCTGCACCGCCTGCAGGGCGGCTGCCAAGTGCCGATCGGGGCCTATGCCACCGTGGCGGAAGCGTCGGGCGATGCCGCGCCGACGGTGACGCTGACCGGACTGGTCGCGTCGCCCGACGGCAAACGGGTGTTCAAGCGGACGGCCACCAGCACCGATCCGGCCGCACTCGGCCGGGAGCTGGCTGAAACCCTGCTGGCGGAGGGAGCCGGCGAGGTGCTGGCAGAGGTGCAGAAGGAGAATCAGGGATGAACCGGCCGGCGCCGCTTGGAGAGGATCGCCTGCCGCTTTCCGGCGTCCGGGTGATGGTGACGCGGGCCCGCAGCCAGGCCCGCGAGCTGGTGGAAAAGATTGAGGCGCTGGGCGGCGAGGCATACGTGTTTCCGCTGCTGAAAATGGTGCCGCCGGCCGACACCGGACCGCTCGACGACGCGATCGCCCGCCTGGATGCGTTTGACTGGGTGATGTTCACCAGCGTCAACGGCGTCCGCTTCTTTCTGGAGAGAATGCGGCAGTTGGGCGTGAGCCCGGACCGGATGACCGCCCGCGTGGCGGCGGTGGGGCCCAAGACGGCGGCCGAACTGGACAAACACGGCTGGACGGCGGACGTCATTCCGTCCGACTACGTGGCCGAGGGAATGCTCGCCGCGCTCCGGGGGCGTCTGGCACCGGGCCAGCGGGTGCTGCTGCCGCGGGCCGACATCGCCCGCAAGACGCTGCCGGACGAACTGCGCCGCATGGGGCTGCAGGTGACCGAGGTGGACGCCTACGAGACGGTCATCGACGGCGAGGGCGCCCTGGAAGCGGCGGAGCGGCTGCGGCGGGGGGAAATCGACGCGATTGCGTTTACCAGTTCATCCACGGTGCAGCACTTCATGCAGGTGATGGCCCCGTACGGGTTGGACGGCTTGCTGGCCTCCGTGCGGATCGCCTGCATCGGGCCGGTTACGGCCAAGACGGCCAAACGCCTCGGCCTGCCGGTTCACGCCGTGGCCAGGGAGTACACGGTGGACGGCTTGTTGCAAGCGTTGACAGCAAATCTGGGAGGGGATGTACATGGCACTCACATTTGACCGTCATCGCCGGCTGCGTTCCAGCGCGGCGATGCGCAGTTTGGTACGCGAAAACCACGTTCGTGTGGAGGATCTGATCTACCCGATCTTCGTGGTGGAAGGATCGAACGTCAAGGAGGAAATTCCCTCCATGCCGGGCGTTTATCACTTCTCGCTGGACCGCCTGAACGAGGAGATCGATGAGGTGGCGGCGTTGGGCATCCAGTCCGTGCTGGTCTTCGGCGTGCCGGAGCACAAAGACGCCTGCGGATCGGAAGCCTACAACGACGACGCCGTGACGCAGCGGGCCATCCGTCAGATCAAGGAGAGACATCCGGAGCTGGTCGTCATCGCCGACACGTGTCTCTGCCAGTACACCGACCACGGTCACTGCGGCGTGCTGCACGACGGCGACGTGGTCAATGACGAATCACTGAAGCTGCTGGCGGCGACGGCTGTCTCGCAGGCGAAAGCGGGAGCGGACATCATCGCGCCGTCCAACATGATGGACGGCTTCGTGGCGGCGATCCGCGCGGAGCTGGACGAAGCCGGCTTTACCCACGTGCCGATCATGTCCTACGCGGTCAAATACGCCTCGTCGTTCTACGGTCCGTTCCGCGACGCGGCCCACTCCGCGCCCAAGTCCGGCGACCGCAAGACGTACCAGATGGATCCGGCCAACGCCCGCGAAGGGCTGCGCGAAGCGGCTTCGGACGTGGCGGAGGGGGCTGACTTCCTGATGGTCAAACCGGGGCTGGCGTTCATGGACATGGTGCTGCGCCTGCGGGAGTCCTTCCATCTGCCGATCGTCGTCTACAACGTGAGCGCCGAGTATTCGATGGTCAAAGCGGCGGCGGCCAACGGCTGGATCGACGAAGAGCGGATCGTGATGGAAACGATGGTCGGCTTCAAGCGCGCCGGTGCCGACCTGATCATTACCTATCATGCCAAAGACGTGGCAAAATGGCTGGCGAGGTGAGCGGACGATGAACATGGAGAAATCGGTCCGGCTGTTTGCGGAAGCGCAGCAGTACATACCGGGTGGGGTAAACAGCCCGGTGCGGGCGTTTAAAAGCGTGGGCGGCAATCCCGTCTACATCGCCAAAGGGGAGGGGTCCCGTGTCGTTGACGTGGACGGCAACACCTACATCGACTACATCGGCTCCTGGGGTCCGCTGATCCTGGGACATGCCCACCCGAAAGTGCTGGCGGCGATCCAGGAAGCGGCCGCGCTCGGCACCAGCTTTGGCGCTCCGACCGAACGGGAGACGGAGATGGCCAAACTGGTCTGCGAGATCGTCCCGTCGGTCGAAGTGGTGCGGATGGTCAACTCCGGCACGGAGGCGACGATGAGCGCGCTCAGGCTGGCGCGCGGCTACACCAAGCGGAACAAGATCATGAAGTTCGAGGGCTGTTACCACGGCCATGCCGACAGCCTGCTGATCAAGGCGGGGTCCGGGGTGGCCACGCTCGGTCTGCCCGACAGCCCCGGCGTGCCGGAAGCGACGGCCATCAATACGATCACCGTACCGTACAACGATCTGGAGAGCGTCAAGATGGCGTTCGAAGCGTTCGGCGACGATCTGGCCGCGGTGATCGTGGAACCGGTCGCCGGCAACATGGGCGTCGTGCCGCCGCAGCCGGGCTTTCTGCAGGGCTTGCGGGAGATTACGCAGCGCTACGGAACGCTGCTGATCTTTGACGAGGTGATGACCGGCTTCCGCGTCGCCCGCGGCGGCGCCCAGGAGCTGTACGGCATCACGCCCGACCTGACGACGATGGGCAAGGTGATCGGCGGCGGCCTGCCGGTCGGCGCTTACGGCGGCAGGCGGGACATCATGCTGCAGATAGCTCCTGCGGGACCGATCTACCAGGCGGGTACCCTGTCCGGCAATCCGCTGGCGATGGCTGCCGGATTGACCACGCTGCGGGAACTGGGGCAGGAAGGAGTCTACGAGCGGCTGGAAGCACTCTCCGCCCGGTTGGCCGAAGGACTGGCGGACAACGCCCGCAAGCTGGGCATCCCGCATACGGTGAACCGCGTCGGCTCCATGGTCTGCCTGTTCTTTACGGAGACGCCGGTCGTCAACTACGAGACGGCCAAGACGTCCGATTTGGAGCGCTTCTCCAAGTATTTCCGCCACCTGCTGGAAGAAGGCGTAATGATTCCGCCGTCCCAGTTCGAGGGCATGTTCGTCTCGCTGGCCCACACGGAAGCGGACATTGAGCGCACCATCGAAGCCAGCTACAACGCGATGAAAAAGCTGTAAGCCGGCACACGGCGAAGAAAAGCTGCAGGCGCCCGCACTGCCGGGAGCGTTGAGATAACAAAAGTCCCTGTCCGGTTGCGGCAGGGACTTTTGTTTTGGAGGATTATCTCCCCAGTTCTTTCCAGTATTCAAAGGAGTGGATCGCCACTCCCGCAAAGGAAGGGTGCTCCGCCATGAGTGCGGGCAGCTTGTCCAGTTCGCTGTCCATGTACGCGCTGCCTTCCTCGAAAAAGGTGATGAAATTGCCCTCGCTGCTCTGTTTCGTTTCGACGGCGACAAGCACCTTCTTGTCGTACCGGTCGGCCATCTCCAGTTCCTGGGTCACGATCGAGGAGATGCTGTTCGGTCCGGCCGCCCGGTCGCGGTAAGCCATCACGGTCACGTGATCGTGCTTGGCGATCATCCATTCGGCCAGCGAGGTGTCAGGGCTGCCGGGGATGGGGGTATTGTCCAGCCAAAATGGCAGATCACAGCCAATCTGCAGCGAGGGATTCTGCCTGATTTTGCCGACGTACGCCTCCACGTTGCCCATCCACTGCCGGATGACCGCTTCCCGGTCCGTTTTCCACGCGGGCAGGACGTACGGTTCGATGTCCAGGTGAATGCCGGTGATTTTTTCATGGTCGCCGGCCGCGAGATTGTACTGGTTGACCCAATCGACCAGGGCGAGGATGTCCTGCCGGTTTTGTTCCAGCCCCCAATCGGCTTTCCCGCCCAAGACATGCACGTCGATCCCGGCGGCGCGGGCTTTGCCGATGAACGGCCGGTAATACGCGGGGGTGAGCGAGGTGTCGATTTTCAGATACAGCAGGGTCACGCCTTGCTCCGCGGCAAACGAGAGGATCTGATCCGGCTCCGAGGCGGTCAGGTACGTTTGCCAGAGCCATGTGGCTTTCAGCGGCTTCTCTTCGGCAGGATTCACTTGGGCAGTTTTCACTTCGGCAGTGTTCTCTTCGGTGGAGAGTCCTGTCATAAATACGCTCAGCACGATAAGCAGGATAAGTGCCGGACGAGATACATGTGTCATGACGCTTCCTCCAGGTGTGATCAGAGTCGTGAACGCGAGGTCCCTTACTCATATCGGCACGAGGGGCTTTCGTCGTGAGCGTTTTTGCAGCGCAAAACGAGAAATGGGTCGAAAGTCTGAGGAGTGGGAACGCAATTCGGATTGTTTTCGGTGCCAAAGATCTGGGGGAGCGAAAAACGTGGGACAGGGAAAAGCAAGCGGCACGCCGCCGGAAGAGGGAAGGGGGACGGGCTGCGGCGAACCGCCGGCGGTGCCGGGAACAGACAGGGCGGCCTCCGCAGCCCGTATCCTATCGCGCCGGTATCGGGAGGCGGTCGGAGAGGAACAGGGCCATGTCCCGCATGAGGCTGCGCAGCACGTCGAGCGACGCCTCCGCGTCCAGACCGATTTCCAGCGCGTGGTTGGCCTGAGGGACAATGTGCAGCGTCACGTTTGGCCGGGTCTTGGCGAGCAGCCGGATCACCGGTTCGCTGTAATAGGGATCGCCGGTGCCGATGGCCAGAAAGACCGCCTGCGGGCAGGTGAGCAGATGGTCGGCAACCGTTTGAAGCGTCAGCAGGGGCGTAAGCAGGATGACGGCCGCCTGCGCATGCCGGGGAGAGCGGCAGACGCCGTTCACGATGGGCAGCGTGCCGATCGACTTGCCCAAAAACAATACCTGCTCGTAGTCAGAATGGTGCAGCACCCGCTCCGTGACGGCGCGGACATCCTCCTGCATCACCCGGCTGCGCTCGTCTTCCGGCAGGTTCCAAAAGACGGTGTTGTCCTTGCCGTACGCGTAGCGGACGTGCACCACGTCTGCCCCGAACCGGAGCAGCGTCATGGTGGAGAAGTGCAGGAGCGGCTTGTCAAACAGGTAGCTCGCTCCCGGGCAGACAAAGCAAACGGCGCGGCCCTGACCGCCATCCGGCCGAATCAGGGTATAGGGCACCTCCCGCTCGCCGCTGACCGGTGCGCTTCCTGTGATCGCCTGTACCATGGGAACCACCTCAGTTCATTACCGTGTTTTTCCAATCATACAGGGGCAGGACAAGCCCTGGCAAGGGGACTTGTTCCGCTCCGGATCATCGGGGTTTCGACGTGATCCGGTTTTCTCCCGGCAGGTTTATCGATCCGTCTGGCCGGGCAACACTTTGAAAAAAAGGACAGAAAGAAGGGGATTCACGATGATGAAACAGGCTTCCTTGCCAAACGGCGTTCGCCTCGCCTACACCGATGCGGGCAGCGGCGAACCGATTCTGTTGGTACATGGTTTTTGCGGCAGTTCCGCCTATTGGCAAAAAGTGATACCCGCTCTGGCCGAGCGGTTCCGCGTGATTGCGCCTGACCTGCGCGGACACGGCGGCAGTTCCGCGCCGGACGAGCCGTACACGATGGAACGGATGGCAGAGGACCTGGTCCACCTGCTGGATGCGCTGGAGGTGGAACGGGCGGCGCTGCTGGGCCACTCGCTGGGCGGTTACGTGACGCTGGCGTTTGCCGAGCGCCACGCGGACAGGCTGACCGGCTTCGGGCTCATCCACTCCACCGCGTATCCCGACGACGAACAGGGCAGGGCCAACCGCGACAAGGGCATGGAGAGCATCAGGCAGAACGGGATGGAGCCGTTCGTCAAGGCGCTCGTGCCCAAGCTGTTTGCCCCGGACAGCGCCGCGGCCCGTCCTGACGACGTGCGGCTGGCCAGGGAGATCGGCCTTGGGACCGATCCAAAGGGCGCGATCCACACGCTGCAGGGGATGAGAGACCGGCCGGACCGTCGGCACGTCCTGCAGGAAACGGGCCTGCCCGTCCTGCTCGTCGCCGGCGAACAGGACCAGATCGTGTCCCCGGCCAAGACCTTTACGGCAGACGGTCCGCACGTCCGCCAGGTGCTGCTCTCGAAAGCGGGCCACATGGGCATGCTGGAAGTCCCGGATGACCTGACGGAGGCGATTGACCAATTTATGAGAAGTTTCTGACAGAACATGGACAAATCGCAAGAAAATTTTGCTATAATCAGTAGTGCTGTCCTATCCTATCATTTTTGTTTTGGGGGGAGAAACAATCATGAAGAAAGCACGTCGCATCAGTCTGGCCGTTTTGGCCGCAGCGATCTGTTCGTCGCTGATGGCCGGGTCGGCGTTTGCCGCGCCGCTCCATCCGGTGCAGCACGTGGACTGGATGGTGAAAAAGTCCATCCTCTCGCCGGGACAAAACGGTGATCTGGCGCTGAACCGCAGCGTGACGCTGGCCGAAGCCGCCGTGGTCTTTGCCAAGCTGAAGGGAGCCAACACGGCCGCCCCGACCGGCAAAGGCACCCACTGGTCCGCCCCGTACCTGACTTGGCTGAAAAACCAGGGGGCGATTACCGAGAACGACGTCAAAAACCCGACGCAGCTTCTGTCCGCCGCCAAGCTGACGGATTTGGCGAAAAAGCTGGGCTACACGCTCAAGCTGGAAAACAAGGCGCAGGTGACCCGCGGCGAATTCTTCCAGGCGCTGGGGGACGCGGCCACCACGCACATCACCATCGCCCACACCAATGACACGCACGGACACATCCAGGAGGACAAAAACCTCAAGGAATTCGGCTTTGCCAAGATTGCCACGCTGCTGAAAGAGTGGCGCCAGGAAAACGAGAACTTCCTGCTGCTCGACGCCGGCGACACCTTCCAGGGCACCGTCTTCGTCAACCAGTTCAAGGGAGAGTCCGTCGTGCCGATTCTCAACCACCTCGGCTACAACGTGATGGCGGCGGGCAACCACGAGTTTGACTTCGGCTACGAACAGCTCCTGAAGCTGCGCGACATGCTGAAACACCCGATCATTTCCGCCAACGTGTTCAAGGCGGACGGCACGGAGCTCCTCGTGCCCACGTACAAGGCGGAGATCGGCGGCAGGAAGTTCGCGTTCGTCGGCTTTGTGGCGGAGGACACGCCGATTCTCACCCACCCGGACAACGTGAAAGGGCTGACCTTCAAGAATCCGGTGGAAGTGGCGAAGGTGGTCGTGCCGCAGTTGAAAAAGGAAGTAGATCACGTGATCGTGGTCTCCCACGTGGGGATCGACGTGGACCGCGAAATCGCGAAGAACGTGCCGGGCATCGACCTGATCGTCGGCGGCCACTCCCACACGCCGCTGAAGACGCCGGAAGTGGTGAACGGCACCTACATCGTGCAGGACTGGGAATACGGCAAGTCCCTGGGCCGTGCCGACCTGTACTACCTGGGCAAGGAACTGGTCGCGTTCAGCGGCGGGCTGAAAGAGTACGACGAGAGCGTACAGGCTGACCCGGACGTGGAGAAACTGGTGCAGGAGATCGTCAGCAAGATCGACGAAGTCATGGGCGTCGTGATCGCCAAGGCGGAAGTGGATCTGGACGGCGACCGCAGCCTCGTGCGCAAAAAGGAAACCAACGTCGGCAACCTGATCGCCGACATCATGCTGGAGCGCACGAAGTCGATCAAAGGACACGAAGCGGACGTAGCCCTGATCAACGGGGGCGGCATCCGCACCCAACTGAAAGCGGGCGACATCACGAAGAAGGACCTGTACACGCTGCTGCCGTTCCCGAACACCCTGACCGTGATCGAAGTGACCGGCGAAGAGCTGAAGAAGGCGCTGGAAAACGGCGTCAGCCAAGTGGAGGAAGGCGCAGGACGCTTCCCGCAAATCAGCGGCATGTCCTTCACCTACAACCCGAGCAAGCCGGCCGGCGAGCGGGTCGTGGAAGTGAAAGTGGGCGGCCAGCCGCTTGATCTGAAGAAAACCTACAAGGTAGCCACCAACGACTTCCTCGCGGCGGGCGGAGACGGCTACGAAACGTTCAACAAACCGGGGTTCAACACCGGCCTCACGCTCTATACCATCGTCGAAGAAGCGCTGACGAACAAAAAGACGGTAAACCCGAAGGTAGAAGGACGCATCGTGGAAGTCAACGAGTAATACGAGAAATTCGCAGCCAAAAACGCTGAAACCAAGCAGCGAGCAACAGCGAAAGCCCCCCGTCCGGACAAGCTGCCGGGCGGAGGGCTTTCCGTCGTCTTATTCGGGACGGGGGATCTCGCCGTCTTCATCCGTGACGGCAAAATTGTAGTTGACCGATCGCGTAAACGCTTCTCCCGATTCGTCCACGCCCGACACCTCAAACGACAGGTTGTAAACTCCCGGTTCGGACGGCACCTGGAACCGGACGTTCATCTCGCTGTCGCTGGCCGCATGGACGCGGAGCTGTTGCAGCGCCGTTCCCTTGCCGGAGCCGGCTCGACGCAGTGCGGCCTGCTGAAGCGAGGTCTGTTTCGCTTTTCCGCTGCGGGTCGCAAGCTGCAGCGAAGCGGTGTCGTTTTTCTTGAACACCTGCTTGTCCGCCCGCCATTTGAGGTCCACGCCTCCTTGGACGGCCGCCAGCAGGAAGTACGCGTCCCGCTCGCCGCTGATTCGCGCGGTCCACTCCCCTTTTTCCGGCTTGTCGAGCGAAAAGACGCGATGTACGGCTTTGCCGAAAATGCCGAGTTCGTCCGGCACCGCTTCCCCTTCCTCCGGCTTGTACACCTCACCCGACGGACTGATGAGTTCCACCGCCGTCGCTTTGTCGGCCACCATGATGTCGATCAGCACGTTTTCGATGCCGCCTTCCAGGGGAATGCGCTCCGTCTGCACGCCGTCCACTTCGCCGCCGCGGTAAATCGCGCCGGCAGCCTCGTCCCCGCTGCGCGCGGGTACCCGGACGGCCTGATCCGCTTCCTCGGCCAATCCAGCGTCGGCCCATTCAGCCTCGGCCGCTCCGGCTTCGCTCCATCCGGCGGAAGCCAGTTTCAGCTTGGGCCGGACCTGCTCCCAGGTCTTGGAGGCATATCGCAGCATGGAGTGGGAGAGCTTTTCCGAGCCGTTGTCCGTAAACGCCCGGATGCCGTACGGCAGACCGAACGCCGAATCGAGGGAGACGGCCCCGTCATCCGAGCCAGGGAGGACGGCATGGGCGAACCAGGTGGCGGAAAACCAGCCGTCGTCGCCGGTCGCCGCTCCCATGTACGTGGCGGCCTTGCGGGCTTCCGGCCGGCTGTCCGTCTGCTCGCGGAACTGGGCCATGTAGGAGGTTTGCAGCGAGTAGACGGCATCGTCGCGCATGCCCAGAATCTCCGCCAGCCACCACGTCCAATCGCTGTAGGCCAGGTCGGCCAGCTCCGACCCCTTGTTGGGCGTGCCCAATTGATGAACGACGTTGACATAGGGATGCGCTCCGTAATGCACCAGCGCCGCCTGCGTGTCAATGCCGCCTTTCGAATGGGCGATCACGTTGATCTGCGGGACATGGTAGTAGTCGGCCGCTTTCTTGATGACGTCCGCCAGCACGCTGCCGTTGGTCCACATGCTGCCGCCGGCGCCGTCCGCATCCGGCAGCTGGACAAAGGCGGTCCGGTATCCGGCGTTGTAGGCGGCGGTGTAATAGTCGTCATCGGCCGTCCACGTGGTGTAGTCGGAGTGAAGCCCCTGCACGAACAACAAGACCGGTTTGTCATCCGAAGCGTTGGGCGGAATCGCTCCGGTGTACCAGTCCCCCGATTTTCCGTTCGGATTGTCGTCGTGCAGCGTGGGACTGGGGGCTGCTGCGGCAGCGGTCGGCCAGGCAAGCGCAAGGGTGAGGGAAGGGGCGAGCAAGGCGGGCAGAAAACGGCGGCTCATCACGGGTTCCTCCTTTAAAAGAAAGAATTTTTGGAATAATTACCTGAATTTTACAACAATACCGACAGCTTGTCTACTGAATCCATCGAACCGGCCCAATAAAAAATGATGCAAATGGCTTGACGGAATGACGACTGCGCTTCTGCAGCTGCAGAGAGACGCAGTGATGATGAAGCACATTGTCACGATGCGCGAAACCCATTTCGCATCATGATTCAATTTTCGGGTAAACGGGGGTCCAGGCCGTTTTCTGAACAAACGTCCAAACGCGAGGCTTTCCCGGCAATCGCCCGTCGGGGTTCCTAAACAAAAAACGCTGCGTTGACGCACTTTCCCTCCATGCTGTCTACTTTTTTCGCATCAGCGTGAGAAAATGGACAAGGAAACTGATTCCCGCCAACATGTTCGCTGTAAAAGTGAGGAACGTTAGCAAGCCAATGGTTCTTGTGGGAACAATCTTGAGAAGAAAAATCACGATTGCAAAGATGATCATCAGACAGGAGCAAATGAGCCCAAGTGCATATCGTTTTTTCATCGAAGCCCTCCCGATGTCTTCACGTTTGAAGAGGGTAAGCGCCTGTTGTTTTACTGGTATACGTATGGTAAAATACAACAGTTTCATCTACTGTGTTTGTTTGGAAATGTACGGATACGCCTGTTTTCCTGTGATTGGGAATCCCGCATGTCAAAAGACCGTCAGATCAGCGTTTTCAACCACGTGAAATCTGGCGTCTTTCATTTTTGGAGCGGCGCTTGTTGGCCTACGGGGTCAACCGGATTATCCAGGAGGGATCGGATATGACGAGACGTGAGTTTATGAATGAGCTGGACAGCTTGCTGCGCGAGCTTCCGGACAAGGAGCGGCTGGACATCCTGGCCGACTACACGCAGCACTTTTTGAACGGCGTGAAGAACGGAAAAAGCGAGCAGGAGATCGCCGAAGCGCTGGGCAGTCCCAGGCTGCTCGCACGGGAGATTCTGGCCGGCTACCGGATTCACCAGGCGCAGTCCGACGCGTCCATCGGCAACATAACGCGGGCGGTAATCGCGACCGTCAGCCTCGGCTTCTTCAACCTCGTCTTTGTCCTCGGGCCGTTTCTCGCGATCATCGGCGTGTTGATCGGCCTCTACGCCGCTTCCCTGGCACTCTTGATCGCACCGGTCGGCCTGCTGTTTCCATTCGTCATCCCCGAAACGTCCGATCAGCGCTCCATCATGGTGTTTGCCGGCATCGCGTCGTTTGGGCTGGGCGGCATGATGGCGATCGGGCTGTTCCGGCTGACCGGCTGGCTGTACCGGCAATTTTTGCGCTACCTGCATTTCAATCTGCGCATGATTAGGGGGAAGTGAGATGAATCGCGTCACCAACCGACTGTTCGGCTTTTTCTTTCTCGCCTTTCTTGTGGGAGTGGGAGGGCTGGTCTGGCAGTTTCAGCAGGGGGAGCACTTCCATTTTGACATGCAGACGATCGACGAGCAGCGTACGATCGCGCAGCAGGTGAAAGGCATCGACCTGAAGACGGAGACGGCGGATGTCGTCCTCGCCGCCGCCCGGGAGACATCGATCAGCGTCCGGCTGGTCGGGGAGGCGCCCGCAGAGCGCAAGCCGACGCTGCAGACGGAGGTAACCCCTGACGGCATCCTCCGGGTCACTGTGGTGGAGCCGGATCGGATCAGCTTTTTCTTCACGCCCCGTACCCGAATGGAACTGCAGGTGACCATTCCCGCCGCCGCCTATCAGGACATGCAGGTCACCACCGCGACGGGAGACATCCGCGCCGGCGGCCTGCAGGCCAAGCGCGTGACGATCCAATCCAGCACCGGTGACGTGGAGCTGAACGGATTGGAGGGAGACCGGCTGGCGGTGAGCACCGACACGGGTGACATGGACCTGGCCGGCATCCGCGGCGAAGTCAGCATCGAAAGCGACACCGGCAACGTGGAAGATCTGGTGCTGACGGAACTGGGCGGAAATGTCGACATCACGACCGATACGGGAGACGTGGAGATCAACGTGGAGAAGAAGGCGGCAGTCCGGCTCGACCTGAAATCCGACACGGGTGACGTGGAAGCCGACTGGCCCGGGCTTTCCTACAGCGAACAGACGGATCACAGGCTGGACGGATCGAGCGGCGCCGGCGGTCCGCGCATCCTCGTTCGCACCGCGACCGGGGACATTCGCATCCGGTAGGAACTTTTTGGAAACACTATGAAACGATAACGATTTTGACACAAAAGAGGCGGGATTTGTCGAATGGTGGATGGTATCATGAGAGAGGATCATTCTTTGTACAAAGAGAGGTTTGTTCATGAGCGCAAAACCGTTTAACGATACGTTTTTGAAAGCCTGTCGCAAAGAGCCGACGGAGCACGTTCCGGTCTGGTACATGCGGCAGGCGGGGCGCTATCAGCCGGAGTACCGGGCGATTCGCGCCAAGTACAGCTTCTTCGAGATGAATTACATACCGGAAGTGTGTGCGGAAGTCACGCGTCTGCCCGTTGAGCAGTTGGGCGTCGATGCCGCCATTTTGTTCGCCGATATCATGACGCCGCTGAAGCCGATCGGGGTGGACGTCAACATCGAGTCGGGCGTCGGACCGGTCATCGCCAATCCGGTCGAAACGCTTGCCGACGTGCAGCGCCTGGGCGAACTGGACCCGGAATCGCACGTGCCGTATATTATGGAAGCGATCAAAATCCTGCGCCAGCAGCTCTCCGTACCGCTGATCGGCTTCGGCGGCGCGCCCTTCACCCTGGCCAGCTACATCATCGAGGGCGGCCCGTCGAAGCACTACCACAAGACGAAAGCGTTCATGTACACGCAGCCGGAGGCATGGCAGGCGCTGATGGACAAACTGGGAGAGATGACCATCCGCTACCTGAAGGCGCAGATTGGCGCCGGTGCGCAGGCCGTGCAGGTGTTTGACTCCTGGGTGGGCGCGCTCAATGACGAGGACTACCGCGCCTATATTGCGCCGGTGATGCACCGCATCTTCAGCGCGCTGAAAGAAACGGGCGTGCCGACGATCTACTTCGGCGTAGGCGCCGGCCACCTGCTGAAGGAGTGGGACCGCCTGCCGGTGGACGTGGTCGGTCTCGACTGGCGCACCTCCATCCGTACGGCGCGGGAGCTGGGGGTCACCAAGGCGCTGCAGGGCAACCTCGACCCGACGCTCCTGCTGGCGCCGTGGGAGATGCTGGAGGCCAAGGCGAAGGAGATTCTGGACGAGGGGACCAGGCAGCCCGGCTACATCTTCAATCTGGGACACGGCGTCTTCCCGGACGCGAAGGTGGAAACGCTGCAGAAACTGACCCGATTCATCCACAGTTACCGCCGGGACACGTAACGGGAGGTGCTCACAGATGGCGAAACGTAAACTGGGTCTCCTGCTGATGGCGTACGGAACGCCGCGCAGCCAGGACGAAATCGAACCGTACTACACCCATATCCGCCGCGGCCGCAAACCGCCGGAAGACCTGCTGAACGACCTGAAGGCGCGTTACGAAGCGGTCGGCGGGATCAACCGTTTTGCCGAAATTACGGACGAGCAGGTGCGGGCGCTGGAAGCGGAAATGAACCGCCGTCACCCCGATGTGGAATTTGTCGGCTACCTCGGCTTGAAGCACATCGCGCCGTTTATCGAGGACGCGGTGGACGCGATGCACCGCGACGGCATCGCCGAGGCGATCAGCCTGGTGCTTGCCCCCCACTACTCCAGCTACAGCGTCAAAGAGTACAACGGCCGGGCGAAAGCCCATGCGGAGAGCATCGGCGGCCCGGTGATCCACAGCATCGACAGTTGGTATGAGGAGCCGGGCTTTATCGATTACTGGGCGAATGCGATTCGCGACACGTTTGCCGCCATGCCGGAAGCGGAGCGGGAGAAGGCGGTGGTCATCTTCTCGGCCCACAGCCTGCCGGAGAAGATCCTGCAGATGGGCGACCCGTACCCGCAGCAGTTGGAGGATACGGCCAAACGGATTGCCGAGGCGGCCGGCGTCACCCACTACGCGGTGGGGTGGCAAAGCGCCGGCAGCACGCCGGAACCGTGGCTGGGGCCGGACGTGCAGGACTTGACCAGAGAGCTGCACGCGGCACATGGCTACACGTCGTTTGTTTACTGTCCGGTCGGTTTCGTCGCCGAACATTTGGAAGTCCTCTACGACAACGACATCGAGTGCAAAGCGGTGACGGAAGAACTGGGCGCCAACTACTACCGCCCGCCGATGCCCAACGCCAGACCGGCGTTTATCGCCTGTTTGGCGGATGTCGTCGGGAAGAAGCTGGCGGACTTGGGGAAATAGCGTATGAGCGACAAACACCTGCATGTGACGATCGTGGGCGGCGGCATTACGGGACTGAGCGCCGCCTACTACCTGCAAAAATGGAGCCGCGAAGAGGGCATTCCGGTCCGCTTTGCCCTGCTGGAAGAAAGCGGCCGGTTGGGCGGCAAAATCCAGACGTGGCGGCACCAGGGATTTACCATCGAGCTGGGGGCGGACTCCTTTTTGGAGCGCAAAACCAGCGCCTCCCAACTGATTGCAGACGTCGGGCTGGGCGATCAGCTTGTGCACAACCACGCCGGCCAGGCGTACATCGTCCATAAGGACCGCCTCGTTTCCATACCGGAAGGGGCGGTAATGGGCATTCCCACCAAACTGCTGCCGTTTGTCTGGACGCCGCTGGTATCGCCGCTGGGCAAACTGCGGGCCGCCGCCGATCTGGTGCTGCCGGGCGGAAAGCCGGGCGAGGACCAGTCGGTGGGTCACTTTTTCCGCCGCCGCCTCGGCGACGAGGTGATCGAAAACGTCATCGAGCCGCTCATCTCCGGCGTGTACGGCGGCGACATCGACAAGCTGAGCCTGCTCTCCACGTTTCCGCAGTATGCGCAAATGGAACAGAAGTACCGCAGCCTGATCCTGGCGATGAAAAACGCGCGGCCGCCGGCAAAGCCGGAACAGTCGAAAAAGCCGACGGGCATGTTCATGACGCTGAAGGGCGGGCTGCAGTCGCTGGCGGAGCGGATCGAGCAGCTGCTGCCGGAAGGGGCGGTGCAAAAGAATACCGGAGTGCGGCACATGGAAAAGCGGCCGGAGGGGTATGTGCTGCAGTTGAGCGACGGTCGGACGCTGCGGACGGATGCGGTGCTGCTGGCCGTGCCTCATCCGGTGGCACAAGAACTGCTGCGTCCGTACGTCGACATCCCGCCGCTCAGCGGCGCAAAGCCGACGATCATGGCCACGGTGGCGCTGGCTTACCCGGCGGAGGCGGTACCCCTGGATGTGGAGGGGACGGGCTTCGTCGTGCCGCGCAAGGCCAACTACACCATCACCGCCTGCACCTGGACGCATCGCAAGTGGCCCCATACGACGCCCGAGGGAAAAGCGCTCGTCCGCTGCTACGTCGGCAAGCCGGGCCACGAGGAGATCGTCGACCGCTCCGACGAAGAGATCGTCGACGTGGTCATTCGCGATTTGCGGCGGGTCATGAAGGTCGGCGACACGCCGGAATTTTACCGGGTCACCCGCTGGAACAGGGGACTTCCGTACATGGTCGGCCATCAGCAGTGGCTGCGCGACGTGACCGCCAAAGTGGGCGCGGCGCTTCCCGCGGTTCGGCTGGCCGGCGCCTCGTACGGCGGAGTCGGAGTGCCCGACTGCATTGACCAGGGGAAACGGGCGATTCGCGAACTGCTGGACCACTTGACTCAAAAACCGGGGAACTGACACCCCGGTTTTTTTCTGTACCCGAGACGTCATATATATGTCAAAAAACCTGACATAATGCTTGTGTTTTTGTCGTGCCCATTCGATAATGGAAGTATTGGAAATCACAGACATCGAGGAGGAAGGGGTTTCATGGAAAGCGACGTGCGGTTGACAGCGCTGCTGGAAGAACTGGCGGCCAATGCCTGGCCTGCCCATGAGCAGCAGACGCTGGGAAAGTGGCGGCTTCGCGCAACCTTCGGGACGACGAAACGGGCCAACAGCGTGTTTGCGGTGGGGCCGTTTCCGGCATGCGACGATTGGATGACGGTCGTTGAAGACTTTTATCAGCGCCGTTCGCTTCCCGCCTGCTTTTGCGTAAGCGACGCCTCTCCGGCGGAACTGGACGGCATGCTGGCGGCGAGGGGATACGAAAAAGTGGATGAATGCTATGTGATGACCGCGAAGATGTCCGACTGCATCGAGCGCGTGGATTTTGACAGCCGCTTTACCTGCCGGTTTGCCGGTGAAGCGGATGACGAATGGATCCGGGACTTCATCCGTTTCGAGCATTTTGCGCCCGCACGTCATCGTGCGTACACGCACATCTTTTCGGCGATCAGGCCGGAAAAGGCGTTCGCCAGGATCTGTGAAAACGGGGAAACCGTAGGGCTCGGCACCGTCGTGGTGGAGCGGGGGTGGGCGTCTCTCTGCAACATTGTGGTTGCGCCCGCTCACCGGCGAAGGGGCATCGGCGTCCAGCTCGTCGGATCGCTTGCCGGGTGGGCCCGCGACCATGGCGCCAGCGGCTTGTACCTCCAGGTCGTCAAAGAGAACGCGGCGGCCGTCAGCATCTACAAGAAACTCGGCTTCGTGCCTGTTTCCGGCCATCATTACCGCATCAGGCCGACGACCTGCTAGGCGGCGCACGGCCCGTCCCTCCGCCGCACGGCTATCGCTTCTTTTGTGTTCCTCCCATTTTGCAGTGCTAAACGGCTCGTCCTGTCCATATAGTATAGGGAAATGTCCTGCACTTGAAAGGAGGAGCACGAATGGCGATACAGGATGGGCTGCTTTCGTTCGCCATCAAGGAAACCATTTTCCTCTCCGCGGATCGCGCCGGGATTGGCGAATTGAAAGAGCTGGAATTGGTCCCTGATATTGAGGTGCTGGAAAACCAGTCCTTCATCTCCATAACAGGCTGCCTGCAGTTGTACGGAACATACGAGCCGGCCAGGGGCGCCTCGGAGCCCACCGAAGGCGGAGCGGAAACCCTGGTGGAGGCGGTGACGTTCGCTCCGTTTCCGCAGGCGGGAAACAGCGGAGGGCTGTTCGGTTGGGAAGCGGAAGTGAATCACCGGATTCCCCTCAACATCACGATCCCCGTCAGCCGCATTGCCGAACTGGGGGACATTTACGCGGTCGTAGACGGCTTTGATTGCCAGGTGGAAACGCCCCATCAACTACTGATCGAAGCGGAACTGAAAATCGCCGGCATCCAGTTGGCCGAGCAGGCTCAACGATCCGCCCTGCAGCCCGACTCGGCAGCGGAATCGGCAAATGACGCCGCCCTGGAGACAGATCCGGACTGGGCATCCGCCCCGCAGGTCGAACCGGCGATGCGGCCGGAGCGCGACACGGCGGAAGCGGACTTGTCCGTGCGTGCGGACGTGCAGATGGAGACGGATTCGGACATGCATCCGGACGTGGTTCCGGAGAGCCGCGCGGCGGAAGAGTGGCGGTCCGACTCGATCAGCTCGGACCAGTGGGATCGCGTGGCGCATCCAGCTTCGCTGGAAGAGCTCGAACAGAGGCTGTCCGAACTGGAGAGGGAGATGGAGCGGGAGCCTCATGCGGAGGCAGGAGAGCCGCCGGAGTTCGCGGCGATGTTTGACCGGCCTGCGTCGCCCCTGCCCTCTTCCCGGACGGATTTTGGCGATGTGACCGACCACACGGTGTACGGTGATGTGACCGCCCCATCGGTGTACGGTGACGTGACCGACGCATGGGATCAGCCGGCTTTGGAGGCTGACGAATACCGCTCGACGTCGTTTGAGCAGATTCTCCCCTGGGACGAGGTGACCCGCGCGTCCGCACGGGAGGAGTCAAGCAGGCGGGAGAGCGCCCCTGATCCCGCTGCCTCCGGATTCGCATCCTCGAAAGAGGCGGAGGTGAAAGAAACGGGCGGCGTTGAGGCCCAAGCAGAGGTGAAAGAAACGGGAATCGCCAAGACCGAAGCGGACGAATCGGGAATTGTCGAGGCCGGAGCGAAGGCGGAAGAAACGGGAGTGGTCGAGGCCGGAGCGAAGGCGGAAGAGACGGGAGTGGTCGAGGCCGGAGCGAAGGCGGAAGAGACGGGAGTGGTCGAGGCCGGAGCGAAGGCGGAAGAGACGGGAGTGGTCGAGGCCGGTGCAAAGGCGGAAGAAACGGGAATGGTCGAGGCCAAGGCGGAGGCGGAAGAGACAGACATCGTCGAAGCGCAGGCGGAGCCGGACGTTCTGGAAGCGCAGGCTGCTCCCCAGGAGGAAGAGGAGCGGGAGGTGCGTGTGGCCATCTCCGGCAAGCCGACCAAGGAAGAAGGGGAGAAACTGAACCTGACGTCCATCTTTTCCCAGGCGAGCCGCGCCCAGCAGGAAGCGCAGGCGGCCGAAAGCGCCGAGTCGTCCTCCAGTTCTTCCCGCAGGGCGGCCGCGTTCGAGCCGGACAGTACGACGCTGGAAGCGATGCACAACCTCACCTCGTTCATCCGCAGCAAACAGGAGCGGTACAGCCAGATGAAACTGTGCATCATTCAGCGCAACGATACGCTGGAGTCCATTTCCCAGCGGTACTCCCTGCCCATCTCCCGGATCCTGGAAGTGAACAAGTTGAACGCGGACCAGGTTGTGGAGGGGCAAATTTTGTACATTCCAGTGTGAGGAGCGGGGAACCGTGGAGAAAATCGACCTTTCCGAGATTTGTCGGCGCTATCGGGCGAGGGTAATC
Source organism: Brevibacillus sp. LEMMJ03 (assembly GCF_007197875.1). Lineage (NCBI taxonomy): Bacteria > Bacillati > Bacillota > Bacilli > Caryophanales > Paenibacillaceae > Brevibacillus > Brevibacillus sp. LEMMJ03. Next base: position 252,267 of record NZ_VKJN01000005.1, on the reverse strand, counting down.
CACATGACGCCGCTGGAGGACTGCTATCTGCTGGAGACGAACCGGGGCACCAAGGAACTGCGCATTTGGCCGCGTGTGGACGTGATGCGCTGGTCGTTTGCCTGGCGGGAGAGGATGGCCCGGCAGGGGTTTCGCGAACTGGAACGGTTCATCCGCACGCGGGATGCCAAACCGTATCTGGTGACGGCCAGCCGCGGCATTACCCTGACGGACCATCTGCGCCACATCGAACCGGTGCCGACGGATCACGAGACCGTCCGCCAATGCGGCCGGATCGTCGGCATGATGCACGCGGCCCAGCGGGAGAGCGGCCTGTTTCCCGCCGTCGACTTCTGGCGCCAGGAACAGCTTCAGGCAGTGGCCGAGTCGAGGCGGGCACGGGAATTGTGGGAAGCGGTGCGTGCCAAGTACAAGCGGGCGGAGGGGGAACGGCGGCGGGTGGCCGAATTGTTTCCCCTTGTGCTCCAGCGTTTGCAGCGCAGCGCCGACCTTTTGGCCAGCACGCGGATCGAGCCGGCCGCGCTGTCCGTCTCGCACGGCGAGCTGCACCGGGACAACTGGGGCATGATCAACGGCAAGCTTTACCTGCGCGGCTTTTTCCAGCCGACGCTGTCCGTTCAGCAGCGGGATGTGGCCGTCTTTTTGCGGGATCTGTACCTGACGCACGAAGACGAAGATCAAGTAGATGCCTTTCTCGACGGATACGAGGAGGCAAAACCGCTCAGTTACGGCGACTACACGCTGATGCTGGCGTTTCTGGCGTCGCCTCTGGAATTGTGGAAACAAATGGAAATCTACGTGGGGGATGATGGTCAGCCGGAAGGGGCCTCGGCTGCGGAGATCGAGCAGGCCCTTGTCCGACAACAAGCCGTCGACGGTTTGCTGCGGCGCGTGGCTGAGCGGGCCGAGGGAGCAAGGGGTGAGTCGGCGCATGAGCCGCTTTGACGATATTTTTCCGCTGTTTCGTGAATACGACATGTACGCCCAGACCGTCGATGTGCTGAAACCCCCCAACGTGTACAAGGCGTTGACCCCTTACGGATCGTTTGTCTGCAAGCGGACGCGGATCTCTTCGCAGAAGCTGCTGCTCGTCAGCGGCGTATTGCGCCATCTGCAGCAGCGGGGATGGGACGGAGCCGTGCCGTATTTTTACACGAAATACGACGAGCCTTACGTCCGGCAGGGAGAGACCACGTATTACCTGACCGCCTGGCTGCCCGGAGGCGAACAGTGGGCGGATCAGCCGCTGGCCTGGGCGACGCCGACCGTGGAGCGATTGGCCGAGCTGCACCATTTGACGCAAAACTTCCGGTTTGACGATCCCCGGAAGGTGGAGCCGCTGATCGACTCTCTCCTGAACCGCTGGCAGCATCTGCTGGCACATGCGGAGAAGGCGGCCGATCTGGCCCGTGAGCGCCTGTATCCGTCGCCGTTTGACGTGGTCTTTCTGGCCAATCAGGCGTACCTGTCCGAGCTGGCAAAGACGGCGATCGCCCGTCTCCGGGAGTGGCGGGAACGGCACCAGACGCACGCCCATTTCCGCTTGTCCCTCATCCACGGCTTCCCCCATCCGGCCCACATCATGCCCGACCGTTCGGGAAAGGGGAAGCTGCTGAACTTTGACCGCGCCCTCTTTGACACGCCCACCCGTGACCTGACCCTGTTCTACCGTGCCTATTTTCACCAGGCGGGCGACGAGGCGGGAGCGAGCCAACTGTTTCATCACTACGCCAACATCTTTCCGCTCCGGCCGGAAGAAATCGACTTGCTCGCCGTCTTCCTCACCTACCCGGAGAGGGTGATGCGGGATGTCGAGATTTACTACGGCGGCACGCGGGATTGGAGCGAGCTGTACGCCGTCAAGCGGCTGGAAAAAGACATGGACCGGCTGATGCGGCTCAACCGCTGGATCCAGCAGGCCTTTTAACAAGCAGCGTCTCACCGTGTGGGGCGTTGTTTTTTTGCCCGGCTGTCTTCCAGCCGCCTACAGCCAGCCGAGGGAAATGGCCACGTACAAGAGCGCCAGGATGGCCAGCAGGACGACGTCAAACGATGTGGGAACGATCACCGTGCGGATGAACTGAAAGACGATCAGCGGCAGCAGAATCTGCTTGCAGCCGTACTTGATCCGCAGATAGGCGGGGTGGTATTTCCAGCGGCTGTTCATCGGAATCACCTCGTTTCAGCATATGCGGAAAGCATACGGCCAGTGCCTTGCGCCAAACGCGCCGCCTGCCGGGCGAAAAACAGGTTTGGACGCGGGAGAGAGCGGGAAGGTAAAATGAAAAAAGTCTGATAGGTTTGCGAAAAAAGGGGATCCGCGATGATCTGGGAAGCTCTGCTTTACACGCTGGGCACGGGCGCGGGCGCATATATGGTGTGCTTGTCCCGCCGGCCGGCTGGCGTAAAGCGTTGGGATGACGCTGCGTTTTTGCAGGGATGGGGACTGATCGCCTGGGGAGCCGGCCACCTGCTGGCTTTCATCCCGGCCGCGTGGGTCCGGATGATCAGCCTGTCCTTGTGCTTGTGCTTTTCGCTCCTTTTTCTGCTGGCGCTGCACGCCTTGTTTGCCCCGTTCCTCTGCCACGAGCGGTGGAAGACGGTGCTGGACGCGATGACGCTGTGCGCCATGTTGGGCACATCTGCCGTCTGCCTGCTGCTCATGCCGGACATGGCCCGCCACTTGGCCGCCCAGATGGCGCTGCAAAGCGGGTTCCTGCTGCTGCTCCCGACCGTCTCCCTGGCTCTCGCCAATCGGCGGATGGCGGATGCGGCCCGAGAGGAACGGCAGCGCCTGCTTGCGGCCACCCTGCTGTTCACGGCTTTGGCGGCGGCGGTGCCCTTTTTGCCTCCGGCTCTGCTGTTCGGAGCGGGGGCGGCTTCGCTCGGATTTCTCTGCCGGTCGCACCAGCGGCGTGAGCGCGGCCGTGAACGGTCGCTGGCGAGCGACGACTGCACCCATTCGTACGAAAGGCTGACATTTTCTCTCCATGATGCCGCCATGGTGGCGGTGCTGCTGGCGGGAACCGTGGTCGCAGCCGTAACCGTCGCCGGCATTCCGCGCCTCAGTCTGATCGGCATGGGCCTGGGGGCTCTGGTCGCGCTGGCGAGGCTGGCGCTGACGATCCGGGCCAACCGGATCTTGATGGGACGTGCCTTTTGGCATGTGGGCAGCCTGGAGCGGAAGTTTGCGGAGCAGCTGGAGCAGATTCGGCGGAAAAACGCCCAGATGGCGCAGCTTCTGCAGTTGAAGCAGCGCTACGAACAGCTCCTGATTGTCAGCAACGAGCAAAGCATGAGGGAAGTGAGCTACGAAAACCTGCAGCAGGTGATCGAGGAACTGGTGGACGCCTGGTACGTCAAAATGGGCACGCTTTTGTACCTGCGGCTGTCGCTGGAGTCGGCGGATGGCGTCGTCTATTACGAGAGCGTCCGGGGCAATCCGGACCATCCGCACATTCGGCATACGGTGGCGGAGCAGATCGTCGTCGACGAACAGCGGGATTCGCCGCTTGCGCCCCGCTACGTGGTGGTGCTGGCCAAGACTGCGGCCGAAGAGGCGGACGAGAGGGAGATGGAGCACCCCTTTTTCCAACTGCTCGCGGTCAACGTGCGGGGGCTGGTCCTGCGCTGTCTGCACGAAAACCAGTCGCTTGAACTGCGCCTGATGGAGCAGGAGATGGAGCTGGCGCGGAGAATTCAACTGCTGCTGATCCCCGAGGAACGGATGGTGCTGCCGCGCCTGCAGGCAAAAGCGGTCTATCTGCCGGTTGCCTACGTGGGCGGGGATTACGTGGATTACGTCCGGATTGACCAGCGCTACACCTGCTTTGTCGTGGCGGACGCATCGGGACACGGCCTGCCGGCCAGCCTGATGGCCAACGGCATTCGCAGCGCGCTGCGGGCCGTGATCCAGACGTGCTGGGAGCCCGATCTGATTCTCGACAGGCTGAACAAACTGCTGTATGCGGATTTGAGCAAAACGCGCTCGTTCATCACGATGCTGATCGCGGTGTACGACGCGGTTGCCCACAAGCTCTTTCTCAGCCGGGCGGGCCATCCCCAGCCGGTTTACCTGTCGGCGAGCAGGGTCGGCCTGCTCCCCTGCGCCGGGGGCTTGGGCCTGGGGATGTCGCCCGACAGCCGCTACGTCCGGGAGGAAATGCCGATTGCCGAAGACGGCATGCTGCTCGTCTACACCGACGGCCTGCCGGACCTGAAGCAGCACGATTCGAACCGCTATCCCGACAAGTGGCGCCGGGAATTGTCCGCGCTGTGGGACGAATGCCGGACATCGCCCGAAGACCGCATCGCCCTGGTGGAAAAGCGCGTCTGGGAACTGACCCGGGCCGGGCAGCAAACGGATGACATATCCTTGTTGATCCTTCAGTTTCAATCGGCTGCGAAGAAAGAGGGGGAAGGAGCATGATACTGTGTGAGCGGTGTCCCGACGATCCCGCCTGCCGCAACTGCCTGAACGAACTGCGGGCGGGTCGCTCGGCGCAAAAGGTGCTGCCGCCCCGGCAGGTTCGTCTGACGCTTTTGGCGGACGGCGTGGAGGCCGTCGCGGAGCTGCGCGCGGTCAGCCGGACGGCAGTGGGGCTGTACTGTCCCGGGCAGCCGCTGCAGGGCCGGATCGAGGTGGAACTGGCCGCCGACTTCCGGATTATCGGCAGCGTGGTCCAGGGGATCCGCAACGTGCCGTATTACGTGCTGGATATTGAAAAGGTGCTGCGCCGGGACGAGGTGCTGGAGCGGCTGCTCCTGGAGGAGTTTCACAGTTGGCATCTGAGCGGGGAGCTGGACCCGGCCGCGCTGTTGAAAAGCATGCGGGAGCGGGACGACGAGCGGAGCCGGATGATCAAGCAGGAACTGCAGAAGCTCTCCATCCTGCGCCAGTTGGAGGCGATCTACCTCTACCTGGTGGAAGACGGCCACCTGCGGCCGCTCGGGACGGCTCGGGTGGACGAGCCGCTGGAGCGGGAGATGCGCCGCCTGGCGGCACGGGCGGCGGACGGCGGAGCCGCGCTCAGGGAACAGGTGGTGGCGCCGGACGGGAGCCGTGTCTACGAGCTGTACGCGTCTCCCCTGCCGGACCGGACGTGCGGCCTCGCCCTGATCGACATCACGGCGGCCATCGCCGAGGAGCGGCGGCGGCAGAAAAAAGAGTGGGACTTGTACAAGCAGGTGCTGGCGGCGGTGACCGGCGACAAGCTGGTCCTTTTGACCGACGAGGAACTGTTTGCGCTGATCAGGGAGGGGCAGATGCTGGCCGCCATTGACGTGCGGGCTCCGGAGGATTTGGGCAGGCTGCGGCGCGAGTGCAGACGGGTGCTGGAGCCGCTCGGAATGGCGGACAAGCGGCTCATGCAGTACATCGTGGCGCTGAACGAAGCGGCCAGCAATACGCTGAAGCACGGCAGCGGCGGAACGGTCACCCTCTACCGGGCGAATGGGGATGTGTGCCGCGCCGTCGTCCATGACCAGGGGGGCGGCATCGACCTCGAAGAACTGCCGCGGGCGACGCTGATCCAGGGCTATTCCACCCGCGAATCGCTGGGAGTCGGGTTTCACGTCATGCTGCGGTGCTGCGACCGGCTCTTGATCGGCAGCTCGCCGGCGGGCACGAAACTGGTCTTGGAGTGCCGCGTCCAACCTGTGTGAATGTTTGGAAAATGGACAGAAGGGTAACAATGTAAGCAGAGGAGCCGTCAGTACCGTTGACGTGATGAGAAAATCAAGGAGAGGAGTTTGCGCATGGAATACCGGGCAATGGAAGCGGACGGACAGGCCGCGCTGTTTTTCGCCGGAGAACTGGACATGGCCGTAGGGGACAAAGTGGGGCGGCTGCTGCGCGAATACGGGGAGCGGAATCAACAGGTGACGGTTGATTTTCGTGACGTGACGTTTGTCGATTCATCGGGGATCTGCAGCCTGTTTTTCACCACCAAGGACCTGCTTGCGGCGGGCAAACAAGTGGAAATTGTCAACGTGCGGGAAGAGATTTTGGACATCCTGGAACTGCTGGGGTTTGCGGAGGCGCTCGGCATTGGCGTCAAAAAAGCGTAGGAGGCCGGGTTTGACGGGCCGTGCGCAGTTTGTATATAATAACGTAGGATCAACAACGCCACAGTGAACAAGCGATGAACGGGAAGAGTAGGCCAGGACGCCTTGGCAGAGAGGGAGAATCATCTGCTGCGAGATTCTCTAAGGCAGGGAATGGCCGAAGGTCGCCCGGGAGTTGTTTCGGTGAAGCGGCGCCGCTTAGCCGAAACCGGTCAACAGCCGTTATGTGTCAGAGGGAACGCACGTCCCCGCCTGTTTTCCGGGAGGTCGTGCGTTAACAAAGGTGGTACCGCGAAACAATCCTTTCGTCCTTTGGATGAAAGGCTTTTTTTATTTTCCGAAGGAGGCTGTGCTATGTCGACACAACCGACGCAAGACATCGACCATCTGCTGCCGAAGAACTACGATCCGAAGGCGGCGGAAAGCAAATGGTATCCGTACTGGATCGAAAAGCAGTTTTTCAAGGCGGAGCGTGATCCGGACAAACGCCCGTTCACGATCGTCATCCCGCCGCCGAACGTGACGGGCAAGCTTCACCTGGGGCACGCCCTGGACACGACCCTGCAGGACATCATCACCCGCGCCAAACGGATGCAGGGCTACAGCACGCTGTTCCTGCCGGGGATGGACCACGCCGGGATCGCCACCCAGGCCCGCGTGGAGGCCAACCTGCGCGAACAGGGCATATCCCGCCACGATCTGGGACGGGAGAAGTTTCTGGAGAAAGTCTGGGAGTGGAAGCACATCTACGCCCAACACATCCGCGACCAGTGGGAAAAGCTGGGGCTGGCGCTGGACTATTCGCGCGAGCGCTTCACCATGGACGAAGGGCTCTCCCGGGCGGTTCGCGAGGTGTTCGTCCGCCTCTACGAAAAAGGCCTGATCTACCGCGGCAACCGCATCATCAACTGGGACCCGGTCGCCCGCACGGCCCTCTCCGACATCGAGGTAATCTACAAAGAGGTGAAGGGCGCACTGCACCACATGCGCTACCCGCTGGCTGACGGCAGCGGCTACATCGAAGTGGCGACCACCCGTCCGGAGACGATGCTGGGCGATACCGCCGTCGCCGTTCATCCGGATGACGAACGATACAAGCACCTGATCGGCAAAACGGTGATCCTGCCGATCGTCGGCCGGGAAATTCCGATCGTGGCCGACGACTACGTCGACCCCGCATTTGGTTCCGGCGCCGTGAAAATCACGCCGGCCCACGATCCGAACGACTTTGAGATCGGCCTGCGACACAACCTGCCGCAGATCGTGGTCATGGACGAAACCGGCACGATGAACGAAAACGCCGGCCGCTATCAGGGACTCGACCGCTTCGAGTGCCGCAAGCAGATCATCAAGGACCTGACCGAGCAGGGTGTCATGTTCAAGATCGAGGAGCACATCCACCAGGTGGGCCACAGCGAGCGGAGCGACGCCGTCGTGGAGCCGTACCTGTCGACGCAGTGGTTCGTCAAGATGCAGCCGCTGGCCGACGCCGCCGTCGCCAACGCGTACAGCGAGAACAGCGTCAAATTCGTGCCGGAACGCTTCAAGACCAACTACCTGCGCTGGATCGAAAACATCCGCGACTGGTGCATTTCCCGCCAGCTCTGGTGGGGTCACCGGATTCCGGCCTGGTACTGTCAGGACTGCGGCGAGACGATCGTGTCCCGCGACGATGTGACCGAGTGCCCGCACTGCCACAGCCACACGCTGGAGCAGGATCCGGACGTGCTCGACACCTGGTTCTCGTCCGCTCTCTGGCCGTTCTCCACGCTGGGCTGGCCGGAAGAGACCGAGGACATGAAGTACTTCTATCCGACCAACGTGCTGGTCACCGGCTATGACATCATCTTCTTCTGGGTCGCCCGGATGATTTTCAGCGGCCTGGAGTTTACCGGGCAAAATCCGTTTGAGACCGTGCTGATCCACGGCATCATCCGCGACTCCGAAGGGCGCAAGATGTCCAAGTCGCTGGGCAACGGCGTCGACCCGATGGAAGTCATCGAAAAATACGGGGCCGACGCGCTCCGCTTCACGCTGGCGACGGGCAACTCGCCGGGCAACGACCAGCGCTTCTACTGGGAGAAAGTGGAGGCGAACCGCAACTTCGCCAACAAGATCTGGAACGCCTCCCGCTTTGCCCTGATGAACATGGCCGGCTTCCGCTACGAGGACATCGATCTGACTGGCGAGCTGTCCACGCCGGACAAGTGGATCCTCTCCCGTCTGCAGGCCACCATCGCCGACGTGACCCGTCTGATGGACGCGTTTGAGTTTGGCGAAGCGGGCCGGGTGCTGTACAACTTCATCTGGGACGATCTCTGCGACTGGTACATCGAGATGGCCAAACTGCCGCTCTACGGCAGCGACGAGGCGGCGAAGAAGACGACCCAGTCCGTGCTCGTCACCGTGCTGGATCAGACGCTGCGCCTCCTGCATCCGTACATGCCGTTCATCACCGAGGAAATCTGGCAGGCGCTGCCGCACCAGGGCGAGAGCATCACGGTGGCGGCGTGGCCGACCGTCAACGAACAGTGGATCTTCCCGGACGCCGAGGCGGAGATGAACCTGCTCATGGAAGTAATCCGCAGCGTGCGCAACATCCGCGCCGAGGTCAACGTGCCGATGTCCAAAAAGATCGAGCTCTTGATCAAACCGGGCGACGCCGTTGCGCTGGAACGCCTGAAGCGGGGCGAAGAGTACATCGTCCGCTTCTGCAATCCCGAACGCCTGGAGATCAGCGAGCAGTTGGCGACGCCGGACAAGGCGATGTCCGCCGTAGTGACGGGCGCTGAACTGTTCCTGCCGCTGTCCGGCCTCATCGATCTCGACCAGGAGATCAAGCGCCTGGAAAAAGAGCTGGCGACGCTGCACAAGGAAGTGGAGCGGATCGAGAACAAGCTGAACAACCCGGGCTTCATGGCCAAAGCCCCGGCAAAAGTGATCGACGAAGAAAAGGCCAAACTGGCCGATTACATGGAGAAGCGGGACAAAGTGATTGCCCGCCTGGCGGAACTGAAAGGCGAATGAACCGCCGTCCTTTCGCATATTTTTGAGAATGGAGCAATGCGGTATGAACGAAAACCGTTTGGAAGGATACAGAGAAACGCTTGACTGGCTGCACGGGCTGCTGAGATTCGGGCAGAAGCCGGGCCTGGAGAGGATGCGGTGGATGCTGGAGGAACTGGATCATCCCGAGCGCAGGCTGGCGTTTGTCCACGTTGCCGGCACGAACGGGAAAGGCTCCACCTGCGCCTATTTGACGCAGATGCTGCTGGAAGCCGGTTACAGCGTGGGCACGTTCACCTCTCCGTATCTGCTCGATTTTCGCGAGCGGATTCGGTTCAACGGCGTCATGATTCCGGAGGATGACCTGGTGGCGGTGGCCAACGAAGTGAAGCCGCTCGTGGAGCGCTGCGCGGCGGAAACGGCCTACGGTTCGCCCACGGAGTTTGAGGTGATCACCCTGATCGCCATCCTCTACTTCGCCAAGATTGCCAGACCCGCCGTTGTCGTGTGGGAAGCGGGATTGGGGGGACGGCTCGACTCCACCAACGTCGTCTATCCGCTCGTTTCCGTCATTACCAACATCGGCATGGATCACACGGATGTCCTCGGAGACACCCTGGAGGAGATTGCCCGGGAAAAAGCGGGGATCATCAAACCGGGTGTGCCCGTGGTTACCGGCGAACGGCGGCCGGAGGTGCTCGCCGTTTTCCGGGAACACGCCGAGAAAACACGCAGCACGCTGTACACAATCGGTCATCACTTTGACGTTGAGCAGCAGGAGGAGCGGATGGGCGAGCAGCTCATCCGCTACCGCAGCCTGCACCGCCGGCACGAGGCCGATTACCGGCTGGCCATGAACGGCCCCCATCAGGCGGAAAACGCCGCCGTTGCCCTGATGACGATCGACGTGCTGCGCAACTTCTTCTCCTTTTTGCTGGAAGACGAAGAAATTGCCCGCGGTCTGCAACAAACGCGCTGGCCAGGACGTCTAGAAGTCGTCTCGTCAAGACCGATGGTCGTGTTGGACGGGGCACACAACCGGGAGGGAATAGAAGCGCTCGTGAGCAGTCTGGAGCGGTTGGTGACGGCCGACACCCGGCTGCACCTGCTGTTTGCCGGACTGGCGGATAAGCCGCTCGCTCGGATGGCGGAGGCGCTCAAACCGCTGCAAGGGCGTGTGAAGACCATTCACCTTGCGACGTTTGACTTTCCTCGCGCCGCCGGGAGCCGGCAGTTGTACGATGCGTTTTGCTCGGGAGGATGGCAGGCGGAAAGCCTCGAGTCCGTTTCCGACTGGCAAGCGTTTCTTTCTTCTTGGGTGAAGGACAGCCGGAGGACAAACGGCGACGATTGGTTGGTTGTCTGCGGTTCGCTCTACTTCATCGCCCAAGTTCGCGCTTTCTTTCCCACTACAGTAGAAGAGGCAGGTGAATAGGGTGGATCAGGCCCAACGCGTCCACTTTGTGGGCATTGGCGGATATGGCATGAGTGCCATCGCCCGCGTCTTGATCGACCTTGGCTACAAGGTAACCGGCTCAGATGTCGCAATGAACGACCTGGCCAAAAAACTGGTGGAACGGGGAGCCGTCGTGCATATCGGCCACGACGCCAAACATGTCGAAGGCAGCGATCTGGTCGTATATTCCACCAGTATTCCAAAGGATAACCCGGAAGTCGTCGCGGCGCAGGCGAGAGGCATTCCCGTGCTGCACCGCTCCCAGATGCTGGCCCGCATTCTCAACGAGCGGACGGGCGTGGCCGTTGCGGGCGCGCACGGCAAGACGACGACGACTTCGATGATCGCCCACGTTCTGGAAGAGTGCGGGGTGGACCCGACGTTTATCATCGGCGGAGAACTGCTGAACGCGGGAACCAACGCGAAAGCGGGCAAAAGCGATTTCGTCGTCGCGGAAGCGGACGAGAGCGACGGTTCCTTTCTGGAGTACCGGCCCGTGTACGAAATCGTCACCAACATCGAGCCCGACCACCTGGAACATTTTGGCGGCGATTTCAACAATCTGAAGCGGGCGTACGCGCAGTTCCTCAGTCACTTGAAACCGGGCGGAAAAGCGATCCTGTGCCTGGACGATCCGCATGTCCGGGAGATGATGGCAGCCGTATCCGAGACCGTCATCACGTACGCCATCCACCCGTCGTTTGCGGATCAGGCGGAGTTCAGCGCACGGTCGATCGTCTGCGGCGACCGCCGCACCCACTGCGAGGTGTACCGCCGCGGGACGCTGCTCGGTGAGCTGACGCTTCACGTACCGGGCAAGCACAACGTCGCCAACGCGCTGGCGGCCATCATCGTCTGCCTGGAAGCCGGGCTGAACTTCGCCGAGATTGCGGAGGCGCTGGCCTCGTTCAGAGGGGCGAAACGGCGGTTCCAGATTATCGGAGAGGCGCGTGACATTCTCGTGGTGGACGACTACGCCCACCATCCGACGGAGATCATCGCCACGCTGAACGGCGCCCGGGCGTCGGGCAGGCGCGTGATCGCCGTCTTTCAGCCGCAGCGATACACCCGCACGTATTTTCTCATGGATGAGTTCAGCCGGGCGTTCAAAGAAGCGGACGAGGTGATCGTCACCGACATCTACTCCCCGGCAGGCGAGGCCAAAATCGAAGGGGTGACCGCCGAAGCGCTGGTGGAAAAGATCCGCACCAACAGCCACCCGCGCGCGCAGTACATCCCGACGAAAGAGCAGGTGCAGGAGCATCTGGTCAACGCGCTGCGGCCAGGCGACATGGTCTTGACCATGGGCGCCGGCGACATTTGGAAATCCGCCTACTGGCTGGTGGAAAAACTGGTCAAGTAGCGGCATGCACATGCTGGCGAAAAACGCCCGGACGACGACGGTCCGGGCGTTTTTTTGCGGGGGCCCCTGCAGGAGAAGTGCATAACTTAGTACCAGGTGATAATACTTGGTGTTATAATAGGGAGTACAATACGAGCGAGGTGAGGAAACATGAGTATGGAAACGGCATCGAAAGCACGCATCACGGCCATTGGCACCTACGTGCCGGCGCGTGTGCTGACCAACTTTGACCTGGAAAAGATGGTGGACACGTCGGATGAGTGGATCGTGCAGCGCACCGGCATACGGGAGCGGCGGATCGCCGATGAAGACCAGTTCACCAGCGATTTGGCGATTGCCGCCGTTGAGGACATGATCAGGTCGTATGGGAAAACGGTGGCGGATGTCGACCTCATTCTCGTCTCCACGACCACGCCGGACTACCCCTTTCCCAGCGTCGCCAGCCGGATTCAAGCCCGCTTTGGAATCGGGCAGGCGGGAGCGCTGGATGTGAATGCCACCTGCGCCGGGTTTGCCTATGCCCTGCACATGGCCAACGGCATGATCAGCGCGGGTCTGCATCGAAAAGTGCTGGTCGTGGCGGCGGAAACCCTGTCCAAGGTAACCGACTACACGGACCGGACCACCTGCATCCTGTTCGGCGACGGCGCCGGGGCGGTGCTGGTGGAGCGGGATGAGCAAAACCCGGGATTCCTCGCCGCCCATCTGGGGACAAAAGGCGAAGGAGGCATTCATCTCTACCGCACGGGGTTGTCGCGGCGAATGGGCGAGGCGGAACTGGCAGGAAACGGCTGTATCGTGCAAAACGGCCGGGAAGTGTACAAATGGGCGGTCACCACGGTTCCCAAAGGCATGGCGGAGGTGGTGGAGCGGGCAGGACTCACGCTGCGGGACGTGGATTGGTTCATTCCCCACAGCGCCAATCTGCGGATGATCGAGTCCATCTGCGAAAAAAGCGGATTTCCGCTGGAGAAGACGCTGTACAGTATGGAGTACTACGGGAATACTTCGGCGGCCACCATTCCGCTGGCGCTTTCGATGGGCATCCGCGACGGAAAGGTGAAGCCCGGGGATACCCTGCTCCTCTACGGCTTTGGCGGCGGGCTGGTGCACGCCGGTCTGCTGGTCAAATGGATGCCGTAATCGGTCGCAAGAGGCCGCCCGGAACACATCCGGGCGGCCTCCTTCTATTCGCCTTCACCTGCTGTCAATGCTGGCCGGAACTTTCCGCGGGCTTCTTCTGCCGCGTCCGATCCAGAGGGAGCACCCGGTTCAGCAGGTTGTAAATCCGCTTCGATTCCTTCGTCAGCAATGGTCCCAGAATCGCCAGAATTAACACGTAAAGGGCGGCAAACGGCTGGAGGATGTCGAGAAGGCCGCCGGCTTTGCCCAGATTCGCCATGATGATGGAGAATTCACCGCGTGACACAATGGTGAGTCCGATGTTGGAGGAAGCTTTGGGAGACAGGCCGGCGCTCCGTCCGGCGAGCAGACCGGCCGTAAAGTTGCCGATCAGCGTGATCACGACGGCCGCGATAGACAGCCACACGGCCCCGCTCAGCGCCAAGGGATCGATCGTCAAGCCGAAACTGAAGAAGAACATGGCGCCAAAAAAGTCGCGGAAGGGCAGAATCATGTGCTCGATTCTTTTCATATGCTCCGTTTCCGCCAGCACCAGGCCGACGAGCAGCGCTCCGATCGCCTCTGCGACGTGGATCGTCTCGGAGAAGCCGGCGACCAGAAAGAGGCCGGAAAACACGACGAGCATGAACACTTCATTGGATTTGATCTGCAGCGCGCGATTCAGGAAGGGGACAGCCTTTCGTCCCACGATGATGAACAGCAGCATGTAGCCGAGCGCGATCAATGCGGAAGAAATCACGCCCGCAATCGATGAGGCCCCGCTCAGCACCAGTCCGGACAGGATGGAGATGTAGAGGGCCAGGAAGATATCCTCAAACATGATGATGCCGAGGATCATCTCCGTTTCCGGATTGGCCGTCCGTTTCAAGTCGACCAGCACCTTTGCCACGATGGCGCTGGACGAGATGGTGGTAATGCCGGCAATCACCAGCACTTCTTTTGCGGGAAAACCGGCGGCCCACCCGAACAGAAGCCCAAGCGTGAAGTTGATGGCAATGTAGATGGTGCCGCCTACGGCGATCGAGCGCCCTGCTTTGATCAGGCGGCCGACGGAGAATTCAAGCCCCAGGTAGAACAGCAGGAACAGCACGCCTACCCGGCCCATAAATTCGATGAGCGGAGCACTCTCAATGAAGCGAAGGTCAAACAGGCCGATATCAGGGGCGTGGGGCCCCACCGCCATGCCGACCAGAATGTAGAAGGGAACAATGGAAAAGCGGAGTCTGATGGAAATGAAGCCGGCGATTGCAATCAACGCGATGGCCAGGCCAACCTCAAACACGATGTGCTCCAATATCATTCACCTCCCGTGCTAAGCGTGGTTTTTAACGCCTTCACCTGCTTTCTTTCCCCGGCAACCACCAGGGTTGAGCCGGCGGAGAGAACCTGCTCCGGCCCGGGACTGATGATCTGTTTGTGATCCTTTTCAATGACGGCAATGACGATCGCCCCTGTATTTTGGCGGATGTCCAGTTCGCCGATCGTTTTTCCGACGCAGATCGAACCGGGTTCGATCTTGTACCATTCGATGACCAGCTCATCCAGGGCAATTTCAATGGAATCGAGGGCTTTCGGCTTATAGGTCATCCCGCCGATAATGCCGGCTACCTGGCGCGCCTCGTCGTCATCCAGCGTGACCATGGAGATGTTTTCATCCTGGTCGTCCTTGTCAAAGTGGTACAGCTCTCTTCGACCGTCGTCGTGAATGACGACCACCAGCTTGTCTCCTCCCCTGGTATCGATTTGATACTTCCGCCCGATACCAGGCAAGTCACACTCCCGAATATTGAACACAACAATCGCCTCCTGTCAGATGAGCTAACGTCAACCATGTCTTCAACGAGGGGGAGGGAATTCTTTCATGGTAGTATGGCGTGCATTCCTCTCTTTTATTGAATACGGCGTTGACATAAGTATATTCGAATACGATTATATAAAGTACGACGTCAAATCGTCTACATTTTGAAACAAGATGATTCAAAATTGACACATTTGGCAAAGGTGATACGTCCGTGGCAAACAAACAATATCGGTTGACGGAGGCGGAATGGCAGTTTATTCAGAGAATCCGGCAGATGAACATGGACACCTTTCTGGATATCATCATCGCCCTGCGAAACGAAATCAAGGCGCTGGAAAAGAAGGCGGAAATCGTGAAGGAAACGCAGAAGCAGGGATGGCAAGAGGATTTCCGATACGTCAACGAGCGCATAGACCACCTGCACCAGTTTGAGCATGGCCTGCGAAAAACGAGATCGCTGGATTGACGCGTGCGGCCGCGCTCTGTTTTTGTCCCATTGCAAGGAAATAGAATCGTTGCAGGGAAGAAAAACGGGGAGGGAGCATCGCTGTGGACATGTGGGGAGCGCTCTTCGCGGGCGGCCTCGGTACTGCCGCCGGCTGGTACGTCTGGAGACAGGCCTGTCGTTTTGGCCCGTCCGCTCCCTGCCGCTCTCCGCTTTTCCACCGGGCGGCTGTGTCGCTTCTCTGCGGCATCCTGTTTGCCATCGTCCGGATGCAGGACGGGAGAGGCATCACAGAGCAGCTTCCCACCCTCCTACTCATTGTATTCTGTCTGCTGGTTTCCCTGACGGATGTTCTGTTCAGGCGCATCCCCAACGCCGTCCTGCTGGCGGCGCTGCCCGTCCTGCCGGGCCTGCGTTGGCTGGAGCATTCGGACGTCTGGCTTTCCTCGCTGTTGGCAGGGGGCTTCGGACTGCTGCTGTTCGGGACCATCTCCGCGCTTCGGCCTGACGCGGTGGGGATGGGGGACGCCAAACTGGCGGGCGTGCTGGCGGCGGCGGTCGGCTGGCGGACGTTTGCCGGTGGACTTACCGTCGGCTGCGCGCTGGCGCTGGCGGCAGGCGTCCTGATGCTGCTCGGCGGACGGGCGGGACGGGGGGCGTCGCTGCCGTTTGCCCCGTTTCTATGCGCGGGCGTCCTCGCCGTCCACGTGCTGTCATAACCTGTCCCTGTCCGACGTACACTGGTACAAACAGAGCCTGTTTGGAGGAGGGCGTTGTCGTGAGCGGGCAGAGAAAAACGCAGGTGACGGTAAAATTGAACGGCGAGCGGTGGGAAGGAAGCCGGACGGAGAAGAAAACGGGGCAGGCGGACGGAGGACAGCCCCCGATCGAGTGGCGGAAGGCGGCGGGGATTCCTCCCGTTCCGACCGTCAAAACGTCGCGGGAAGAGGATGCGTGGTCGCTCTTGAGAGAGCTTCGCGGAAAGAACCCGCAGGTGACGGGAGAGCGGGATAGCGGCGGCGAGCCGCAGCGGGAGGTGGAGTTCTCCCCGGATGAGGAGGGGAGCGGCCGTCTCGGACGCGGCCGGTTTGTCCTGCCGGGATGGATGCGTGAAGGCACGGTAGCAAAAAACCTGTTTGCCACCGGCGGCGCCGTGGCGATCGGGCTGGTGTTCGGACTGCTGGTGCTCAGCGTGTTTGGCGAAGAGCAGCTTTCCCGGTCGTATCAAAGCGTGTTGAGCGATACCGTGACGACGTTTTCGGCCGGGGGGACGGGAGGAAAGACGGACGGGATGAAAGCAGCCGGACCGACCCCTCCCGAAGCCGCGGGGACAAACGCGGCCGGCACGGAGCAGGCGGTGGAGCTGCGGCTGCCGGAGGAGCGTTTGCACGTGGCCCAGACCGGAGTGTTTCAACCGGAGGCGTCCGCCGCAGAGGCGATCAAGCCGTTGGACAAAGCGGGCATCCCGCACTTTCTGTACAAGGGGGAGGACAAACAGTATCTGTTTGCCGCCGCGGCACCCACCCGTGACGCCGTGCTCGGATTTGCCAGCAGCCTGAAGGCAAGGGGAATGGACGTCTACGTCAAGGAATTGGTCCTGCCGGGCTTCTCCGGGAGCGTCTCTGTAAAAGGAGCGGCGGGGACAGCCCAACCGGCGGATTTGAACGCGTTTTTCCAAACCGGTCTGGAGATGGCCCGCACCCTGGCCGGCCAATCCGGTCACGTGATCAGCTCGGCCCAGCCGGCGCTGTCCGCGGAGGAGGCGTCCGCGCTCAAGGAACAGCACCGCCGCTTTCTGGAGCAGAGCCGGGCCGTTTCCGCGCCGGAGTCGTGGCAGTCCCTGTTCGCCGGAATGGTCAACGGCATGAACCAGGCGGTGCAGGCCCGCGACAAAATGGCGGAGGCGATTGCCGGCAGCAAGACGGCCAGCGCGGAATCGTACGCCTGGCAGGTGCAGGCAGGCGTGCTGACGTTCTGGGAGAACTACGCCAACTGGGTCCGGCAGGTGAAGGCGGAGGAATAACGGCGCAAAACCAAGACTTCCATGCAGGTTTTCTTGCAGGAAGTTTTTTCTTTTCATACAGTAGTCATCAGGGATTGTTTCGCCCTGTCCCATTTGCTACACTTATGGTTGGCAAAAAAGAAATCCCTTGAGAGAAAAAGATGTTCGAACAGCTTCGTTCCGGTGCTGCCGGGCTGCCGCACGGCACCGGTCGGGCAGCCGTCGTCGGCTGCGCCGCACCCATGCGGGACGGATGCGGGGAAGGTGGTTCGGACGCAGAGACAAGAGGGAGATGAGGGATTTGAAGGGGAAAGAAACACTTACGCTTCTGCTTCTTTTGATTTCCGGGATGTTATGCGGCAGTATCCTGGGAGAGATTTTGGGACCGTGGATCCCGTTTCTCGCAAAGAGCAAAGAGATATCATGGACCCCAGCGGCAGATTTGGAAATCCTGAAGTACGACCTTACCGTTCAGGTAAAACTAAATCTGGCCAGTATGGGAGGGCTTGCTCTCGCCTTTTGGATATATCGCAGAATGAAGTAGGTTGAACATGACATGACAACAGAAACATCACTCATTTTGGCTTCCTCGTCGCCGAGGAGGCGGGAACTGCTGCAGACGTTGGGTCTGCCGTTTACCGTCATGACCAGTGACGTGGACGAGACGACGCAGCCGGGAATGTCCCCGGAAGCGGTGGTGGAAGAATTGGCCCTTCGCAAGGCGCGGGCCGTCGCTTCCCGCCTCGACGCCGGCGTCGTGCTTGGCTCCGATACCGTCGTGGTCCTGGACGGACGTATTTTGGGCAAGCCGGCTGACGAGCCGGACGCTTTTCGCATGCTCTCCGCGCTCCAGGGGCGGGAGCATACCGTGTACAGCGGCGTCGCCCTGATCGATGCCGCGACCGGCCGCTTCGAGGTGGCTCACAGCAAGACCGCGGTGCGGATTCGCCCGCTGACCGAGCGGGAAATTCGCTCCTACATCGCGACCAAGGAACCGATGGACAAGGCCGGATCCTACGCCATTCAAGGCATTGGCTCCACCCTTGTGGAAAGCATCGAAGGCGACTACTTTACGGTGGTCGGACTGCCGCTGTGCTTGACGGCCGGCATGCTTTCCCGCTTTGGGATCACCCTGCTGTAACGCTGCAGTGCTGCGCACACCGCGGCAACGGCCTCTCCCCGCTCAGGACGCTTCTCTGCCAGCCGTTTCCGCAAACCGATCACGTTTTGCTGGAGGCGGTAAAAAAATGTCGGCAACCACCTGTAACGAAACGCGCAAGAAAAACGTCCCTTACTATGACCGTCCAAGGGAAAGACTGCTTCGCGAAGGAGCGGGCCATCTGTCCGATGCCGAGCTTCTCGCGATCCTATTGCGCACGGGCAGTGAACAGGAGACGTCGTTTGAACTTGCCCAGCGCTTGCTGGCTACGTTTGGCGACTTGCGCGGCCTGGCCCAAGCCTCTCACGCCGAACTCACCCGCTTGAAGGGAATCGGACAGGTGAAAGCGATCGAGCTGCATGCTGCGTTCGAGTTGGGGCGCAGACTTCTGGGGGGTTCGGGGCAGCGCCGTGCGTCCATCCGTCTGCCGCGCGACGTGGCGGAACTGATGCTTCCGGAGCTTGGCCATCTGACGCAGGAGCATTTTGTCTGTCTGTTCCTCAACACCAAAAATCACGTCATCGGCAAGAAGACGATTTTTGTCGGGAGCCTGGACACCTCCATCGTGCATCCGCGGGAAGTATTCAAAGAAGCGATTCGCTGCAGCAGCGCGTCGGTCATTTGTTTACATAACCATCCCAGCGGCGACCCAACGCCCAGCAGGGAAGACCTCGCCATTACCCACACCCTGCGGGAAGCCGGCGAACTGCTCGGCATTACCCTGCTGGACCACATCATCATCGGTGACGCCAGGTACGTCAGCTTGAAAGAGCAGGGCTACCTGTAACGGGCGGGCACCGGCTCCGCAAGAAGGACCGGCTTCACCGAGCATGCTTTACCAGAGCTTTTTTCTCATCATAGGTTTGTAACCGGACAAAAGCGGAAGGAGTTTTTTTATGTTTGGTGGATTTTCTCGTGACATGGGGATTGACCTCGGCACTGCCAATACACTGGTCTATGTAAAAGGAAAGGGAATTGTCGTTCGCGAACCGTCCGTCGTGGCGATCCGCACCGACACCAACACCATCGAAGCGGTCGGGAACGCGGCCAAGAGCATGATTGGCCGTACACCCGGCAACATCGTCGCCGTTCGCCCGATGAAGGACGGCGTTATTGCCGATTTTGACACGACGGCAACGATGATGCGCTACTTCATCAACCAGGCGCAGAAGAACCAGGGGCTGTTCAGCCGCCGCCCCAACGTGATGGTTTGCGTTCCGTCCGGCATTACCGCGGTGGAAAAACGGGCCGTGGAAGACGCCACCAAACAGGCCGGCGCGAAGGAAGCGTACACCATCGAAGAACCGTTTGCCGCAGCGATCGGCGCGGACCTGCCGGTGTGGGAACCGACCGGCAGCATGGTCGTGGACATCGGCGGGGGTACGACGGAAGTGGCGATCATCTCCCTCGGCGGCATCGTGACGTCCCGGTCCATCCGCGTCGCGGGTGACGAAATGGACGAGGCCATCATTCAATACATCAAACGCAAGTACAACCTGATGATCGGCGAGCGCACCGCGGAAACGCTGAAGCTGGAAATCGGCTCCGCCGTCGCTCCCGACGAGCTGGAGACCGTCGAGATTCGCGGGCGCGATCTGGTGACCGGGCTGCCGAAAACACTTTCCGTCAGCAGCGCGGAGATTGCCGAAGCGCTGGCGGAAACGGTGGCGGCCATCGTCGAAGCCGTGAAAGTAACGCTGGAGAAAAGTCCGCCGGAGCTGGCCGCCGACATCATGGACCGCGGCATCGTGCTCACCGGCGGCGGAGCGCTGCTGCGCAATCTGGATCGCCTGCTGAGCAAGGAAACCGGCATGCCGGTGCACGTGGCGGAAAACGCCCTGGACTGTGTCGCGATCGGAACCGGCCGCGCGCTGGAAAACCTCCATCTGTTCAAATCGAAACACGGAATTACCTCTTCCCGCCAAAAGCGCGGTAAATAAACGGAGGTTGCGGCATGTCGTTTTTCGGGAACAAGCGGCTGATTATTGTGCTTGTGGGCCTGGTCCTGTTGATCTCCATCGTGGGCTTTACGTCCCGGGAACGGGCTCGCCTGACCTGGCCGGAGATGTTTTTCAAGGATGTGTTCAGCGTGGTGCAGGGGATCTTTTACCGCCCTGCCCAGGCTGTTTCCACCTTTTTTCAAGAAGTTGGCGACGCGTACAACGTGTACGAAGAAAACCGGGCGCTGAAGGCAAGCCTGGACCAGTACGCCCGGATGACGGCGGAGCTGCACGCGCTCCAAGCGGAAAACGAACGCCTGCGCAAGCTTTTGCAAGCGGAGGAGTCGTTGAAAAACTCCTATCAGCTTCGCTACGCCGAAGTGGTGGCGAGAAATCCGGACACCTGGAACAACGTCATCACGATCGACAAGGGTCTGAAACACGGCATCAAGAAAGACATGGCGGTCATGACCGCCAAGGGATTGATCGGTCGGGTGCAGAGCGTGGCCAACTTTTCCGCCACCGTGGAGCTTTTGACCAGCTACGAGCGGCGTGATAACATCTCGGCCACGATTCAAACCGTGCAGACGGTCAACGGCACCGTTACCCACCATCCCGTCAGCGGTGTCATTGAAGAATACGATTCGCAGGAACGCCTGCTTGTCATGCGCAAAATTCCCTGGGGAGAGAAAATCGAGCCAAAGCAGCAGGTGATTACCTCCGGATTTGGCGGAGTGATTCCGCCCAATCTGCCGGTTGGATACGTCGTGCGGGTCCAGCCTGACGATTACGGACTGACGCAGACCGCCTATATCCAGCCGAGCGCCGACTTTTCCCAACTGAACGAAGTGATGGTGGTAGAGCGCAACTTCTCCTTCTCGCCCACCGGCGAGCTGATCCCCAATCAGCCGCAGGGACAGCAGACGGCTCTGCACCAGCAGCAGGCGTCTCAACAAGTAGGTTCAGCCGCGCGGCAGCAGGCAGCCCAGCAGTCGCAGCCGTCCGCAGCATCGGGCCGCGGCGCTGCCCCGTCCAGCGGGCAGGGAAGCGCGGCTGCGGCTGACAGCGGAGGTGGACAGTAATGCCGCGGTTTCTCCTCGCTGTGACGCTGCTTTTGCTGTTTGTTCTGGAAGGAACGCTGGTTCAGGTCTTTTTGCCTGACAAATGGGGTCTGTCTTTGATGACAGTACCCCGCTTTGCGCTTGTCGGCACCATTCTCGTTTCGATGTTTTTGGGACGGCGGGAAGGACTCTACTACGGACTGGCGCTCGGGTTTTTGCAGGATGTGCTGTACGGACAGGTGATCGGCCTGTACATGATGACGATGATGGTGGCCAGCTACTTTGCGGGATTGATCGTCTTGTTGTTTCAGCGGGGCTTCGGGATGGTGTTTGTCACGTGCAGCCTGATCCTGTTCGCCCACGAGTGGCTGCTGTACAGCCTCCATCTGCTGTTCACCACGGCACCGGTTGACGTGCAGTGGATGCTCAACCGGCAGATCCTGCCGACCGTCGCGCTGAATGTGCTGTTTGCCCTGGTGATCTACACACCGATCAAGCGTCTGTGCGAATCCGTGCAGTCCAAGCGCGACCTCCCGTTGGAGTAGCGGCGCAAGCGGCCGGGTCATCCCGGCGGGGAACTGGAAAGGAGGAGAGGGGTCGTGGACGAAAAGAAAGAACAGCAGTCGGACATTCCCGTTCGATTAAATGTTCTGTTTTTGCTTGTGTTCCTGTTTTTTGCCGCCATCATCCTGCGTCTCGCCTACGTCCAACTGGTGGAAGGGGAGCAGTACCGACACGAACTGGAGAAATTCAGCATCCGCGAGCTGCCGATTTCCGCCCCCCGCGGCCGCATCCTGGACCGAAACGGCGAGGTGCTGGTCTCCAACAAGCCGGTGTACACGGTCACCTACGTGGAGGAGCAGGGGCAGGAAATCGACGAGGAAAAGGTGGCTGATCGGCTGGCCCGCATCCTGACGATGGACGGCCTGAAAATGGGGACGGACAAGGAACTGCTGAAAAAGACGGTCGAACTGGGCTCCACGCTGCCGGTTGCGTTTGGCCCCGAGGACACGAACAAGCTGATCGCGCAGATCGTGCCCAAGCTGCAGCAGGTGCCGAAGGTAAGCCAGATCGACGGCATGTCCGACTTTCAACTGGTCAAGACGGCGCTGTACGTCGGGTTGCATGTGCGCTCCCCGTTTGACGACACGTCGCGGAAAAATGCGTTGAGTCTGCTCAAAGCGAAGCTGAACGACCCGGGACAGCGCTCGGCGCTGGACGAAATGTCCGATACGGAGCTTTTGAAATACGCCATCGCCAGCAACGTGGAACTGAAGCTGACGCTGGACAAAGAGTACCGGGACGACCTGAGCAAGCAGGTGAAATACCAGATCAACATTCTGCCCAACCCCGAGGATTTGAAGCAGAAATCGGATACGGAACTGCTGCGCTACGCGGCCATTTTTGACCTGGACGTAAAGCTGCCGCTCAACGACCAGCAGCGCCAGTTCCAGTGGCACAAGCTTTCCCTGCTGCAGGAAATGCGCTCTCCGCATATGCCGAGCTACATCCCGCGCCGGGTAAAGGTGAACATCTCGGATCAGGAGCGGTATCAAATCGAGGAGCGTCTGTCCGAGCTGCCCGGCATTTCCGTTGTGCTGGAACCGGTGCGGAAAATTATCGAGGACGTGGACGGAACGCCGTTTGGCACCAACTTCCTCGGCTATATCAACGCCATCAAGCCGGAGCAGTTGAAGGAATACCAGGCGCAGGGATACAATCCGTTCGACCGCGTCGGCGTGACCGGTTTGGAGGCGTATTACGAGCGCTATCTGCGCGGCAAGGACGGCGTGATGCAAGTGCACGTCAACAAGAACTCGGAGACGGTCGAGAAGCGGATGAGCCGGGAGCCGGAACCGGGCAACGATCTGGTGCTGGCGATGGACTGGCGCTTCCAGAGCAAGGTGGAAGCCATTTTGAGAGAGGAGTTCCTCAAGTTCAAAAGCAAACCGTCCACGCCGAAGGAATTCAAGGAGGCCCACGTCCTGGTGATGAACCCGAACACGGGGGAAATCCTGGCGATGGCCAGCTATCCGGATTACGATGTGAACTGGTACTACGACCGCAAGAAGTTTAACGAGGTGTATTCGTCGGTCATCCTGCCCAACGAGGCAAACCGCTTCATTTACACGCCGTTTCCTCCGGCGTCCACCTACAAGCCCATGTCGGTGATGATCGCCTTGAACGAGGGACTTACCACCCCGAACGAGACCATCATCGACCGCGGGGGTCTCAAGGTGGGAAACACGTTCAAACGAAACTGGAAACCGGGCGGACATGGGGCGGTCAACGCCCGCCGCGCGCTGGCGGTGTCCAACAACACCTACATGTACGAGATGGCGATCCGCCTGGCGGGACGGGCGAAAAACCACTGGTCCGAACAGTTCTCCGTGCTGGACTACTACAACGCGCAGTTCGGACTGGGCGTCAAGACGGGCATCGATCTTCCCGGCGAGAAAACGGGATGGGAAAACCCCTACACGCACTACGGCAACCTGGCCGACGCCTTCATCGGCCAATACGACCTGTTCACGCCGATTCAGATCGCCCAGTACGTCTCCACGATCGCCAACGGCGGATACCGGGTGCGGCCGCATCTGGTCAATGAAATTCGCCGCGGCACGACGGACCCGAAACAGCCCGGGCAGACATTGACCGTGGTCGAACCGCAAGTGCTGAACCGGGTCAACGTCGATCCGAAGTACATCCAGGTGGTCAAGGAAGGGATGCTGGCAGTGACGAAGCCCGGCGGTACGGCGGCGCGCACGTTCCAGGGCCTTCCGTTCAACGTCGGGGCCAAGACGGGGACGGCGCAGACCGGGCGCAAGGCGGAAAACGCCCTGCTGGTCGGATTCGCTCCGTACGAGAACCCGCAATTGGTGTTTGTCGTGCTCGCTCCCGACAGCTTGCGCAACGGCACGTCCAGTTCGGACGCCACCGGTCCGATTGCCCGCAGGCTGCTGGAGGCGTACAACGAAATGTATCCGGGCGTGCTCGCTCCCGCCTCTCACGCCGCTTCGCAGCAGCAGCCGGCTGCGGCCGATCAGCGCTGATGCCGCAGCCGACTGCGTTCGGCAATTTTTTTAACCGGAGCAGGAATCTTTTGTAATAGTGGCGAATGGTATCGGTCGAGGTGAAACAGGTGACGACTGTGAAAAACAAGGTCACGATCAAGGGAACAAAAGATGGTCTCGTCTTTTTCATGGATGACGCCTGTTCCTTCGACGAACTTCTGGCCGATTTGCGTGAAAAGATAGAGCACAGCCATCAACAGATCTTGTCGGGTCCGTTGATTCGCGTTTCGATTAAATTGGGAAAAAGGTACTGCTCCCCTGAACAGCAGGAGCAGTTGACGCAAATTATCCGGCAAAAAGGCAATCTGGTGATCCACACGATCGAAGCGGACGTGATCACCAAGGAAGAAGCGTTTGCCGAACGTCTCAAATCGACTTTTTCCGTCCAGGTACACACGGTTCGCGCCGGGCAGGTGCTGGAGTTCGACGGCGATCTGCTGCTTCTGGGAGACGTCAACCCGGGAGGCATCGTGCGGACGACGGGCAGCATTTACGTGCTGGGCCATTTGCGCGGGTACGCCCACGCCGGGATCAATGGGGATACGCAGGTGATCATCGCCGCCGCGGTCATGAATCCAACCCAACTGCGCATCGCGGAAGTGATCAGCAGGCCGGGAGAAGAGTGGGCGAAAAACGGCGGCACGGAGTTCGCCTATCTGGAGGACGGCACCATGCTGGTAGCCAAAATGAACTATCTGCCCCGGATTCGCCCCGAATTGGGCGCGAAAAAAGTGTGAGGCGTTGAGGGTAAGAGGAGGAACGGACGTGGGTATTGGAATTGTCGTAACATCAGGAAAAGGCGGCGTGGGCAAGACGACCACTTCCGCCAATTTGGGAACGGCGCTCGCTCTCTTGGGCCAGAAAGTCTGCATGGTCGATACCGATATCGGACTGCGCAATCTGGATGTGGTCATGGGACTGGAGAACCGCATCATCTACGACCTGGTGGATGTGGCGGAAGGGACCTGCCGACTGCCGCAGGCGCTGATCAAGGACAAGCGGTTCGAAAACCTGTCCCTGCTGCCGGCCGCCCAGACCAAGGACAAGTCGGCGGTTTCCCCCGAACAGATGGAGGAAATCATCACGCAGTTGAAACGGGAGTTTGACTACGTCCTGATCGACTGCCCGGCCGGGATCGAGCAGGGATTCCGCAACGCGGTGGCGGGCGCGGACCAGGCGATTGTGGTCACGACGCCGGAGAAAGCTGCCGTCCGTGACGCGGACCGGATCATCGGGCTTTTGGAACGGGAACAGGTCGGCATGCCCAAGCTGGTGATCAACCGCGTGCGGCCGCACCTGGTGAAAAACGGCGACATGCTCGATGTGGAAGATATCCTGGATTTGTTGGCCATTGACTTGATCGGCGTTGTGCCGGATGATGATTATGTCATCAAATCGGCCAACCAGGGAGAGCCGGCGGTGATGAACCACGAGTCCCGTGCGTCCATCGCCTACCGCAACATCGCCCGCCGCCTGTTGGGCGAAGCCGTGCCGCTTCAGCCGCTGCAGGAAAAGACGGGCGTGCTCCAAAAGGTGCGCAGGTTTTTCGGATTGAAATAAAGCGTTTTTGCCATACCAAAAGAACAGGAGTTTTCCTGTTCTTTCATTCTTATCGGCGCGGATGCGCAGCGGATTCCAGGAAGCCGTGTCCCTCGTGAGAAGGGGAGCCAGGGAGGACGAAGGAAGGACTATGTTTGACCTTGAAAAACGACATCTCAAATCGATCGACTGGCCGATTGTCATGATCCTGTTTGGCTTGGCCGTCTACAGCTACATCGGCATCGCCGGCTCAGCCGCGGGCGTCGACAAAGCCAACCAGCAGATGCTCTGGTACGCAATCGGTTTCATGCTGCTTATCGCTACGCTGCTGTTCGACTATCGGCTTTATTACTCCATGTCGTACGTCTTGTACGCCATCGGCATCATCCTCTTGATCGGCGTGTACCAGACGGAGCCCATCAACAACGCGACGAGCTGGTACCGCCTGCCGGGGGGCGTTTTGTTTCAGCCGTCCGAGCCGATGAAGCTGTTTACCATCTTGACGGTGGCCCGCTACCTGTCCAACAAGGCTGACGATCCCGAGCGGTTCCGGTATTTCTATCAGCTCATTCCCGTCGGGCTCATCGTGGCCGTGCCCATGTTGATGATTTTGGTGCAGCCCGATTTGGGAAGCGCACTGGTGTACTGCAGCATTCTGGCCACCATGCTGATCGTGGGGGGCATCCGGCTCAAACACGTGCTCTACCTGGGCACGCTCGTCGGCAGCTTTTTCGGCGTCATGACGCTTCTGTACTTTTACAAGCAGTCGATTTTCTTCAAGATCATCAAGCCGTATCAGTGGGATCGGATCAAGTTCTGGTTGAACCCCGACCTGGAAGCGATGGGGCGCGGTTTTCAATTGAAGCAATCGCTGATCGCGATCGGCTCCGGCCAACTGTTCGGCAAAGGCATTGACACGCCGACCCAGGCCAGTTTCGGCTGGGTCCCCGTCGGCGAAAGCGACTTCATCTTCACCGTCATCGCGGAAAAGCTCGGCTTCGTCGGGGCAGGGGTGCTGATGATCCTGTTCTTCTTCCTGATTTACCGGATGATTCGCATCGCGATGGAGGCAAAAGATCCGTTTGGCTCCTACGTGGTGGCGGGGGTGGTCGGCATGCTGACGTTCCAGGTTTTCGAAAACATCGGCATGACCATCCAGTTGATGCCCATCACCGGGCTCCCGCTGCCCTTTATCAGCTACGGCGGCAGCTCGCTTTTGACCAACTTTCTGATCATCGGCGTCGTCCTGAACATCGGGATGCGCAAGGACACACTGCGTTTTGACTAAATGCGTGACAAACCGATCCGGATGTGATACACTCAATCTAAGTTAACCAGTTTTACTAGCTGTAGTGATTTGATATGGGTTGTGGAGTCGTACCTTGTTGAGAGACGCCACCATGTGGTCAAATCTCGGCTCGGTACGACTTTTTCCATACCGGCAAAAACTCCTCTGTAAAAACAGGTTAACGGAACACTTTTTCGCCCCGATTCGGGCGCATGTTTAGGAGGTTTTGTTTCATGCAACAAGGTATTGTAAAATGGTTCAACGCGGAGAAAGGATACGGCTTCATCCAGGTAGAAGGCGGAGATGACGTATTCGTACACTACAGCGCAATCCAGGCAGAGGGTTTCAAAACTCTGGAAGAAGGTCAAAAGGTTGAGTTCGAAATCGTCCAAGGCAGCCGCGGACCGCAAGCTGCCAACGTTGTGAAACTGTAAACGCCGGCAAATCAGAAAGCAGTCTCTCGATGGAGAGACTGCTTTTTTGCGTGTCGGGGCTGGCTGCAGCGGCCCCCGCGATCCGCCGGCATCCGTCCCTCTCGCAGCCTGCCGCGCCGGTTATAATGCGGGCAGACAAGTCATAAGATGGTACAAATGCTTGGCCATCGGAGGGATGGGACATGTTCGACGAAGTGGATCGTGTCAAAGAGAGGAGGCGGGAGCGGATGGAGCGGATTCGCACGCAGTCGCGCGACAGTCTGGCTCCGTTTGTCGACGACTGGAAAGATCCGATCGACCCCGACGCCGACCCGTTCCCGTACGCTTCCCGCCGGAACAGCGGCACCATGCCCCAACTGCCTCCCCGGGAAAAATGGGGCATCCAGATCTTCGCGTCCGCGCTGCTGGTGGGCATGGCCTATCTGGTTTTCCAATCGTCCGTCGTTCCGTTGGACTGGAAAAAATCGGCGCGCGAAGTGATGACGCGCGATTTTAATTTTGCCGGCGTGGCCGACTGGTACGAAGCGCGCTTCGGGGCACTGCCGGCGCTGCTGCCGTCCCTGTCGGTCAAGAAGGCGGTTCCGGTGAGCGGGTCCAGCACGCAGAAAGCCTGGAAATGGCCGGCTTCGTGGAAAGTGGTGAAGCCCTTTGACTCCGCCAGCGCCAAGGTTGTGCTGAGCACGGGGACAGGCGGCGCGGTCACGATGGGAGAGGCCGGGTGGGTGACGTTCGTGGGGGAAAAGCCCGGTTTTGGCACGACGGTCGTGGTACGTCTGGCCCAGGGACGTGAGATGTGGTTCGGCAATTTGGAGAAGATTCAGGTCGCGGTGAACGACTTTCTCCAGCCGGGACAGGTGGTGGGCGTCCCGCGTGCGGTTAATGAGACGGCCCGGTATCTGTACCTGGGGGCACGGGCGCAGGAGCAGGCGATCGACCCGCTGGAAGTGATCTCCTTTGAATGAGTGGCGCCCGTTCGGCATCCGCCTGCGCATTCACCTGCTGTTTTGGATCGTGATCGGCATGTCGCTCCTGCTGGGAAAGTTTTGGGAGGTCATCACCCTGTTCGTGATCGTGCTGATTCACGAGATCGGTCATGTCGCTGTCGCCAGGGAGCTGGGCTGGACCGTCACCGAAGTGGAGCTGCTGCCGTTTGGCGGCGTTGCCACGATGGAGGAAGCCTACGCGGCCGACCCGCTTGACGAGATTGTGGTGGCCTTGGCCGGCCCGTTTCTCAACGTGGTCATGATCGCGGTCTCCCTGGTATGCTGGCATGTTGGCATCTGGACGGACGAGTGGGCCCGGTTTTTCCTGGCCGGCAACGTGGCGGTCGCCGGCTTCAACCTGCTGCCGATCTGGCCGCTGGACGGGGGGCGGATCGTTCAGGCGATCCTCTGCTGGTACATGCCGTACCGCCGGGCAGCCATCGCGTCGCTGGCACTGAGCGCCATGCTGGCCGCGCTGATGCTGGGTCTGTCCGTCCTTGCCCTGCAGACGAATGTCGCCGTGGTGGCCGTGTACCTGCTGGCCGTAAACATCCAGGCTTTTTTTCGCTTTCCCTACCAATTCATCCGTTTTCTGATGGAAAAGTACGCGCGCCAGCCGGAAGAGTACGGCGTGCGGGCCTTGACCGTCCCGCCCGAGTCGACGGCGATGGAAGTGTCTCATCTGCTGCGGCGCGGCTGTTCCCACCTGGTCTACGTGCAGGGGAGCGGCCTCTTGGCCGAGGAGCGGCTGCTGCATGCGCTGCTGTTTGAAAAAAAGCACGACACCGCCGTCGGGCAGTTGGTGTGAGCGGGCGGTCCCGCCGCTTTTCTTTCCGCCTCCGCTGTGGTAGAGTACGTGTTGCAAGCGCCGTTTCCCTCTGGGAGCGGCGCGTTTGATGCAAGCGATGATGTGAACCCCGCCAAAGCCATGGCGGGCATGGCGTGGACGTACGCGGACAGGAGGCCGCCGTCCAGCCGGCCCATCCGTCTTTACGCGAGGGAAAAAGGAGAGGAACGGCGTGAAACAGGTGGCTATCAGCGGGGCCGGCGGCTGGCTGCGGGCGGCGCTGCTTGAACAGGGGCGGCTGGTCGAATGGCGCAGCGAACAGGCGGAGACGGAACCGCTGGCGGGCTGTGTCTACCGGGGCAGGGTGACGGATGTGCTGCCGGGGATACAGGCCGCCTTTGTCGACATCGGCCAGGGG
The DNA here is from genome assembly GCF_007197875.1 of Brevibacillus sp. LEMMJ03. NCBI lineage: Bacteria > Bacillati > Bacillota > Bacilli > Caryophanales > Paenibacillaceae > Brevibacillus > Brevibacillus sp. LEMMJ03. The sequence continues at coordinate 222,302 of NZ_VKJN01000005.1, read as the reverse complement.
AAAAACGCCTTCCTGTACGTGGACGATGCCCTGCCGCCGTTTCACGGAACGGAAAAGCGCCCGATCAACGAGCTGGTGAGAGTGGGTGAAACGCTGCTGGTGCAGGTGAGCAAGGAAGCCGCGGAAGGGAAGGCGCCAAAAGTGACGACGCGCGTCAGCATCCCTGGCCGTCTGCTGGTCTACCTGCCTCCGGAGGGACGAGCCGCCGGGATGTCGGCGAGCGGCCTTCCGGGCGCAGGCGTACCGGTCGAGCCGGGTGCCCGCGTCTCGGTCTCGCGAAAGATTGCGGACGAGGCGAAGCGGCGGAAGCTGCGTGAGCTGGCCGCCGGACTGCTGGCGGACGGCGAAGGGGTGATCGTGCGGACGGAAGCCGAGAATGCCGGCGATGAAGAGGTGGCCCGCGAGCTTGCCTATCTGCGAAAGCGCTGGCGGGAAGCGCTCGCGTCGGCCGCCGGGCGGAAAACCCCGTGCCTGATCTGCCGCGATGCCGACCTGATCGAGGCCGCGCTGCGCGACTTTGGGGCGGAGGACGTGGAGGAAATCGTCGTCGAAGAGGCGGCCGCCTTTCAGCGCGTCAGGGAACTGGCGGAGGCGCTGTTCCCCGGCGCGGCGGACAAGCTTCGCCGCTATCAGGGGAGGGAACCGCTGTTTGAGCGGCTCGGCGTGGCGGCCCAACTGGACCGGGCGCTGCAGCGGCGCATCCCCCTGCCGAGCGGCGGCCATCTCGTGTTTGACCGCACGGAAGCGATGACCGTGATCGACGTCAACACGGGGGCCTTTAGCGGAAAAGGGGGACAGCAGCGCGAACAGGCCGTGACCGCCGCCAATCTGGAGGCAGCGCGGGAGATTGCCCGTCAACTGCGGCTGCGCGACATCGGAGGAATCGTCCTGATCGATTTTGTGAACATGCAGGAAGCGGCCAATCGGGAGCGGGTGCTGACTGCGCTGCGCGCCGAAGCGGCCAAGGATACGGCGCCAGTGGCGGTGTTGGGAATGACCGCGCTCGGCCTGGTCGAGCTGACCCGCAAACGAGTGCGGGCCAGCCTGGCCGAACGCATGACGGAGCCGTGCCCCTGCTGTGGCGGAACGGGACGGGTCCTCTCCGTCGACGAGCTGGAGCGCCGTCTGTTCGACGAGCTGAGCGGGCTTGTCCGCAGCCAGGAGGCGGAAGCGGCGCTGGTCGAGGTGCCGGCCCGGCTGTACGAACGCTTGGCGGCCGGCGGGCACGAGGAGCGGGAGCGGCCGCTGCATCTGTACGTGCTGCGCTCCGACCGGCTGCCGCCCGAGCGATACCGCATCCTGTACGCCGGCCGCAGCGAAGAAGCGGAACGGCTGTATCGGGAAAAATCGGAAATGCCTTGACTGTGCGGCGGCAAGTATGGTAACCTAATGTCTGTCATGCAGCTATGCCTCGCGCATACTGTAACCGCTCGAATCAGGTTGGACAAGACGCCGTTCGCGGCGCACCTGCACAGGCGAGTCTGAGTATAGGAGGTGCACAACATGTACGCAATTATCGAAACCGGCGGCAAGCAATACAAAGTGGAAGAGGGCTCGGTTCTCTTCATCGAGAAACTGGCTGCAGGCGAAGGTGACGTTGTTACTTTCGACAAAGTTCTCTTTGTAAGCAAAGACGGCAAAGTTACGGCAGGTACGCCTACCGTAGCAGGCGCAACGGTAACCGGCAAAGTAGAAAAACACGGTAAAGGCAAAAAAATTATCGTGTACAAATACAAAGCCAAGAAAAACTACCGTCGCAAACAAGGTCACCGTCAACCGTTCACCAAAGTTGTGATCGAAAAGATCAACGCGTAATTTTGGTGACGCACCGAGATGATTACCGTAACCGTTCAGCGCAATGCGCACAGCGAGATTGAAGAGATTGCGATTTCGGGACATGCCAACGCCGGCAGGCACGGATCGGACATCGTCTGTGCAGCCGTGTCCGCGGTCAGTCTCGGGATCGTCAATTCGATTCAGCCACTGCTCGGATTTGTTCCGGACGTTCAGCACGCAGCAGAGGAGGGCGGGTTTCTCCGCTGGAGAGTGGGCCGTCTCGACGACGCCCGCCTTCATGAGAAACAGCAGCTCTTGGCTGAGAGCATGGTTGTTGCCCTGTTTGTTGTAGCCGAAACGAACGGAAAATACGTGGCGATTCACGATTCAAAATGGCAAGGAGGTGCCTGATATGAAATTCCTGTTCCCTGTTGACCTGCAGTTCTTCGCCTCCAAAAAAGGGGTAGGTTCCACCAAGAACGGCCGCGACTCCATCTCCAAACGTCTGGGCGTGAAGCGCGGCGACGGTCAATTCGTGAAAGCTGGCAACATCCTCGTACGCCAACGCGGTACGAAGATCTACCCGGGTGCTAACGTCATGAGAGGCGGCGACGACACGCTGTTTGCAACGGCCGACGGCATCGTTCGCTTCAAGCGTCTGGGCCGCGATCGCAAACAAGTGGTGATCGAGCCGGTCGCTTCTCAAGCGTAAATAGTTCGGAGACGAAAACCCAGCCTTGTCGCTGGGTTTTCTTTTTGTCCGGCACTGAGGATTTCTTTCAGTCGCTACGCCCGTGTGGTACAATGGTACAAGAAAGAAATTCTTATCGGTTTGGGTGGGGAAGATGAGGGACGAGCGCACGCTGTTCACGCAGCAAACAGATCAACTGCTGGCCGTATTGAACCGGCAGCGTCACGACTGGCTGAACCATGTCCAGGTTTTGCTCGGCTACCTGCGTCTGGGCCGCTTGGAGGAAGGAGAAAAGTACCTGAAACGCGTGGCGGAGCTGGCCATGCAGGAAAGCATGGTGGCCAGGCTGAACAGCTCGCTGCTGTCCGTCTTCTTTTTGACGTTTAACGCGCTGAACAATGACCTGCTGCTGGAGGTGGACGTCTGCAGCGAAGTCGATCTGCGGAAGGCAGCGGCAGACGAGCACGACCTGTTTCAGTTGGTGGCGGGCATTGTGTTCACGGTCCGCGAGCACCTGGACCGGAATGAATTTGAACCGGCCAGCATGCAAATCACCTTGTACCGGGGTGAGCAGGGCATCCATTTTCGCTTTGACCTGGCCGGGAAGCTGCGTGCATCCGGGCAGGGCGAACTGGAAAAACTGGTACGTGACAAGAGTCGGATTCCGGTGAAGGTCACCGCGTGCATACATACGGACGAGGAATGGGTACTGGAAACGGTTGTTCCAGTGGCGGAATGAGAGAGGTGACAGCATGTTTGTCGATCAGGTAAGGATTTACGTGAAGGGCGGAGACGGCGGAAACGGGGCCGTCTCTTTCCGGCGGGAAAAATACGTGCCGCTGGGCGGGCCGGCCGGCGGTGACGGCGGGCGCGGCGGAGATGTGGTCTTCGTCGTGGATGAAGGGCTGCGCACGCTGGTGGATTTTCGCTACCAGAAGCATTTCAAGGCCCCGCGCGGCGAAAACGGACGCAATAAAGGGCAGCACGGAGCCGGGGCGGAAGACCTCGTCGTGCGGGTTCCTCCGGGGACGACCGTGATTGATGACGATACCGGGGAAATCATCGCCGACCTGGTGGAGCACGGACAGCGGGCCGTCATCGCCAAAGGCGGCCGCGGCGGACGGGGCAACATCCGCTTTGCCACACCGGCCAACCCGGCGCCGCACATCTCGGAGAACGGCGAACCGGGACAAGAGCGCTATGTGAGACTGGAGCTGAAGCTGATTGCCGATGTCGGACTGGTCGGGTATCCCAGCGTCGGCAAATCGACGCTCTTGGCCAGCGTAACGGCGGCCAAGCCGAAGATCGCCGCCTACCACTTTACCACACTGACGCCCAACCTGGGCGTGGTCGATCTGGGCGAACGCAGTTTTGTCATGGCCGACCTGCCGGGGCTGATCGAAGGGGCGCACGAGGGTGTGGGACTGGGTCACCAGTTTTTGCGCCACGTGGAGCGGACCCGTCTGATCGTCCACGTGATCGACATGGCGGCCGTGGACGGGCGCGACCCGGTGGAGGATTTCCATCAGATCAACCGCGAGCTGAAGCTCTACAACCTGAAGCTGGAAGAGCGGCCGCAGATCGTCGCCGCCAACAAGATGGACCTGCCCGAGGCGAAGGAGAATCTGCGCCGCTTTCAGGAACAGGTGCCCGGTGTGACCGTGTACGAAATATCGGCGGCTACCCGTCAGGGGGTACAGGAGCTGATGCACGCCGTGGCCGATCTGTTGGAGACGCTGCCGGACAAGCCGACCGTCGAAGAAGTGGCGGAGGTGGAAGAGCGCGTCGTCTTCCGCGCGGAGAAAGAGCCGGAGCCGTTTGAGATTTCCCGCGACAACGAGGTCTACGTCGTCAGCGGCGAAAAAATTGAAAAGCTGGTCCGCATGACCAACCTGAACAGCTACGATTCCGTTCAGCGCTTCGCCCGCATGATGCGCAGCATGGGCGTGGACGAAGCCCTGCGCAGGCGCGGGGCCAAGGATGGCGACACCGTCCGCATCGGTGATTTCGAGTTTGAATTTGTGGAGTGATGACAGTATGGCAGACGTACCCTCCCTGACCCCGTTTATTGCGGACAAGCGGCTGCAGCGGGGCGGAGCGGTTGAACTGGTGGCGCCCGCAGCGGCGAAACAGCCGCTCGATGCCATCGTCGAACATGTCCATTCGGGTTATCTGATCCTCTCGTACGTGCAGGGCGACGCGGCCGTCTCCCTGTTGGGAACGGTCGTCCGTCTGCGCTTGGAAACGGATGAAGCGATTACCTGGCTGAGTCTGCAGGTGGTGCAGGAACAGGCGGTGTGGCCCGTGAAGCTGGCGCGCCTGGTGCCGGTGGGCATCGAGCAGGAAGCCAAGGGCGAGCGGCCGCTCCTGCAGCCGGATTTTGTCATCAACGTCCCGTACAAGATCATGGGAGCCCGACCCATGGAAGAAAACGGGGAAGGCGTCCTGCTTCGTTTTTCCCCGACGCATCTGATTGTGGGCACGGACGGTTTCGTCTCCGTCGGCGATTTTTTGCACTTGTCCTTTCTGCTTCCGCATTACAAGCAGGAGCCGGTGGCGATGACCAAAGTGGTGGAGAAGACGTTTCAGGACGGCTCGACGGTGCTGAAGCTGGTCATCACCGATATGGAGGAAAAACATCGCCACGTGCTGCAGAGCTATTACGAAAAACTGGCGCAATCCGCTCCCCGATAGGGGGCGGATTTTTTTGTGCGCTGCGCGTTTCCGCAGCCGGCCGGAACGCTGCCTGATCGAAACGGTTTGCTCCGCCGGCAGCATGGCCGATGGGACGGGGCTGTGCAGCGCGCATTCCGGACGCAGCGAATGACTCGCGCGGTTCCCACCGCGGCGAGAACGAATGCGTGAACGTCTCAGGGAAAAGCGATCATCGCGCACTTGACAGGAAATAAATGGAAGAATACAGGGCCAAAAAAGTATGCCTGGGGTCAGGCATACTTTTTCGCTGTGCCAGTTTACTTGTTGCCGCTCGGATCCTCCACAACGTGGGGAGACTGGGCGATTTTTTTGCCCCGCGTGTTGTCGCCGAACTGGTCCAAATCGCTCGGCCTGGCGGCGGGGTGATTGTTCCGGCGCTCCGATTTGTCCGTCTTGCCGCGTCCTGCCATCGGTCACTCACCTCGCTTTGCTCAGGATCCGTTATAGTCTGTACCAAGGGAAATCCGCTCATGTAAGGGAAGGCGAGCAGCGAAAGAAAAAACGCCGATAAGGATTGTCAGGGGGAAAAGGATCGGCTATAATGTCCTCTAGGTGAAAACAACTGTTTTTCTCAGGAGGACACAACACGTGAAGCGGGAAGAAAAGTTTTACTTGATCCGCTCCGACATCCTGCCGGAGTCGATCGCCAAGACCATCGAGGCGAAAAAGCTGCTGGAGGCCGGAGAAGTGGATACGGTAAACGAGGCGGTGGAACGGGTAGGCTTGAGCCGCAGCGCCTTTTACAAGTACAAGGACGGCATTTTCCCGTTCAACGCGATGATGAGTGAGAAGATCATGACCATCACCTTTTCGCTGGAACACCGCTCCGGCTACTTGTCCAAGGTGCTGCAGTACGTGGCGGAGCAGGGGGGCAACGTGCTGACGATCAACCAGACGATTCCGCTCCAGGGCATTGCCAACATTTCCATGTCGGTGGACATGGCCCATCTGAAGGTGTCCAGCACGGAGTTTCTGGAAGGACTGCAGGAGATAAACGGCGTGCGCAAAGCGATGATTGTCGGTCGCGGGTAGCGGCTGCCGGATAGGAGGAGAGAGACATGGACAAGCAAACGGTAAAACTGGGGTTGATGGGGTTCGGCACGGTGGGTACCGGCGTCGTTCGCATCATCCAGGCCCATCAGGAGGATCTGCAAAAACAGACGGGGCTGGGCATCGAGATCAAGCGGATTCTGGTGCAGGACGCGGAAAAGTCCCGCAGCATCCCGTCGATGAACAGCGTGATTACCACCGATGCGTCCGAACTGCTGGACGACCCGGAGATCGACGTGATCGTGGAAGTGATCGGCGGCATCTCGCCGGCCAGGGAGTACATCCTGGGAGCGCTGGAGCGGGGCAAGCACGTCGTCACCGCCAACAAGGACCTGATGGCCCTGCACGGCGGCGAAATCCTGCAGAAGGCGCAGGAAAAAGGTTGTGACGTCTTTTACGAGGCCAGCGTCGCCGGCGGCATTCCGATTCTGAGAGCCTTGGTGGAAGGCTTCTCGTCCGACCGCATCACCAAGATGATGGGGATTGTCAACGGCACGACCAACTACATCCTCACCAAGATGAGCCAGGACGGCGCCGATTACGGCGACGTGCTGAAGGAAGCGCAGGCGCTCGGTTACGCCGAAGCGGATCCCACCTCCGACGTCGAAGGCTATGACGCCGCCCGCAAGATGGCGATTCTGGCGACGCTGGGCTTCCGCGTGCCGATGAAGCTGGAGGACGTGGACGTCAAAGGAATCAGCGGGGTGTCCAAGGAAGACATCGCCTACGGCAAAAAGCTGGGCTACGAGGTGAAGCTCCTGGGTCTGGCCCGCCGGGACGGCGAAGCGATCGAAGTGAGCGTGCAGCCGACGATGGTCGCCAAGTCCCACCCGCTGGCATCGGTCAACGGCGTGTTCAACGCGGTCTACGTGCACGGGGAAGCGGTGGGCGAGACGATGTTTTACGGCCCGGGCGCAGGCGAACTGCCGACGGCGACGGCCGTCGTGTCCGACCTGGTGACGGTCGTGAAAAACATGAAGCTGGGCGTAAACGGACGCGGCATGGTCGCTCCGTACAAAGAAAAGATTCTCAAGGATGACAAGCAGAAATTGTCGAAATATTTCCTCCGCATCGTCGTGGCCGACAAGCGCGGCGTACTGGCGCAGATTACGCAGTTGTTGGCCGACAAGAACATCTCGCTGGAGCAGGTGCTGCAGCAGCCGTACAACAACGGAGAGCAGGCGGAAATCATCATGGTGACGCACCTGGCGTCCAAAGGGGACATGGACGAGGTGCTGCAGTGCATGGAGGAGATGGAGATCGTGAGCGAAGTGAAAAGCTGCTACCGCGTGGAAGGAGGCGAGCAGGCATGAGCCAACGGCAGCCGTCTGTTCAGGCCGACCGCCAGTCCGGCATCATCGCCCGTTACCGACAGTTTCTGCCGGTGACGGAAAAGACGCCGCTCGTCAGCCTTCACGAGGGAAACACGCCGCTGATTCACGCCCCGTCTCTCTCCCGGCAGTTGGGTGTGGAGCTGTACTTCAAGTATGAAGGGCTGAATCCGACCGGTTCGTTTAAAGACCGCGGCATGGTGATGGCGGTCGCCAAAGCGCTGGAAGAAGGCAGCACCACCATCATGTGCGCGTCCACCGGCAACACCTCCGCCGCCGCGGCTGCCTACGCCGCCCGCGCCGGGCTGCGCTGCATCGTGCTGATTCCGAGCGGCAACATCGCGCTGGGCAAGCTGGCGCAGGCGATCGCCTACGGGGCGGAGGTCATCGCCATCGACGGAAACTTTGACGAGGCGCTGCGCATCGTCCGCGACATCACCGCCAGCGAGCCGATCACGCTGGTCAACTCGGTCAACCCGTACCGGATCGAGGGGCAAAAAACCGCCTCGTTCGAAATCTGCGACGCGCTCGGCAAGGCCCCGGACATTCTCGCCATCCCGGTGGGCAACGCCGGCAACATCACGGCCTACTGGAAAGGCTTCAAGGAGTATCACGCCGCCGGCAAAACAGCCCAACTGCCGCGCATGTTCGGGTTTCAGGCGGCGGGGGCGGCGCCGCTGGTCCTCGGTCATCCCGTGCCCAATCCGGAGACGATCGCCACGGCGATCCGCATCGGCAACCCGGCGAGCAAGGAAGGAGCTCTGGCGGCTATCGCCGAATCGGACGGCCTGGTGGACAGCGTGACCGACGAGGAAATCCTGCGCGCCTACCAACTGCTCGCGAGAAGCGAAGGTATCTTCTGCGAACCGGCATCGGCCGCTTCCCTGGCCGGCGTGATCAAGCTGCGCGAGGCGGGCAGACTGGAGCAGGACTTGACGATCGCCTGCGTGCTGACGGGCAACGGACTGAAAGATCCCAATGTCGCCCTCAAGCTGGTGGGCGAGGAACCGCGCTCCGTGCCGGCGACGCGTGACGCGGTGATGGCGTTGATCCGCGAAAAGGCGGGGGACGTTTCGTGATGAACCGTCCTCTCGTGCGGGTCACCGTCCCCGCCAGCACCGCCAATCTGGGACCGGGCTTCGATGCCGTGGGGATGGCCTTCCGGCTGTACTCCACGGTGGAGATGGCGCTCAGCGAAACGACGGAAATCGTGCTGATCGGCGAGGAACTGGAGGGGCTGCCCACGGACAAGGGCAACCTGCTCTACCAGGTGGCCGCCGGACTGTTTGAGGAAGCGGGGCTGCCCGTCCCCGAACTGTATATCCGCGCGGAGACGGAAGCGCCGCTGACGCGGGGGCTGGGCAGCAGCGCGGCAGCGATCATCGGCGCGCTCGTCGCCGCCAACAGCCTGGCCGGGGAGCCGTTTGACCGGGAGCGGCTGTTTGCCATCGCCACCCGGCTGGAAGGCCACCCGGACAACGTGGGGGCTTCGCTGTTCGGCGGCATTGTGGTGGCGACGATGCCGGAGCGGGACGGAGAGCCGATCCCCTACGTCCGCCTTGCGCCCCCGGAGGGGCTGCACACGCTCGTGATCATTCCCGACTATCCGCTGTCGACGGAAAAGGCGCGCAATGTCCTGCCCGATGTGTACAGCAAACAGGATGTCATATATAATGTTGGTCATAGCAGTTTGCTGGTGGCCGCTTTGGCCCAAGGCAGATTGGACCTGTTGGGTCAGGCGATGGGGGATCGGCTGCATCAGCCGTACCGGGCCGCGCTTGTCCCCGGCCTGCGTGAGATCCTGGACGGGGCGACCCGCAACGGCGCGCTCGGCGCGGCGCTGAGCGGCGCGGGGCCGACGATTCTCTGCTACTACTCGACGGACGCCGAGCGGGAGAAACTGCAGGCGTTTGTGGACAGCGTGATGCGGGAGCACGGCGTTTCCTACCGGATGATGCGGTTGAGACCCGATGAGCGTGGCGCACAGGTGACAATCTCGACCAGATAGAGAATGCGGATAGGAGTATTGTCATGGAGAAACAATTGGCTTTTCTCGGACCGCGCGGAACGTTTTCGGAAGAAGCGGCCCGCGCCTTGACCGCGCGTCGGCCGTTTCGTTACCTGGCGTGTCCGAGCATCATCGACGTTCTGAACGCCGCTGCCACAGGAGAGGCCGACTACGGCGTGGTGCCGGTGGAAAACACGATTGAAGGCACCGTCAACGCGGCCATGGACTGGTTGATTCACGAGGTGGACCTGCCCATTTTGGCCGAACTGGCGCTGCCGATTTCGCAGCACTTGCTGGTGGCCAAGCGGGACGACGCCCTGCCGCTTGCGGCCATTACCCGGATTTTGTCGCACCCGCACGCCATTGCCCAGTGTCACAACTTTATCCGCGAGCACCTGCCCCACGCCGAGATTGAGTACACCAACAGCACGGCGCAGGCGGCACAGATCGTGAGCGAGCATCCGGAGGAACCGTGGGCGGCGATCGGGACCCGGCTCAATCCGGAAATCTACCCGCTGTCGTTTGCGCAGCAGGAGATTCAAGACTATTCCAACAACTACACCCGCTTTGTCCTCGTCGGCCGGGAACCGCTGGATATGCCGCCGTCCGACAGGGAAAAGACGACCATCCTGGTCACGCTTCCGGAAGATTTTCCGGGCGCCCTCTACCAGGTGCTGGCCGCGTTCGCCTGGCGCAAGATCAACCTGTCCCGTATCGAATCCCGCCCGACCAAGAAAGGGCTGGGCAGCTACCTGTTCGTGATCGACATCGAACAAAAAATGGACGACGTGCTGCTCCCCGGCGCGTTTGCCGAGATCGAGGCGCTCGGCTGCCAGGTCCGCCAGCTCGGCACGTATCCGTTTTATCTGAAGGTCATCTCCTAGGAGATGGCTTAGTGTGTAGACAAAGTGGCTGCTGGGGGGAGAAGCACGTTTCCGTCATCCGCTCCGTGCTCGCCCAGCAGGGAAGAACAGACTGCACGCTCCGCATCGATTTGCGGGGGATCGCCAAAGCCGCATTGCTACGCAGCCCATTCAAAGGTGGCGCTCCTTTTTCCCGCAAATCGCTGCTCCGCTCGGTAGGGCTCACAAGTCGCTCTGCCTGGAAACATGCTTCTCCTTCGATGCAATAGGTTTGTCTTCAGTCTAGGCCATCTCCTGGGAGATGGCTTTTTTCTGTGGTAGGATAAGGAAGAAACGAACTGCGCAAGATGGGGGAGCAAAGAACCTGCAGGGGCGGGGCATTGTCATCGTGCAGGAAAACGGGATGATCATCGAATCGGCGGGAGCGGAAGACGAATTGACCTATCACAATCGCTCCGACGATCAAGACCTGCTGAACAAGCTGAAACGGGCAGGGGTCAGCGTGAAGACGTACAAAAAGCTGGAAGCCTTGATCCGCCGCATGAATTGGGACGCGTTTACCACGACCGATCTGTCCGCCCACCTCGCCATGACGAACCGCAACGCGAGACGGATCATTGCCAGCCTGTGCGACTACGGCCTGGCGGAGTGTATCGGGGAAACGTCCCACGCCACGAGAGGGCGGCCGAGCAAAATGTACCGGCTCACGTGAGGAAAGGGGAACCCCCAATTCGGGCGCGGGCGGGCTGATCGCCGACCTTCTGAACCATTCGAACGGGCAAGGGCGTCGCGTTGGAGGAAAAAGGGCGGGTGAAGCGTTGCAAGTGCGTGACGGAGGGCGGCGGTTTCACTGCTCTGCCGCGGAACGCTCCCATCGGAACGGTTGTTTGACGACACGTCAGGCAGCCGTTTTTTCTTGCGCTCCGCAAGATGGGCGAAAGCCCTTTTTTGCCGGGGTGAGCAAAACGCCCATGGGTGCATACCATGGAAGGGAGTTTCCGAGAGGGAGGAGAAACAGTGAGAATCCACGTAGTCCAACGAGGCGACACCATGTGGAAAATCGCCAAAAAATACGGCGTCGATTTTAAGGAACTGCTGCGCCTGAACAGCCAGATAAAAAACCCCGACATGATTTATCCCGGCATGCGGGTAAAAGTCCCGGCCAGGCGCGTGCCGGTTCGGCCGCAGCAAAACAGGACGTCCCCGTCCCATGAATCTCCCCGGGTAAAAGAAAAGCCGATCAAGGAAGAACAAGTGGAGCCGGAAGTGCCGCAGCAGATCGAGAAGCGGCCGATGGAGGCACCGGAAGAAGACAGGGAATTGGAGCTGGAACCGGAAACGGAACCGGAGACGGACACAGACATCGGGCAAGACCGCGAGCTGGAAATCGAGGCGGAACCGGAAACGCCGCAGGCCCTGCCTCCCAAGCCGCCCGCGAACGTGAGCCCGTACATGCCGCCCGTGCCGCCTGCACCGCCCGGCCAAGTGGGACCGTTTGGGCCGAATGTGCCGCCTGCACCGCCCGGCTACGTGCGTCCGTTTGGGCCGAATGTGCCGCCTGCACCGCCCGGCCAAGTGGGACCGTTTGGGCCGAATGTGCCGCCTGCGCCGCCCGGCTATGTGCGTCCGTTTGGGCCGAATGTGCCGCCTGCACCGCCCGGCTACGTGCGTCCGTTTGGGCCGAATGTGCCGCCTGCGCCGCCCGGCTATGTGCGTCCGTTTGTGCCGTACGTTGCGCCTGCGCCGCCCGGCAGGGTATCGCCGCAGGTTGTGCCTCCCCCCCAGCGTCCGGTCGCCCCGCAGCCGCCGATTCAGCCGATCCGGCCGCCCGTGCCGCCTCTACTGAGGCCAGTTCCGCCGACGGCTCCTCCAGCCAAGGTGAGTCCGCCGCAGCCGCCGTCCTACGTCAGTCCGGCCCAGCCGCAGCCGCCGTACCGTCCGTACCCCGTCCGTCCGTATCCGACGCAGCCGATATGCCCGCCTTGCGGAAGGCCGCCGATGAGGCCGCAAGTGCTGCCGGAGACGCAGCCGCCGAACGCAAGGCCGCCGTGGATAAGCCCGGAGACGCAGCCGCCGAACGCAAGGCCGCCGTGGATAAGCCCGGAAACGCAGCCGCCGAACGCAAGGCCGCCGTGGGTGAGTCCGGAAACGCAGCCGCCGAACGCAAGGCCGCCGTGGGTAAGTCCGGAAACGCAGCCCCCGAACGCAAGACCGCCGTGGGTAAGTCCGGAGACGCAGCCGCCGAACGCAAGGCCGCCGCGGTTAAGTCCGGAGACGCTGCCGCCAAACGTGATGCCGCCGTGGGTAGGCCCGGAGCTGCTGCCGCCGAACGTGCCGTGGGTAAGTCCGGAGATGCTGCCGCCAAACGTGCCGTGGGCGGGTCCGGAGCTGCTGCCGCCGAACATGCCGTGGGCAGGTCCGGAGATGATTTCGCCGAACATGATGCCGCCGTGGGCGGGTCCGGAGCTGCTGCCACCAAATATGCCGTGGGTAGGTCCGGAGATGATTTCGCCGAACATGATGCCGCCGTGGGTAGGACCGGAGCTGCTGCCGCCAGACATGATGCCGCCGGAATACCTGTTTGAAGAAAGTCCGTACAGCCCGCCGAGGTGGCGGCGTCCGCCCGCCCGTACCCGCCGCAAGAAGAAGCGGCATCATCGGGAGTGGTGCGATTCGACGTCCAGCTCTTTCTCGTCCCGGGATAGCCGTCACGATGGTCCATATGACTTGCCCTATCAAGATTGTCGGTTTGACAGCGGCACACAGGAGAACGCTACACCGTTGACGTACCCTGCTTCCCATTCCATGCCGGCCCTGCCCGCTCAGGAAGTGTGGCCCAATTGGGAACAAGGGCACGATGAATCTTCCTCTTCCTGATCGTCAGGATATGAGCAGATCCTTTGTTCTTTCTCTTGAAAAAGCGTTCCGCTGCCGCATCTATGGGGTAAAGCCCCGGCGCAATGTTCATCTTCTCAAGACGGATCGGGGCCATTGGATCATCAAGGGCTACAAAGAACGGGAGAAGGCAGAGTGGGTGACCCGACTCTCCGATACCCTGCAAGAGAAAGGATTTTACCAAACGGTTCAGTACATCTCCGATGAGCGCGGAGAGAAAATCTTTCCGTTTCAGAACCGTTACTACACCGTGATGAAAATGATCGATGGCCGGGAAGCCGACAACACCTCGATATCCGACGTAAAAAAATCGGCCGCGACGCTGGCCAGATTTCACCTGGCGGCCCGCGGCTTCCCCGTCCCTCATCCCTATGCCTTTGAAGGAAAGCCGGCCATGCTGGACAAATGGGAAAGCCGATTGGAGCATTTCGAGCGGATCATCTGGCACGTGGAACAGAACGGCCCGCAAAACCGGCTGGAACAGATCATCCTGGAGATGGCAGATGAAGTCATCCGTGACGGCCGTGAGATTTTGCAGGCGGCGTACAAACTGCCGCTGGCGTCGGAGCTGTTTGCCGTGGTCGAACAGGGCACGCTCGCTCACCGGGACGTGGCCAGCCACAATTTTCTGATCACGTCGCGGGGCAGCTGCTACTTGATCGACCTGGACACCGTGGGCCACGACATGCAGCTCAGCGATCTGGTCCAGCTCATGGGGCGCATGCTGCTGATGCAGGGGTACCGCGTCGACTCGTTTGTGGAAGCGATTGAGGCGTACAGCAGCGTGAATGTGCTCAGCGATGCCCAAGTCTGGATGATCCACCAGCTTCTGCGCTACCCGGACAACTTTCTGCGCGAAGTGACGGGCGTGTACGCCAACAGACCGGGCTACACCATGCGCGGCGTTCTGCAGCTCGTGCAGATGGAAGCCCGCCTGCGCCGGTCGCGCCGGACGTTTCTGGAAGCGGGCCACGCCATTTTCCAGCGCTCTCCCTGGGGCTCCTATCATTTTGTCGGGTGAACGAAAAAAGCTGACGGCACGGATGCCATCAGCTTTTTTTCGCGTTACTTGGAGGCCGCCTTGGACAGGTCGATGGAGTATTTGGCAAAGCCGTTTTCCAGCGTGGTCAGGTACTTGAGATGCGGCATTTTATCGGCAAACGGTTTGGCGTCCGGGGACGTGGTGAAGGTCACGTTTACCTTCCCGTTTACCGGGGCGAACGACCAGTTGTTGTCGGCGGCCGGGTTGATCGTCTTTTGGCTGAGGATGTAATCGATCACGATCTGGCGGTTTTCGTCCGGCGAGTCGATGACGATGTTGCTGCCGTCCAGACCCGGGAAGTTGCCGCCGCCGCTGGCCCGGTAGTTGTTGGTCACGACGATGAACTTGTCCTCCGCCTTGACCGGTTTGCCGTTGTACGACAGGTTCTTGATCCGGCTCGCGTTCGGATTGACCATCTTGCCGTCTTTGTCGTACCTGGACGGCTGGGTGACGTCGATCTGGTAGGTGACGCCGTCGATCACGTCAAAGTTGTAGGTCGGGAAGGCATCGTTGATCAGCGGCTGCTCCTCCGTCTTGTTCACGTCGATCTGGTTGAATTGGCCGGCGGAGCGTTCCAGCCACTCTTTCAACTGCGCGCCGTTCACCAGCACCGCTTTCAACGTGTTGGGGTAGATGTACAGGTCGGACACGTTCTTGATCGCGATGGTGCCGGCCGGGATGTTGGTGTAGTAGCTTGCCCCGTTGCGGCCGCCCGCTTTGAACGGAGCGCCTGCGGACAGCACCGGGATGCCGTCATACTCCGTGCCCTTGATGTTTTTCTCCACGTACCACTTTTGGGCGTTGGTGACGATCTGGATGGACGGATCGTCTTGGACCAGCGCAAAGTAGCTGAAGATCGGAGAAGTCGTCGTTCCCACCGCGGAGCGCACCCACTCGACGGTGTGGTCGTGGTCGTCCTTCACGGCGTTGACGATGGACGTATCCACGTCGGCCAGCGCTTTTTTGTTCGTTTTGTCGTAGATCGGGATCGCCCGGGACGCGGATTCGACCACTTTCCATTTGCCGTTTTCCTGTTTCAGCGTCAGGTCGATCACGCCCAGATGGTTGCCCCAGTAGCCCGGCATGACGGCCGGCTTGCCGTTGATCAGCCCTTTTTCTCCGTCGACGCCCGGAATGTTTTCAAAGCCCGGGCCCGGGAAGACGGAGTGGGAGTGGCCGAACAGGATGGCGTCGATGCCGTCCACTTTGCTCAGTTGATAGCTGGCGTTCTCCAGATTGGCGCCCGCTTCGACGGGGCCGAGGCCGGAGTGGGGAATGGCGACGATGATGTCGGCTCCCTTTTTCTTCATTTCCGGCACGTATTTTTTCGCCGTCTCCACGATGTCCTTGGCGATCACCTTGCCTTCCAGGTTGGACTTGTCCCACAGCATGATCTGCGGCGGAACGAAGCCGATCACGCCCACTTTCAGCTTGACGTCCTTGCCGCTCTCGTCCTTGAACGTGCGCTCCAGGATCAGGTAAGGCGTGAACTTGTGCTGGTCGTTGTCCGGATTGTTGTCCTTGTCGTCCACGTACACGTTGGCGTTGACGTAGGGGAATTTGGCCCCCTTCAGGCTGCGCTCCAGATGCTCCAGGCCGAAGTTGAACTCGTGGTTGCCGATGTTGCCGGCATCGTAGTTCAACAGGTTCATCGCTTTGTAAACGGGATGGGTCTCGCCGTCCTTCAGCGGTTTTACCTTTGCCACGTAATCGCCCAGCGGATTGCCCTGAATCAGGTCGCCGTTGTCGAACAGCATCGAGTTTTTCGCTTCTTCGCGGGCTTTTTTGATCAGCGAAGCAGTCTTTGCCAGGCCGAACTCGTCCGTCTCCTTGTCCTGATAGTAATCGTAGTTGACGATGTGCGTATGGATGTCAGTCGTCTCCAAGAGGCGCAGCTTCAGCGTGGAGTCCCCGTTGGCGCTTGCCGGAACAAGCGGGAACGAAAGCGCTGCCACAACCAGGGAAGCGGACAGGAGAAAGCCCGCCAGCTTGTGTGTGCGTGCCTTTTTCATAGGATTGCATTCCTCCCATGGAAAAAATAATAGATCGAAAGCAACCATAGTGTATCACGTCTGTTGCGGGTTGGGTAGATTTTCCATGAAAAGTTGTCGCAAAGATGAGAATTTTGGCGATTCCCGGGTATTTCCTTCCATCAAATTGGCAATACTGGTTGGAAACGGGTGTAAAAGGAGTACTGGGAATCATGAGGCGGCATTGGTTGTTTTACATGTCGTGGACGGCCGTGTTTGCCGTCGGTTTGGCCGGCGGCATTGCGGTAGGAGAAATGATCCGGGGCCAAAACGGGAGCGGATTCTCCTGGCTGGCCGCGGAGGCAGGCGGATCACTGGACGCCCTGGAGAAGCCGTACCAACTGGTGCTGGCTCGCACCTATCTGTGCGGCGTCAAGGACGAGGAAATCAAACAGGTTCCGCACGATCAACTGGCGCAAGCCCTGGTGACGTACAGCGGGTGGGAGATTATCGCGTCCGATCCGGCCAAGCTGATCCTGTTTAAGCGGGAGAACGATCTCGCTCCGTCGTGCAAGGCAAACGGATACTTCGGCTTGTCGCCCGACGGCGTGCTGACCCTGTTCAACGGCCTGCCGGCGGATCAGCAGGTGGTGCAGACGTTTTACCGGATCGACACGGCCAAAATGGAAACGAGACTGTCCAAGGATGAGCTGGAATCGCTGAAACGGGGCATCCGTGTCCGCGATCTGGCGGAGTACAACAGCGTGCTGTCCACGTACAGCGAGTTTCAGGCAGACGAAGCAGACAGTTGAACAGGGAGGCTGCCCGGGTGTGGGCAGCCTTTACTCGTCGGCAAAAACACCGGTGATTTTCCACCGGGCCCAGGGGGCGGTTCGGTACAAGTGAAAGACCCAGCGATCCTGCTTTGTCGCGCCCTCGCTGTTTACGTAGTCGACCCGCACCGGGATCTCCACGGCGAGGGCGTCGGCGGTATCGCCGGGCCGGATCTCCTCTATCCGTTTGACGGAATCAATCCCCTGAAGGAACGAGGGCAGTGCAAAGCCGTCCGTGGTCATGCGCAGCGCCTGCAGATCGTGTTCGTTCAGGGAAGTGAGGAAGTAATCCACGAGCTGTTCCGGCGAGGCGGCCATCACCGTTTCCGGCAGTTTTCCCGACGCCTTCAAAATCATCAGGCTGTGGCTGGGGTCCGGCTCCTTCCGCCGGTGGGTGGAACTGCCCATAAAGTGGATGCAGAAATGGCCGGGGAACTGGTTGCCGCGGATCGCGCCCGCCCCGTGCGGCATGCCGTGCATCGAGGCGGCGAAGTACGTGCCGTTCACCTCCACCAGGATCGCCCGGCGCTTCCAGCTCCACCTGCCCTGGTAGATCTGCTTCATGATCCGGGTGTCCTCCTTGGTGAGCGGCTGCACGTCGGCGTGACGGCTGCCCGCCCGCCGCTGCACGCGGAACCGTTCCCCTGTCTCCAGGTCGATGACGGTGGCGTAGCCCATCCGTTTGAACACGCGGCGCACTTCGCTCCAATCAAGCGGTTTGCCGAAGTGGACCTGTTCCAGACGATGCACGTACCCGTCCAGCTCTTTGGCGGCATCGGCGGTCAGGTGCACGGCAGACTGCCGGTTTTGGTCGTACAAGCGGCCGTCATACCCGTACAAAAAGGAGCGGGAGCCGATGGTGACCGTCGCCCTGACGGGTTCGGGCGGGGAGCCGGCGGGGCCGGTGGGGCTGCGCAGGATGACCTGTGCCAGCCCGTCCGGTTGGCGAATCGACAGCGTGGACCAAAAGTCGGCATTCGGCCCGACGCTGACGGCGATCAGCAGATCGGGCGGGGGTGCGGCCGCTGTGGTCTGCAGGGGCTGCCCCAACAGCGCGGAGCAGAGGAAGAATGTGACGATCAGGACATAACGCAAGTCAGGACACCTCCCGCGTGATAGTGTGCCCTGCCGGGTGCATCCCGCTTGCGGAACAAATCTTGCCATCATAACAAGGAGACGCTCACGCCATACTGTTTTCATACGGCGCTCCAAGGAGGAGTCTTTCCAGCATGTCTTCGATGCCTCGAGGAAGCTACAAAGACCAGTATCACCAGCGTTTGTACATTCAATTGAACCAGGGGCACAACAAGCTCGACTATCGCCGGATCAACCAGATCCGCGAACAGATGCGGGATGGCGTGGACGAATACGCGCACATGCAGCACGACGAAGCGGATGCACTTGGATTGAACAAACACTAGGTGACGCCGTATGCAGCCCGACCCTGTGAAAGGGTTGGGCTTTTTATTTTGGGAATGGAAATGCACGTTCGCTTTTTCTCCGCTTTGTGGTACAGTAGGAACAGAAACTTGTACGCGGAGAGTGGGCCCATGCGCATCATCGGTATCGACCCCGGCATTGCCATCGTCGGGTTTGGCATCTTGGACAAACAGGGGAGTCAACTGCGCCCTGTGCAGTACGGCAGCATTCAGACGGAGGCGGGCCTGCCGGTTCCGCTGCGGCTGAAACAGGTCTTTGAAGCGATGCAGAGCCTGCTTGATACATACCGGCCGGAAGAGATGGCCGTCGAGAAGCTGTTTTTCAACAAAAACGTCACGACCGCGTTTACGGTCGGGCAAGCGAGGGGGGTCATACTGCTGGCCGCCGAAATGGCCGGCATTCCCGTCTACGAATACACGCCCATGCAGGTGAAGCAGGCGGTTACCGGCTATGGCGGAGCGGAAAAAAGGCAGATTCAGGAGATGACGCGAATGCTGCTCCGGTTGAAGGAGACGCCTAAACCGGACGACGTCGCCGACGCCTTGGGCATCGCCATCACCCACGCGCAGTTCCGCGCGTTTATCTCCCTTTCGGAAGGAGCGCAACGATGATCGATTTTGTGGAAGGCACGCTGGCATACCTGGATGCCGAGTACATCGTCATTGAGGCCGGCGGCATCGGCTATCGCCTCTTTTGTCCCAACCCGTACCAGTTCGTCCGGTACGAAGGGACGAAAACCAGGCTGTACACCCATCACCACGTCAGGGAAGACGCCATCCTGCTCTACGGGTTCGCCACGCGGGACGAACGCGACTTGTACCGCAAGCTGCTGGACGTCAACGGCATCGGCCCCAAAGGAGCGCTGGCCATCCTGGCCGCCGCGACGCCGGAACAGATCGTCATGGCCGTTCAACAGGAGAACGTCTCCTATCTGACGAAGTTCCCCGGAATCGGGAAAAAGACCGCGCAGCGGATGATCCTTGACTTGAAAGACAAGCTGACCGGCTACACGCCGTCGGCGGTCATGGCCGTCGCCGCGACGGAACTGGCGGCAGGCGAAAAGGCGGCTTCCGCGCTTCAGGAGGCGCTGGAGGCGCTGACGGCGCTGGGCTATTCCGACGCCGAACTGCAAACGATCCGCGGCGCCCTGTCCGAAGCGGCCAAGGGTGGCGCGGCGGTGGAACAGTTGATCAAGCAGGGGCTTGCGCTGTTAATGAGGGGGTGAGGAGTTGGATCATCGCATCATTACGACGCAGATGCATGCGGAAGAGGATGCGGCGGAGCTGAGCCTGCGTCCCCGCTATCTGAACGAATACATCGGACAGCAGCAGGTAAAGGATAATCTGAAGGTGTTCATCGAGGCGGCCAAAATGCGCAAGGAGGCGCTGGACCACGTCCTGCTGTACGGTCCGCCCGGCCTCGGCAAAACCACCTTGTCGCAAATCATCGCCAACGAACTGGGGGTAAACATCCGCACCACCTCCGGCCCGGCGATCGAACGTCCCGGCGATCTGGCCGCGCTGCTCACCAATCTGCAGGAGGGCGACGTGCTCTTCATCGACGAGATCCATCGGCTCAACCGCAGCGTGGAAGAAGTGCTGTACCCGGCGATGGAGGACTTTGCCTTGGACATTGTCATCGGCAAAGGGCCAAGCGCCCGCAGCGTCCGGCTGGACCTGCCGCCGTTCACGCTGGTCGGGGCCACCACCCGGGCGGGGATGCTCTCGTCGCCGCTGCGGGACCGCTTCGGCGTGGTCAACCGGCTGGAGTTCTACACCGTTCCCGAACTGACGTTCATCGTCACCCGGGCCGCCGACATTCTGCAGATCGGCATCACCGAGGGCGGTGCTGAAGAGATTGCCAAACGCTCGCGGGGAACGCCCCGGGTGGCCAATCGGCTGTTGAAACGGGTGCGCGATTTCGCCCAGGTGCAGGGAGAGGGCGTGATTACCGCGGAGATTGCCCGCGAAGCGCTGGAACGACTGCAGGTGGATGCCTGCGGACTGGACCACATCGACCACAAACTGCTGCTGGCGATCATCGACCGGTTTGACGGGGGGCCGGTCGGGTTGGACACGATTGCCGCCACCATCGGAGAGGAAGGGCAGACGATTGAGGACGTCTGCGAGCCGTACCTGCTGCAAATCGGCTTCATGCAGCGGACCCCCCGCGGCCGCGTGGTGACGCCGCTGGCTTATCAACACTTTGGTCGGGAGATGAAAGCGTGAATCCGGTAGCCAAACTGCTGATCATTGGAGGAGCCGTGCTGATCGCAATCGGTCTCTTGTGGCAGGTGGGCGGCCGCTTTCTGCCGCTCGGGCGCCTGCCCGGAGACATCGTGGTGGAAAAGGAAAACGTAAAGTTCTACTTTCCCATCGTCACCTGCATTGTGATCAGCATTCTGCTGTCATTGGCCGGCTATTTGTTCCGCCTGTTCAAATAGCCATGAAAGACGGGAGCCTGCCCTTCGTTTGAAGAGTGGGCTCCTTTTGTTGTACGGCCGGAAAAACAAGCAAGCGATCAGAGTATCCCGTTTTACCGGCAACCCGCCGGCCGTCCCTTCCCGAACATCGGTCTTTTTCCCCTCTCCCGGTCCCAAATTCGCAAACGGGGCAGGAAAAATCGCGATTTTGTCGAAAAAACATGGGAGTTGATGCCATTTTTCGACGCGCAACAAATCATCGGAGAGGAAGGACGAGACGGCATGTGCAAGCGTTGGATGGGGAAAGTCCTTACGGCCGGCCTTCTGTCGGCGGTGCTTCTGGCGGGACAGGTTCCCGTGGAGGCGGCCGACCCCAGCATAAGGGTCGCGCTGTTCATCGATATCGGACAAGGGTACCGCGGCGTGGTGCCGACAGTGACGTTGACCAGCGGCACGGGATTGGAGGTGACGCTGCGCGGCAGCGAGGGGACGGCAAAACTGCCTGCCCTGGGGCAGGATGCGGCGCGTTTTCGCGTCGACGAATATCACCTGCTGGTGACGGAAACAGGCGACCTCAACCGGGCCCAGCAGGTGGCGCAGCAGCTCAGCCAGCGCAAGTGGGACGCCTCCATCCAGGTAGCGCAGCGGGGCGGACAGACGCTGTACCAGGTGGTCAGCGGCACGTACGACACGTATCAGGCGGCGGCAGCCCAGGCCCAGACAATCGCCCAGGCGATCGGGCAGCAGCCGGCGGTCAAAGGGCCGATGAGGCTGGAAGCGGGCCGCTTCGGCAGTTGGCAGCAGGCGTTGGATGCGCAGACGGCGCTGGCTGCCGCAGGACTCCCGGCGTACCCGGTGCTGCTGGCGGACGGCGGCAAGCTGGAGTACGCCGTGTGGATCGGAGACGAGGTAAGCCAGGACGCTCTCCAGCGCCTGGCGCAAAAAGCGGCGGCGGCCAAGCCCGGCTATTCCTACCGGGCAGCGGCGGGGCGTTCGTACGCGGTGCTGAAAAAGGACGTGTACGGCTCCGAGACCATTTGGAAATACGCGTTTTCGCCGCAAGCCAAGCTGATCGTGGAGCCGAAGAAGGGAGGCGCCCTGCCGCTGATCGGCGTGGAGGAGCGGGACCAGCGCAAGTACCGGGGGAAAATCGAGCTGTCCGAGTACAACGGGCATCTGACGGTCGTCAATGAACTGCCGCTGGAGCAGTATTTGTACGGCGTGGTCGGCTCGGAAATGGCTCCGGGCTGGCCGCTGGAAGCGCTCAAGTCGCAGGCCGTGCTGGCCCGCACGCGGGCGCTCGGCCAAGGGAACAAGTACGGCGTCGCCAACGTATCCGACACCGTGTACGAGCAGGCGTACTACGGGTACGGGCGGGAGTCGGCCGATATCCGCCAGGCCGTCGACCAGACGGAAGGCGAAGTGATCAAGTACAGGGGGAAACTGGCTGAAGCCTTGTTCTATT
Source organism: Brevibacillus sp. LEMMJ03 (assembly GCF_007197875.1). Lineage (NCBI taxonomy): Bacteria > Bacillati > Bacillota > Bacilli > Caryophanales > Paenibacillaceae > Brevibacillus > Brevibacillus sp. LEMMJ03. The sequence goes on along the minus strand of NZ_VKJN01000005.1, from coordinate 199,801 downwards.
CCAACGCCGGCGGCATGTCCGCCGACGGTACGGAAGTGTGGGGCAATCCCGTTCCTTACCTCCGTCCCGTGCCGAGCGAGGACCGCGGACCGCTGGAAACGGCCAACCGCTGGTACTACGTGTCGCTGCCGGACGGCACCCTGGGGTATGTACGCAGCGACCTCGTCCGGTTGAACGGGGGCGTCAATCCCATGGGATTGAAGCAGGCCGTGATCGCGACGGAGGGGACCAACTTGCGTTCCGGCCCCAGCACCACCTACCACCGCGTACTCTCCACGCTTCCGGCAGGGACGCAGGTGACAATCATCCGGGAGGAACCGGAAGAGAACGCCTACGCCTGGACCCGGGGACCGTATACGCCGGAAGAAGTGGCGGCGATGGTCAACGCCAGCCAGGATCGCAACAAGGCACCGCGGGTCGGCGGATCGGTGGAGTCGCTTGTCGTCACCAAACGGGGGCCGTCGGGACGTGTGCTGGAAATGGAGGCGAACGGCGTGACGCTCAAGGTGTCGTCGCCGGACGCGCACCGCTCGATCTTCACCCAGGGCGGAAGCGGTTTGCGCAGCACCAAGTTTGACGTGGAAGAAATGGGGACGTTTACGGTGCTGGGCGCGGACGGCAAACGGCGCGAGTACACGCGGGGCGGCAGCGTGGCGGCGATCGGGGCCGACGGATGGGAGCCGGCTTCAGCCAACGGCTACAGCTACCAGTTCCTGATTTACAGCGGCACCGGCGACTGGCGCACGCTCAGCAAGCGGCAGATGTTCCTGTTCCGCGGCAACGGCTTTGGCCACGGCCTCGGCGTCTCTCAATACGGCGCGAAGGCGATGGCGGAGAACGGGTATGACTACAAGCAAATCTTGCAACACTACTACCAGGATGTGACAATCGAGCCGTGATTGCGGTCGCGGCTCGTTGAACTGCAGATGAGGAGTCGGAATTGTGGACGTACAACTCTTTGATTTTGAACTGCCGGAACGGCTGATAGCGCAGCATCCCCTGAAGGATCGGACGGCGTCCCGACTGCTTGTCCTCGACAAGCGGACAGGGGAGATGGCGCACCGCCGCTTTACGGATTTGGTGGAATACCTGCGGCCGGGCGACGTGCTGGTGCTCAACGACAGCCGCGTGCTGCCCGCCCGCCTGATCGGGGAAAAGGCGGGGACGGGAGCCAAAATCGAAGTGCTCCTGCTCAAGTCGCTCGGCGGCGACCGCTGGGAGACGCTGGTCAAGCCGGGCAAGCGGGTGAAACCGGGGACGGAAGTGGTCTTTGGCGGCGGACTGCTGCGCTGCGTCTGCGAAGAAGTGACGGAGACGGGCGGGCGCATTGTCCGTTTTCAATACGAAGGGATATTTTACGAGATTCTGGACCAGCTCGGCACCATGCCGCTGCCGCCGTATATCCACGAACAGTTGGAAGACCAGGAGCGCTATCAGACGGTGTACGCTCGTGAACGGGGATCGGCGGCCGCTCCGACGGCAGGCCTTCACTTTACCGAGGAGTACCTGCGGCGGGTTGCGGAAAAGGGCGTCGAGATCGCCTATGTCACGCTGCACGTCGGATTGGGCACGTTCCGCCCGGTCACCGCTGATGTCGTCGAAGAGCACGTGATGCACGCCGAGTATTACGACATTCCGCCGGAGACGGCCGAGACGGTCAACCGGGCCAAGGCGGAAGGCAGGCGCGTCATCGCGGTCGGCACCACCTCCTGCCGGACGCTGGAGACGGTGGGCGGGCTGCACGACGGCAGGCTGGCGGCCGGATCGGGCTGGACGGACATTTTCATCTATCCGGGCTACCAGTTCCGGATTATCGACGGCCTGTTGACCAACTTCCACCTGCCCAAGTCGACGCTGGTCATGCTGGTCAGCGCGCTGGCCGGCCGGGAAAACGTGCTGCGGGCTTACCGGACCGCGGTTGCCGAGGAATACCGCTTTTTCAGTTTCGGAGATGCCATGCTGATTTTGTGAAACCGGGGGCTCACCCCCGGTTTTTCCTTGTGAAAAGCTGCCAGTTTCTATATAATAGGTGAGAATTACATCCAGAGGTTGAGGAGTGCACACAGATTGGCTGTACGCTACGAATTGATCAAAACCTGCAAGCAGACGGGGGCGCGGCTTGGCAAGCTGCATACGCCGCACGGGACCATTGACACCCCCGTGTTCATGCCGGTGGGAACGCAGGCGACCGTCAAGGCGATGAGTCCGGAGGAACTGAAGGAGATCGGTGCCGGCATCATCCTGAGCAACACCTATCACCTGTTTCTTCGGCCCGGTCACGAAATTGTCCGGGAGGCGGGCGGGTTGCACGGCTTCATGAACTGGGACCGGGCGATTTTGACCGACTCCGGCGGATTTCAGGTGTTCAGCCTGAGCAATTTGCGCAAGATCACGGAAGAAGGCGTCTTCTTTCGCTCCCACCTGAACGGGGAGAAGCTGTTTATCGGACCGGAAGAAGCGACTCAGATACAAAATGCGCTCGGCGCCGACATCTTCATGGCGTTTGACGAGTGCGCGCCGTACCCGGCCGAATACGATTACGTGAAGCAGTCGATGGAGCGGACCACGCGCTGGGCGGAGCGCTGCCTGAAAGCCCACACCCGGCCAGAGGACCAGGCGCTGTTCGGCATCGTGCAGGGAGGCATGTACAAGGATTTGCGCGAGCAGAGCGCCCGCGACCTCGTCTCGCTCGATTTTCCCGGGTACGCGATCGGGGGATTGAGCGTCGGCGAACCGTTTTCGTTGATGTACGAGGTGCTGGAGCATACGGTGCCGCTGCTGCCGTCCGGCAAGCCGCGCTACCTGATGGGCGTGGGTTCCCCGGACGCGCTGATCGAGGGAGCGATCCGCGGCATCGACATGTTTGACTGCGTGCTGCCCACCCGCATTGCCCGCAACGGGACATGCATGACAAGCCAGGGCCGGCTGGTGATCCGCAACGCTAAGTACGCCCGCGACTTCACCCCGCTGGACCCGAACTGCGACTGCTACACCTGCAAAAACTACACCCGCGCCTACATCCGCCATCTGATCAAGGCGGACGAAATCTTTGGCGTCCGGCTCACCACGTATCACAACCTGTATTTTCTGGTAAAGCTGATGGAACAGGTGCGTCAGGCGATTGCCGAAGACCGGCTGCGCGATTTCCGCGACCAGTTTTTCGCTCAATACGGATTGAGTGAAGATAGATCTTTCTAAGCAAAAAGGAGGACAATCATGCAACAACTGCAAAGCTTTCTGCCCATCATCATCATGTTTGCGATCTTCTATTTCCTCTTGATCCGCCCGCAGCAGAAGCGGCAGAAACAGCGCAACGCCATGCTGGCGGCGCTGAAAAAAGGAGATAAAGTCGTAACCATCGGCGGCATGCACGGCACGATTCAGGATCTGTCGGACGATACCGTCACGCTGCGGATCGCCCACAACGTTCACGTTACGTTTGACCGCGGCGCCGTCAACAACGTGGTGTCCGCAAGCGAACCGGCTGCGGAATCGAAGGAAGAGTCGAAGTAAGCCGCCGTCCACGCGAAAACATCCGGCCTCACGCAAAGGTGCCGGATGTTTTTCTTGTTTGCCCTCGGGCCCGGACGCGGGGCGAGACCGGATGCCGCTCCTGCGGCCGTGGTCCCGCGAACCCCTTCCGTGAACCGGTTCAATACCGCTTGGAAGCGGAGTTGACGCCGAATATGCCGCCGACGGCCGCCGTCACAAACGCTCCCAGCAGGTACACCAGGGTGTTCCACTGCATGGTCGCGTCGAAGCCCAAAAACCCGATCAAAAGCACGAGCAGGAAGTAGGACAGACCGGTCAGACCGCCGTAGTACCAGCCTTTTCCTCCGCAGCGGCGCCCTGTGACGTAGCCGCCCAACAGCAGGCCCAGCGCGTTGATCGCGTAGGTGAAGTACGGCAGGGAGCTTTCGCGCAGGTTGGTAAAGGACAGCAGCAGGGCGGCCAGGAGAGCGCCCGTCAGCACCAGACCGAGCGTGTACAACAGACCCGTAAACACCGAGGTGGAAGCACTCCGCACGGATAACCCTCCTCACTGGTCAGTTTGTACCATCTATATGACAGGCTTGGGCGGCGTATTCATCTTCGCGTTGAACATCGGAAGGAATTTTCGTATGATGGATGAGGAACCAGACGGGGGGTGAGGAATACGTGATCAAGACCTACTTTTACAACCACTCGGAACAGAAGATGTACCACGATGTCGACCTGAGCAAAAAGGACGAATGGCTGAAGTCACCGGAAGATTTGCTTTGGATTGATCTGTACGATGTGGGGAACAATGAACTGCAGTACATTGCCAAAATCTTTGACTTCCACCCGCTGGCGATTGAAGACTGCCTGCACGTCAGCCCGCGTGCCAAGGTAGACAAGTACGACGACTACTACTTTTTCGTGTTTCATGCCCTGCGCTACAACGAAGAGAGCGACGACGAAATCACCACGGTGGAACTGAACGTTTTTCTCGGTCCCAATTACATCGTCACGATTCACAAGTCGCCGATGAACACGATCGGCCGAATCGCGGCCATGTGCCACCGGAACATCTCCTATCTGAACCGCGGTCCCGACTACCTGCTGTACGCGATTGTGGACGGCATCACCGACGAGTACTTCCCGATCATGGACAGGATCAGCGTGCGGATCGACGAGTTGGAAGACGAGATCTTCGAGCACAAGATGGAGGAGATCACGGAAGAATTCCTGGCGCTGAAGCGAACGATTATTTTGATTCGTCGCGTGATTTTGCCCCAGAAGCGCATTTTCGCCAATGTCAACGGACGCTATTCGTTTGACATATCCGAGGAAAACGTTCCGTTCTACAGCGACCTGACGGATCACCTGGAGCGGATTGCCGACTCCACGGAAACGTTCCGCGACCTGGTCAACGGCGCGCTGGACACCTACTACACGATCATCAGCGCCAAGACCACCGAGACGATGCGCGTGCTGACGATCATCTCCACGATCATTCTGCCGCTGACGTTCATCACCGGCCTGTTCGGAATGAACACGTTCAGCTGGCTGGGCCCGGAGGCGGAGCCGTACATGCTGATCACCGCCCTCGTCGTCATGATCGGCATGACCTTTGCCATGCTGCACATCTTCCGCAAGCGAAAGTGGCTGTAGCGCAGTCGGGTGGGGATTAGTCAAAATTGGCGCTTATACTCGCACGGCCTCCCGCGGAGACTAACGTCAAACTCTGCGTGGGGAGGCCGACGGAAATGGAAGATCTGACAACCGCGCTGATGCGCACCCTGTTTTCCTATTTCTTTCTCCTGGTCCTGCTGCGCCTGATGGGCAAGCGGGAATTGGGAAAACTGTCCGTCTTTGACGTCGTCATCTCCATTATGCTGGCGGAGATGGCGGTGCTGGCGATTGAAGAAATCGACAAACGGGCGTTCCTGTTCTATATCCCGATGCTGCTGATCGGACTGCTGGAAGTCGGCATGGCGTATCTGTCGCTGAAAAACAAGAAGTTTCGCGACGTGGTTGACGGTTCGGCCGACTTGATCATTGAAAACGGCCAGATTCGCGAAGACGCGATGCGGCGCAACCGGCTCACCTTTGACGACCTGATGGTTCACCTGCGGCAGAAGAACATCAAGAACCTGGCGGACGTGGAATTTGCCGTTCTGGAGCCGACCGGGCAGATGAGCGTCTTTCCCAAACAGTCGAAGCACCCGCTGACCCGGGAAGACCTGAAGCTGCCGGATCCGAAACCGCAGGGCGGGGTGACGTTTGCGGGGCTGCCGATCCCGCTGATCCTGGACGGCCAGGTGCGGGAAGAGGCGCTGAGAAAAATCGGCCAGAACAAGCTGTGGCTGAAACGGGAAATCCGCAAGTACGGCATCAAGGACATCCGCGATGTCTCGTTCTGCAGCATCGACGAGCGGGGGATCATCTACCTCGACACCAAGGACAAACCGCTGCATTGACGAAAAAGGCGTCAGCGCCGGGGGAAAAAGATGGCCAACTGTTCGCCGATCCAGGGGATGCGGCGGACGTCCTGTTTGCCCAGAATCCGCATCGCCACGAGCAGCACCAGGTACAAAAGCGTGCTGGCGGCGGAGCAGAGGAGGAGCAGCCGGATGACCGGCGCGTCGGCAAACCAGTGGGCGGCCATGTACGAACCGGCGTATCCCATGGCCACCATCGCCGCGCCGATCTTGCACAGCTCCAGCACGTTCACGGTGAAGCCGATCACCTTGACCAGGCTGGCGAGGTGCAGGAGCGTGACCAGCGTGATGTTGATGTTGAGCGCGATCACCGCTCCGTGAATGCCGAACTGGGGCTGGACGGTGAAGACAAACATCGCGGCCGTCTTGACAACGGCGCCGATCAGCGTGTTGCGGAAGACCACCTGCGCGTAATCAAGACCCTGCAGCGCAGCCGCCAGCGGCGCCTGGAAAAAGAGGAAGACGGAAAACGGCGCCATCTCCTTCAAAAGCAGCCCCACGTCCGGGTTGTTGTAAAGCAGCCCGCAGAGCGGCTCGGCAAAAATGTACAGCAGGACGGTACACGGTGCTCCGATGACGAGTGTGATCCGCATCGCCTGGTAGATGCGCCGATGCACGAGAGGAGCATTTTTTTGATAGGACGCTTCCGCCACGGCAGGAACGAGCGAAACGGACAAGGAATAGGTTAAAAACGTGGGAAACAAGAGCAGAGGGACGGCCATCCCGGCGAATTGACCGTACAGGCTGGTCGCGACCGTCGTCGACACCCCGGACATCACCAGGGCGAACGGCACGATCATCGGCTCCAGCACATAGGCGATCGAGCCGACGATCCTGCTCAGGGTGACGGGAAGCGATACGCTGAACAACTGGCGCAGGCTCTTCCGGCTCTGTGAAAAAACAGCCAGCAGCGGCTGTTCCCAGACGCGCGCCGCCGTGTTCCGGCTGGACCGCCGGTACTGCCAGAGAATGTACAGAAGGCCGGCCGCTTCGCCGAAAATGATGCTGCCGACGGCGCCTGCGGTGGCGTATTGGATGCCGAGCGGCAGAAAGGCGAGCGTCATCACGACCACCAGCACCATGCGGACCACCTGCTCCACCAACTGCGAGACGGCGGTCGGCGTCATGTTGTGTTTGCCTTGAAAATAGCCGCGCAGCACCATCGAAATGCTGGCGATCGGGATCACCGGCACCGCGGCCAAGAGGACGATGTCCGCCCGCGCATCGGCAAACAGCAGCTGCGAGATGCGCCCGGACAGCGCGAGCAAAAGCGAGCACAGGATCAGGCTGATTCCCCCGGTGACCGCCAGCGCGAGCAGCAGGAACCGGCGGCTCTGCCGGCTGTCCTGCGCCGCCTCCGTTTCCGCCACCTGCTTGGCGATGGCGACGGGCAGACCAAACGTGGTGACCGTGATGAGAAAATACAGCAGGGGAACCACCATCTGGTACAAGCCCATCCCTTCCGCGCCGATCAAGCGCGACAGGACGATGCGGTTGGCAAAGCCGAGCACCTTGGTCACGCCGCCCGCGATGATGAGGATGACCGTTCCGTAAAAGAAAGACTGTCTCATGGCAGGCTCCTTTACCGCCCAAATTTCGTGAACAGTTCGTACTATAAGAATATGGACGTGCCGCTCACGGCATGACTACTTTGAGGGGGAGAGCAGATGGACGAGCAGCGCAAACGGGAATGGTACGCACAGGTGGCCGGCCTGTGCGAAAGCAAGGCAGAGGAATTCGCCCTGCTCGGCTACGAAAACGTCACGGCGGAGGACGTCTGGGAGTGCGTCACCGCCGCATACAAGGAAATTCCGCCCCTGCACTGCCTGGTCAACGACATCCTGTCGCTGAAACCGACCAAGTACATGAACTGGCTGATGCTGCAAATGTACAAGCAATCCCAGTGAAACTTTTCGCCTCAACATTCGTAAAAGTAGGCTGATGCGTACGACAAGGGGTTGGTTGCCATGGTTTTGCTTTCCAGCAAAAATTGACACGTTTTTTTCCACTTCGCTATAATGGGCATATTGGTTTGCGTCTTCTGACGGAACCCTGGAAGGAAAGAGGGGTATTACTACATGATCAAATGGGGAAGATTCCTCCTGTTCCTGGTCGTCGTGGGCATGCTGGCCACGCTCATCACCACGACGACCCAGCAGGTGGCAGGCAAGATCCGGCTTGGTTTGGACCTGCAGGGCGGCTTTGAAATTCTCTACGTCGTAGAGCCGCTGGAGCCAAACCAAAAAGTGGATATCGAATTGTTGAAAGCGACCGCGAGCATGGTCGAAAAGCGGGTCAACATCGGGGGCGTGGCGGAACCCGTGATTGAGACGGAGCTGCCCAACCGCATCCGCGTCAAGATCGCGTCCGAGAAGGCCAATCAGGACGAGCTGCGCGAGTTGATCGGCAAACCGGCGGTGCTGGAGTTCCGCGACGAAAAGGGCAACGTGCTCCTGCGCGGAAGCGACCTTGCCCCGGGCGGTGCGGGCGTCGGATACGACGACCTGAAACGTCCGGTCGTGACATTGAAAATTTCCGACCCGAAAAAGCTGGAAGACATCACCCGGGCCAATCTGGGCAAACATATGGCCATTTACCTGGACGACAACCTGCTGACCAATCCGGTCATCCAAAACGTGATTACCGGCGGAAGCGCCCAAATCACCGGCAACTACACGCAAGAGTCGGCGCAGGAACTGGCTGACATCCTCAATTCGGGCGCCCTGCCGGCGAAACTGATCGAGAAGCAGGTGACCTCGGTCGGCGCGTCGCTCGGTACGCTGGCGCTGCAAAAAACGATCTACGCCGGCTACGTGGGCGCCGCGCTGATCATCGTGTTCATGCTGCTGGTGTACCGTCTGCCCGGTCTGATCGCCAACATCACGCTTGTCGCGTTTACCTACTTCTGTCTTGTCGTGCTTGACTGGATGGACGCGACGCTCACCCTGCCGGGGATCGCCGGTTTCATTCTCTCCGTCGGGATGGCGGTGGACGCCAACATTATTACCTACGAACGCATTCAGGAAGAGATTCGCGCCGGAAAGACGATTCTGTCTGCATTCCGTGCGGGGGAACGCCGTTCGTTGATCACGATTATCGACGCGCACGTGACCACGCTGATCGCGACAGCGGTGCTGTTCTACTTCGGGACAAGCTCCATCCAAGGGTTCGCGATCGTGCTGGCCATGACGCTGATCGTCAGCGTCATCACCAACGTGTTTGGTTCCCGCTTCCTGTTGTGGCTGCTCGTCCGCTCCAACATGATCAAGAAGCCGTTCTGGTTCGGGGTAAAGGAGAGTGAGATCGGTGAGCTCTAAACGACACGAAGATATTGTCAAATTTGACATCGTCAAAAACCGGCGGAAGTTCTTTCTCTTTTCCGGTGCCATTCTCGTCCTGGGCCTGCTTTTCACACTGTTTATGGGATTGAACCTGGGGGTCGACTTCAAGGCGGGGACCCGCCTCGACATCTACATCGGCAAGGAGTTTAATCCGGCCGACGTGGAACAGTTGATCAAGCAGCACGTGCCGAATACCGTCTTCACCCATGTGACGCCCTATGGCGACCATCAGGCACAGACCCGTTTTGACCAGACGGTGGACGCTGAAAAGCTGAAAGCGCTGGAAAAGGCACTGAAGGACAAGTACGGGCCGCAGGTAACCAAGCAGGAAGCGACGGTTGATCCGAGCATCGCCCGCGAACTGGTGCAAAAAGCGGCAATTGCCGTAGCGATTGCCGGCGTCGGAATCATCGTGTACATCGCGATCCGCTTCCAACTGCTGTTTGGCATCGCCTGCATCATCGGCCTGATCCACGACGTCCTGATTCCGATCGCGCTGTTCTCCGTGTTCCGGCTGGAAGTGGATTTGACGTTCATCGCGGCGATTTTGACGATTGTCGGTTATTCGATCAACGACACGATCGTAATTTTTGACCGGATTCGGGAAAACCTAAGGACGATGAAGTCCAAAACCGTGGAAGATCTGGAACACCTGGTCAACGTCTCGCTGTGGCAGACGATGCGCCGCTCCATCTTTACGGTGGCGACGGTGTTCTTCACCGCCCTGGCGATTGCCGTACTGGGCAGTGAAAGCATCCGCAACTTCTCCCTGGCCCTGATTTTCGGTCTGGTGAGCGGGACGTACTCGTCCATCTTCATTGCCGCTCAGGTATGGGTGGCCCTGAAAGAACGGGAAATGAAAAAGAAACGTTTTTCTCCGGCTCCAAATGAGGGCTGAGTGACGAAACCGCGGGGGAGCTTCCCCGCGGTTTTTCTTCTCTCCACCATACTTCCCGCGAAAGGGGCGATGGCTGTGGATAACCGTTTGGCCAAGGCGCAGTTTGGCGCCTGGGTGGGAATCGTCGGCAACCTGGCGCTGGCCGCAGCCAAGCTGCTGATCGGCTGGCTGGCCAAATCGCAGGCGCTGATTGCCGATGCGGTCCATTCCGCCTCCGATGTGGTCGGGTCGGTGGCCGTCCTGATCGGACTGCGGGCGGCGGATCGTCCGCCCGACGAGGATCACCCGTACGGACACGGAAAGGCGGAATCCGTGGCGGCGATTATCGTCTCCGTTTTGTTGGCGCTGGTCGGCGTGGAAATCGGGTCGGCGTCGGTCAAATCACTGTTCGCCCCGTTGGAGCCGCCGGGCATGGCGGCCGTCTGGGCGGCTGTCGGCTCGATGATTGTCAAGGAGTGGATGTTCCGCTACAAGTACAACCTGGGCAAAAAGCTGAACAGCCCGTCGCTGATTGCCAACGCCTGGGAGCACCGCTCCGACGTCTTTTCCTCGTTTGCGGCGTTGATCGGGATTGGCGGGGCGATCCTCGGCGGCCGCCTGGACATCCCCTGGCTTTTGTACCTGGACCCGATCGCGGGCATTTTCGTCTCCGCCTTGGTGTTGAAAATGGCCTACCACATCATGATGGAATCGATTCACAACACGCTCGATCACGTGCTTCACGAAGAGGAGACGGTTGAGCTGCGCCGCGCCATCGAGGCGGTGCCCGGCGTGAAGCGGATCGATTCGTTCCGTGCACGCGAACACGGCCACTACCAGATCGTCGACGTGAAGATCGGCGTCGATCCCCACATCACCGTGGAAGCGGGCCACCGGATCGCGAAACAGGTCAAGCGGGAACTGATGGCCCAATTCTCCGCGGTTCGCGACGTGTTTGTCCACGTCAACCCGTACGATCCCCGCCCGGAGGAAAAAGCGGCGGACGTCCAGGCTCCTCCGGACGGACAGGCGTAAATGTTCGCCAGTTGTCAGTCTCCCGTCCTTTCCTCTATAATGAATGAGGATTGGAGGAAAGGCCTATGCTCAAAGCGAAAACACGCTGGCAACTGGCCGCGTATGACGAGAAGCTGGCGGACGAGATTGCCCGGGAATGCGGATTGTCTCCGCTGATCGCCAAGCTCCTGGTCATCCGCGGCATCGATTCGCCGCAGCGGGCGCGTGCCTTTCTGGAGGCAGGACCGGAGTTGTTTCACGACCCGTATCTACTGGACGGGATGGAAGAGAGCGTGCACCGGATTCGCCGGGCGATTGAGCGGAACGAACCGATTTGCATTTACGGCGACTACGACGCGGACGGTGTCAGTTCCACGTCGTTGATGGTTCATGTCATGCGCCAATTGGGCGCTGTGTTTGACTGCTACATCCCCAACCGCTTTACGGAAGGATACGGTTTACATAAAGACGCACTGGCCCACCTGCAGGAAAGCGGTTACAAGCTGATCGTCACCGTCGACACCGGCATCAGCGCGGTGGAGCAGGTGGCATTTGCCAATCAACTGGGGCTGGACGTCATCGTGACGGACCACCACGAACCTCCGGCAGTTTTACCGGAGGCCTTTGCCGTGATCAACCCGAAAAAGCCGGGCTGTCCGTATCCGTTTGACATGCTGGCCGGCGTCGGGGTGGCATTCAAGCTGGCCCATGCGCTGCTGGGAGAGCCGCCGCTCTATCTGGCCGATCTCGCCGCGCTGGGCACGATCGCCGACCTCGTCCCGCTGGTGGATGAGAATCGGGTTCTCGCCCGTCTCGGGCTGCAGCGGCTCAATCAGACCCGCAACATCGGACTGCAGGCGTTGATCCGCGTCTGCGGCCTGGCGGACAGCGAATTGACTGCGGGCCACGTCGGCTTTGCCCTCGGGCCTCGTCTCAACGCAGGCGGCCGGCTGGAGACGGCGGAAGCAGCCGTGAAACTGCTGACGACGCAGGATCCTGAGGAAGCGGACCAATGCGCCCGCATCCTGGATAACCTCAACCGGGAGCGGCAGGAGCTGGTGCAGGCCATCACCGACGAGGCCGTGCAGATGGTGCGCGAGCAGTTTCCCCTGGACGAAAACCGCGTGCTCGTCCTCGCCAAGGAAGGCTGGAACGTCGGGGTGGTCGGCATCGTCGCTTCCCGGCTGGTGGAGATGTTTTACCGGCCGACGATCGTGCTCGGCATCGATCGGGAAAAAGGAACGGCCAAAGGCTCCGCCCGCAGCATTGCCGGTTTTGACATGTACGAAGCGCTGACGGCGTGCAGGGAATGGCTGCCCCACTACGGCGGGCACACGATGGCGGCGGGGATGACACTGCCGATCGAGAATCTCGAGCCGCTCCGCGACCGGCTCAACCGGCTGGCCGCCGAGTGGTTGACGGAAGAAGACTTCGTGCCGCTGACCAAGGTGGATGTCGCCCTGGACCTCGCGGAGATCAGCCTCGACACGGCAGAGCAGTTGGAACAACTGGCGCCGTTCGGGATGGGCAACCCCACGCCGCTGGTGCTGGTGCGGGATGTGGAGGCAGCCGGCATGCGCACGATCGGCCGGGACGACAGCCATCTGAAATGCTCGCTCTGCAAGGAGGGCGGCAGCGTGGACGCGATCGGCTTCAACTGGGCCCATGTCGTGAGCGAAGTGACGCCGAAAGCGCGGTTTGAAGTGCTGGCGGAGCTGTCCGTCAACGAGTGGAACGGTCATCGCAAACCGCAGCTCACGATTCGCGATCTCGCCGTGCCGCACAGACAGGTCTTTGACTGGCGGGGGTGCCGGGACAAACAGGAAAGGTGGCGGCAGTTGGCCGCCCGGCACGAGATGCTGACCGTCCTGTTCCGGCGGGAAAGCTACGAGGCGCTGGCCGCCGGATTGGCCGCGGCGGAGCAGCCGGGAAGGCTCCTGGTCGTCGCGGATGACGCGTGGGACGGTCATGTGCCGGCCCTGCCGACCGTCGTCCTCTACGATCTGCCCAAGCGGCGGAGCGACCTGAACAGGGTGCTGGCCCGCCTCGAACAGGCGGAGCGGATCTACTGCCTGTTCGGCGATCCCGATCTGGGGGCGGAGCGGCTGTCGTGCCCGGGGCGGGAGCAGTTCAAGGCGCTGTACCAGTTTTTGCTGCAGGTCCCCTGCGTCCAGCGGATTCATCTGGACGCGTTGGCCCGTCGGTTGAAGCTGAAGCGGGACGTGTTGGACGGCATGCTGGCCGTGTTTGCGGAACTGGAGTTTGTCCGCTCGGACGCGGAGAGCTTCCGCCTGCAGCCGGAAGCGCCGAAACGGCCGCTGGAAAGCTCCCGCTACTATGCGGAGTGGAAGGAAGAGGCGGAACTGGCGACGGAACTCCTGCTTTCCTCGTACGACGCCCTGATTCACCATTTTCAACAACAGGTGGAGACTGTCACCTGGTAGGAGGAATTGTTTCATGGACTTTAAATCATACATTCGCGTGATTCCTGATTTCCCTCAGCCGGGCATTCGCTTCAAGGATATTACCACCCTGCTGAAAGACGGGGCTGCCTACAAAGCGGCGATTGACGAACTGGCCCAGTTTGCCCGCGAGATGCAGGCTGACGTGATTGCCGGACCGGAAGCGCGCGGTTTTGTCGTAGGCGCTCCGCTGGCCTACACGCTGGGCCTGGGCTTCGTGCCGATCCGCAAATCCGGCAAGCTGCCGTACGAGTCGATCAAGGCGGACTACAGCCTGGAGTACGGCAAGGACGCGCTGGCTGTACACGTCGATGCCATTCAGCCCGGGCAGCGCGTGCTGATCGCGGACGATCTGCTGGCGACCGGCGGCACGATCACCACCACGATCAACCTGGTCGAGCAGTTGGGCGGCAAGGTGGTCGGCGCTGCCTTCTTCATCGAGCTCACCTATCTGGACGGACGCCAAAAACTGGGCGACATTCCGGTCAAGTCGCTGGTTCAATACTAGCAGCGTTGCTCTCTGTCCCTCGCAGCGGACGGAGAGCTTTTTTTCCTTGGCCGCAAGGGCGTCAGGCAGCCGCCGCTGCCCGATTGTGGCCCTTTTCACGGTTCCTTCATACTTTGCGGGGAGAATCACCTTTACAAGGCAAACGACTTACAAGATAATAGTATGAAATAGACGTGTTGTATCGATTCCACCCTTACGACGAGATGGAACGGTTGAACCGGCTTCGTAGGAAGTTTTCTGTATGAGAGGATAAGGGAAGGGAACTATGAGCACCGGCGTTGAAGAAGTACTGAATAAAGCAAGCAGCTATTTGTCCCAAACCGATCTGGACCTGATTACGCGCGCCTACCGCCTGGCGGAGCAAGCGCATGAAGGTCAGGTGCGCAAATCGGGTGTTCCGTACATCATGCATCCGATTGCCGTCGCGGGGATCCTCGCCAACCTGCACATGGACGCGGTGACGATTGCCGCCGGCTTTTTGCATGACGTCGTGGAAGATACCGACATTACGCTGGATCGCATTCGCGAAGAGTTCGGTTCGGAAGTGGCTCTCCTGGTCGACGGCGTGACCAAGCTGGAGAAAATCAAATACAAGTCCAAGGAGGAGCAGTTGGCGGAAAATCACCGCAAGATGCTGGTGGCGATGGCCCAGGACATCCGCGTCATCATGATCAAGCTGGCCGACCGCCTGCACAACATGCGGACGCTGCGCCACATGTCCGAGGAAAAACAGAGGGAGATTTCCGACGAGACGCTGGAAATCTTCGCGCCGCTGGCTCACCGGCTGGGGATCGCTTCCGTCAAGTGGGAGCTGGAGGACACGGCTCTGCGCTACCTGAATCCGCAGCAGTACTACCGCATCGTCAACCTGATGCAGAAAAAGCGGGCCGAGCGGGAGGCGTACATCAACGAGGCGGCCGACACGATCAAGGAGAAGCTGAAAGAGCTGAACATCGAGGCGGAGATTTCCGGCCGGCCGAAGCACATTTACAGCATCTACAAGAAGATGACCAAGCAAAACAAGCAGTTCAACGAGATTTACGACCTGCTGGCGCTGCGCGTCATCGTCAACGACATCCGCGACTGTTACGCGGTGCTGGGCATCGTCCACACGCTGTGGAAGCCGATGCCGGGCCGCTTCAAGGACTATATCGCGATGCCCAAGGCCAACATGTACCAGTCTCTGCACACTACCGTGATCGGGCCGAAAGGGGAGCCGCTGGAAGTGCAGATCCGCACCTGGGAGATGCACCGGACGGCGGAGATCGGGATCGCCGCCCACTGGGCCTACAAGGAAGGCAAGAGCGTCGTGCAGGGCTCGTTTGCCGAAAAGCTGGGCAACCTGCGCGAGATCATCCAGGGCGGTTCCGAGGAGGCGCCCAACGCCCAGGAATTCATGGAGTCGCTGAAGCAGGACTTGTTCTCCGACACGGTGTTCGTCTTTACCCCAAAAGGAGACGTGGTGGAACTGCCCAAAGGCTCCGTGCCGCTGGACTTTGCCTACCGGATTCACTCGGCGGTCGGCAATCGCACCATTGGCGCCAAGGTCAACGGCAAGATCGTCCCCCTGGACTACGCGCTGAAAACGGGCGACATCGTCGAGATTCTCACCTCCAAGCATTCGTACGGCCCCAGCCAGGATTGGCTGAAGATCGCCAAGTCGGCCCACGCCCGCAACAAGATCAAGCAGTGGTTTAAAAAGGAGAAGCGGGAAGAGAACGTCGCCAAGGGGCAGCAGATGGTGGAGGCGGAGATCAAGGCCCGCGGCTACGACGTCAAGGAGGCGATGACCGAAGCCAACCTGAAAGAGGCGGCGGCCCGCTTCAACTTCCAGGGGCACGAGGACATGTTCGCCGCGGTCGGCTACGGCGGCATCACCGCCGCGCAGATCGTGACCCGGCTGATCGACAAGCTGCGGCGGGAGCGGGAGGAGCAGAACCCGCCCGCACCTGAGTACAAACCGAGCTCGTCCCCGCAGGTCGTACGCAGCGAATCGGGCGTAAAAGTGCGCGGCGTGGACAACCTGCTGGTGCGGATATCGCGATGTTGCACGCCGATCCCGGGCGATCAGATCATCGGCTTTGTCACCCGCGGCCGGGGCGTATCGGTTCACCGGCGCGACTGTCCCAACGTGCTGACGGAAGAGTGCGTGGAGCGGCTGATCGACGTGGAGTGGGATGCCGACGCCAAGCACAACTACAACGTGGACATCGAAATCACCGGCCAGGACCGCAGCGGCCTGCTCAACGACGTGCTGCAGGTCGTGGCGGAGACCAAGACCAACATTGCCGCAGTCAGCGGCAAGGCGGACAAAAACCGCCTCGCCACGATCCACATGACCATTACGATCAGCAATGTGGCTCACCTGCAAAAAGTGGTGGAACGCATCAAAAGCATCAAAGACATTTATTCCGTTCGGCGGATTTTAAGCACCTGATCGCGAGAGATTGGGTGCTCTTCATTTGGGAGAGAAGGGAGAATCATGCATGCGCGTAGTGGTACAGCGCTCCAGGGAAGCAAGCGTTACCGTAGGGGGAGAGATCGTCGGACAGATTGAGCACGGGCTGGTGCTCCTGGTCGGCATTACCCATGAGGACACCGAAAAGGACGTGGAGTTTGTCGCCGACAAAATCGCTCACCTGCGCATTTTTGAAGACAGCGAGGGAAAAATGAACCACTCCGTGCTGGAGCGGGAGGGACAGATTTTGTCCGTCTCCCAGTTTACCCTGTACGGGGACTGCCGCAAGGGAAGGCGGCCCAACTTCATGGCGGCGGCCCGCCCCGAACAGGCGGAACCGCTGTACGAGCTGTTCAACGCCAAGCTGCGGGAAAAAGGGCTGCGTGTGGAGACGGGCCGGTTCGGCGCGATGATGGAAGTGCGTTTGGTCAACGACGGCCCCGTCACGTTGATCGTGGAGTCGTGACACTTCCACGGCGGGAGGTCCGGGTTAATCGCGAAGCGTACGGGAATCGGAGAGGGGGATGGCGGTGGGACGGGAAGCGTTGGTGATCGGCGGGAGCGGCATGCTGGCCGGGGTCTCGCTGTGGCTGCAGGAAGCGGGATACCATGTGGCCGTGATCGGGCGAGACCGGAAGAAGCTGCAGGCCCTGGCGGAGCGATCCGGCAGGCCGGAGGGGGTTCTCCCTGCTGCCGGTCGATTATCACCAGACGGACCGGTTTCGGGAAGCGGCCGCGTCACTGGTTCGCGAGCGGGGCGGAATCGATCTGGTGGTCGCCTGGATTCACTCGACCGCTCCCCACGCGCTCCCGGCGGTTCAGCAGGAACTGTCGGCGCAACGCAGGACATGGCGGCTGTTTCACGTCTGCGGCAGCCGCGCCTACAAGGAACCGCCCCGCGTCGCCGACGTGCCCAACTGTTTGTACCGGCGGATTCTGCTCGGGTTTCGGCTGCAGGGAGACGACTCCCGCTGGCTGACCCACGCGGAGATCGCCGCCGGCGTCCGTGCGGCGATCCAGGGCGACCGGCCGTTCTCGGTCGTCGGCCAGGTGGAGCCGTGGGACAGGCGGCCCGTGTAAAGAGGAAACGAAGCCGAGCCTAGCTCGGCTGTTTGTGTTTCAACACCATGTGCACAGCCTCCACCACCGCTTCCGGCCGCACATCCGGGATCATGTGGGCGGTGCCGGGCAGCACCACCAACCGGGAGTGGCCGATCTCCCGATGCAGGCGGCCGGCTTGCAGCGCGGGGTGGAACGGATCGGCATCGCCGACGACGATCACGACCGGAGTGCGGATGTCGGCGTATCGCGGCTCCCACTGCGGGACCGTCCGGACGTAGGCCAAAATGTCTTCGCGATTGGCCCTCAACTGACCCGGCCTCGACCACAAGGCTCTGGCTCGTTCCAGGTAGCCCGGCGGCACCGGGTCAGGGGAAAATGCGGCCGTGACCATCGGTTTGACGAGCAGCCGCGCCAACGGCGGAAGCACGGTGTTGGCCAGCAGGCCGCCCAGCCAGGGAACGCGCAGCAGGCGGCCGATCAAGAGGTCCGCCGTTCCGGCCGGGTAGGCGTCACCCGCGTAGGCCCCCGGTGCCAAAAGCACAAGGCCGGCGATCTCGTCGGGATAGGCCAAGGCGTAGGCGAGCGCGAGCGATCCGCTCCACGAATGGGCCACCAGGACGGGCCGTTCGGCCTTGAGGACGGACAGCGCCTCCCGCAGCAGGCGGGCCTGAACCGCAGGCGTCGCCATGTCCCGCCGGGGCCGCTCGCTGTAGCCGTAGCCCGGCCGGTCAAACGCGATGGCCCGGAAGCCCGCTTCTGCGGCCAGCTCCAATACCCCGGCGTAATCGCAGGAGGAGAGAATCCCGCCGTGCAGCAGCACGACCGGCTGTCCCGCCCCCTGGCAGACGTAGTGCAGGCGCAGTCCTTCCGCCGTGACGAATGATCCACGCGGCGGAAAAGCGTTTTCGGCGCGGCGAACCTCCCGTTGATTGTGCGCATAAAGCGCCAGCATGACCGCCGCCACCCCCGTGATCGCACACATCCCCATCATCCCTTTCTATTCGTTTTACATACGTAAACGTATGAGAATAACGTACCAATCGGTATGTGGTTGCTGGCAAAAAACCCGTTTGCCTTTCAAACGGGTGCAGTGGCGTCGTCCGCCGAGGGCTGCAGGCCTTCCCAGAGGACTCTGGACAGCTCGGGCACCACCTGCTCAAAGCGGATGCGGTCTGGGTCAATCAGCCAGCCCAACAGCAGGCCGTTGATCAGCGCCTGGAACAGAACGGCCAAGGCGCCCGGGTCGCAATCGCGTTTGACGGCGCCGCTTTCCTGCAGCTGCGCGATGACGCCGCTGACGCCGTCGATGATCTTTCCGTACGCGGCCCGCAGCGCTTCGCCGACCGCCGGATCACGGCTGGCGGTGACAAATTCGAAAAACAGCATCGGATTGCCCTGTCCCTCCTCCACGCAGGCAAACTGCGACTGCAGCAAGCGGGCGAGCCCCTGCGCCGGAGCAGCCGAATTGAGGGCTGACTCCGCCTGCCGCGGCATCACCTGAAGCTGCTGCGTGAGGTTCTTCTCGCACAGGGCGGCGAACAGATCGCTCTTGCTTGAAAAATGCCAGTAGACGGCTCCCTTTGTCATTCCGGCGTCGGCGGCCACCTGCTCCAGCGACGCTCCGGCATACCCTAGCCGGGCGAATACGCGGGCGGCCGCATCCAAAATGCGCGTCCGCGTATCGGCCAGCGACGGCGCGCTGTCCGCCTGCTGTTGGGCCAGCCAGGCTCTCATCTCCTGCTTGCTGCCGAAGTGGCGTCTCACCGCTGTCCAGTGGACGCCGGCCGCTTTCGCCACATCGGCGAAACTGATTTTGTCAAAAGGGTGGCGGGCGGCCAACCGGCGGGCCGCTTCCATGATTCGTTCGCGTGTCGTCATCGTATCTCTCCGACCATGTATTCATTCCATACTGATGAGTATGTCTTCAGCATAACGGTTGCATGAAATGGATGTCAAGGAAATGGTTTCCTTGCATCGCGGACGAACGAAAAACCCCCTTGCCGCTTTCCGGATTGAAAACGGCCAAGGGGGTTCTCAGGTTATCCTCCCTGAACGTTCTGGGAGGCGAAGTACTGAAGGATGCCTTTGTACAGCCCTTCGGCAGCCAAATCCTGCTGTTTTTCGGAACGAAGCCGGATTTCTTCGTTGTAGTTGGAGAGGAAGCCGATCTCCGCCAGGATGGACGGAACCGGATTCTCCCGCAGGACGTAGTAGTTGCCGAACCTGGACTGCAGGTCCTTGTAGCTGGTCGCCTTGACGATTTCGCTTTGCACCAGCGAGGCGAGCTTGCTCGAATTGCCCTTGTTGTAATAAAAGACAATCGTGCCGTTGGTCAGCGTGTTGGGATGGGTGTTGTGGTGGATGCTGACGAAAATGTCCGCGTTGTTTTGCACGGCAATGTCCACGCGCTGCTGCAGCGTCAGCTTGCGGTCGTCGCTGCGGGTCATGATCACCTTGGCGCCGGCCGCTTCCAGCTTGTTTTTCAGCAGCAGCCCCACCTGCAGGTTGACCGTCTTTTCCAGCGTGGAAAAGCTGGAGCCGGTCGCTCCGGTGTCGTTGCCGCCGTGGCCGGGGTCGACCACGATCACCTTGCCGACCAGTTCGTTGCCCTTGATGACGGGGGGCATGCCCACCGGAGCCACCAGCCATCCGGCGACGTAGCCCGTCGAACCGTCGCGCAAGGTGATCTGGAACCAGTCGCCTTCTTTTTTGACAATCGCGTATTTTTCTCCGGGCTGTACCCGTCTGACGATGCCGTACTGGGTGCCGGGACCGGAGCGGATGTTGGTGTCCGGGTTCAAAATGGTGACGTGCGGACCGGACATCGCCGGCTCCTGCACGCTGATGAGCCAGCCGGCCACCCAGCCGGTTTTGCCGTCCGGTGTCTGGACGCGGTACCAATCTCCCTGCTGCTCCAGAATGGTCAGCGTGGTTCCCAGCTTCAACGTCCCCAGGACGGGGCTGGTTGTGCTGGCCTGGCCGCGCAGGTTGAGACCGTCCGTCTGGACCGTGGCCGTCCGCTTGGCGGGAGCTTGCGGCTGTCCGGAGCCGCTGTCAGGCGCGGGCGCACCGGCGTCCGGAACCGGCTGCGGCGGATTCGGATTCGGCTGGCCGCTGCCGGCGGCGGGAAGCGGTGTCTGGACCGTTCCCTGCTTGGGAATCCAGGCGTTGACGCCGCCGTAGGGAAACTGGATCCACCCGTTCTGTTCCGCCAAAACGGTGATGATTTCGCCGTCGTGAAGCTGTCCGATGGCTGGCTGCGCGGCGTCCGGAGCGGGGTAGACGTACGGCGCGTAGTCCAGGATCAGCTCGCGCCCCTGCTGATTCGGCTGTCCGCCGGGGGGCGTCACCGGTGCACTGCCGGTTGCCTGTCCGCCGGGGGGCGTCTCCGGCGCGCTGCCATTAGCTTGTCCGCCGCTTACGCCGCCGGGCGCCGCTGTCCCTTGACTGGCGGCGGGGTGCTCGGTGACCAGCCAGCCGGCCACCCACCCTTTTTTCTGGGAGGAAAGCTGAATCTGCAGCCACTGCCCGCTGCGCTGCACGATCGGATACCGGGTACCCGGATTGATGGTCTGAATGACGGGAAACGTCTGGCCGGGGCCGGAACGCACGTTGAGGTTGGTCGTTTGGCTCTCCGCCTGCGGTCCCACGCTCTGCTGGGCCACCGGTTTGACCAGCCAGTTGGCCACCCAGCCGGTGCGGCCGTCGGGAAGCCGGACGTTCAGCCACTCTCCCTGCTCGGCGAGGACGGGCAGGACGCTTTTGGCGGGCAGCGTGGTAAGCACCTGATCCTGCAGACTGGGCCCGGACCGAACGTTCAGATTGTCCACGGTGACCTGGACGGAGCCGTCCGCCCACGCGGCGGATACGGGAAACAATACGGCGCAGACCGCAGCCAGGATGGTCCGCAGAAGCTTTTGTCGCTCAAACACGGTAGACATCCTTTCCATGGTTTTGAAAGTCGATCAATGCATGATTTGCCAGCTAATACCTTCTGCCTTTCCCCTTCTTTTTCCTGCATCATCCGACAAACTTCTTCCGCGATTGCAAATAGTTACACGCAAAGCGGCACGCATCGACCCGCCCCGCTTATGCTTTTCCCCGGACGAGGCCATACTAGGGAGCAGAGCATTCATCGAGAAAGCGAGGAGGACACGGTGAGACAATCCAACAAGGAAACGTTTGCCCAGGAAGCCAACCGGCGCCTGTTTTCCGTCGATTTTCACGACTTTCTGGAGAAGGAATCCGCGCTCAACGACGTGGAACTGTCGAGGGAATTTCACATCAGTGTGCGGGACGTTCGGACATTGAGGCGAAAGCTGCACCAATGACGCGGCGCCTTCCGCCGGCCGCGTCCGGTTGACCCGGCTTTTCAGGTCGGATAAGATGAAGAATGGCATACTGAAAAGCAGGTGGAACCGATGATACAAGTCAAATGTGAAGGACACGCATTCGAGCGGGAAATCGCCTTGATTCTCGCTTTGTTTTACGAAGACCCCGACATCGCCTACGTGGACGAATGGAGCAGCGGCGAGGGGATCCGCATCCGGCTGGCTCTCGCGGACAGGGGCGGCAGCGTCTCGGCGGAAGGCGAGCTGATCGCCGGAGAACGCCGGTTCGTCCACAGCGCGGAGAGGCAGACCGCCGGCCTGGATGAGGTGGGCAAGCGGAAGGTCGCCAAGCAGGCGGTCAGCTACGTCCTGTTGGTCATGCTGGAGGAGTTCACCGGCATGGAGCAGGGCTGGGGCATCCTGACCGGCATCCGTCCCACCAAGCTGCTGCATCATCTGCTCTCCTCCGGCGCCAGTCAGGAAGAAGCGCACCGCCGGCTGCGGGAGGACTTCATGGTCCGGCCGTACAAGCTGCGCCTGCTGCAGGAGATCGTCGACCGGCAGTTACAGGTGGTGCCCGATTTGTACAGGATCGACCGGGAGCTGTCCGTCTACATCGGCATCCCGTTTTGTCCCACCAAGTGCGCCTACTGCACCTTTCCCGCCTACGCCATCCGCAGCCACACCGCCTCCGTCAATCCGTTTCTGGAGGGGCTGCACTACGAGATGGAGCGGCTGGGCGAGTGGCTGAGACGGCATGACATGCGGATTACCTCCGTGTACTTCGGAGGCGGCACGCCGACCAGCATTACAGCCGAGGATCTGGATCAACTGTTCGACAAGATGCACCGCTCGTTTCCGCACATGGCGGATGTGCGCGAGCTGACCGTGGAAGCGGGACGTCCCGATACAATCACGCGGGAAAAGCTGGCGGTGATGAAGCGCTGGAACGTGGACCGGATCAGCATCAATCCGCAGTCCTTTACCCAGGAGACGCTGCACGCCATCGGCCGCCACCACACGGTCGAGGAGACGATCGAAAAGTACCATCTCGCCATGGAGATGGGGCTGACCAACATCAACATGGACCTGATCATCGGCCTGCCCAACGAAGGACTGGCCGAGCTGGAACACAGCCTGCGGGAAGTGGAAAAACTGATGCCCGCCTCGCTGACGGTGCATACCCTCTCGTTCAAGCGGGCGTCCGAGATGACGCAGAACAAAGAGCGCTACAAGGTGGCCAGCCGGGAGGAGATCAGCCGGATGATGGCGCTGGCGTCAGAGTGGACGGCGGCCCACGGCTACCAGCCGTACTACCTCTACCGGCAGAAAAACATCCTCGGCAATCTGGAAAATGTCGGCTACGCCCAAGATGGCCGGGAGAGCATCTACAACATCATGATCATGGAGGAAGTGCAGACCATCCTGGGGCTGGGATGCGGCGCCGTCTCCAAGCTGATGGCTCCCGGCAGCGGCAAGTTGACGCGCTGGCCCAACCCGAAAGATCCGAAGACGTACAACGAAACCTACCGGACGCTGACGGAAGAAAAGCTCCGCGATCTGGACCAGGTCTACTTCGGGACGGCAGCCGCATCGGCAGGACAGGCGGAGTAACCGGTGGAAAAAGTTTTACCGAGCGCCTGTTGACGACCGATTGGCGGTTTGCTATGATTTTCAGTAAGCTTTCATGCTAGATCGATTGTCTGATCTGATGACGGGAACAAGTACCCAGGAGACGGATAGCCAGAGAGGAAGCGCCGCGGCTGAGAGCGCTTCTCTATAACGGCCTGGCGAATGACATCCCCGAGGACCGTCGGTGAACGGAAAACGGCCGCGCGCGTTTCGGCCGCCATCCCAGTAACCGGCAGGCGTACGCCGGCGTTAACGGCCAACAAGCGGGACTCCCTGTTGGAGTCCAATCAGGGTGGCACCACGGGAATACCATCTCTCGTCCCTGACATGTCCGTACGACATGTCGGGCGGCGGGAGATTTTTTATTTTGCTTACCAACGTTCCTGCGGGAACAGACAATGGAGGTTCAGGCAAGATGACAAGGATTCAAATTCCCCGCGGTACGCAGGACATCATGCCCGGTACCGTGGAGCTGTGGCACTACGTCGAGGCCAGGGCCCGCGATCTCTGCCGCCGCTACAATTATCAGGAAATCCGCACGCCGCTGTTTGAGAGCACGGAGCTGTTTCAACGGGGCGTGGGCGAAACCACGGACATCGTGGAAAAGGAGATGTACAGCGTCTCCAATCCGCGCAGCGACGACGCGCTGACGCTCAGGCCGGAAGGGACCGCCGGCGTGGTGCGCGCCTACGTCGAGCACAAGCTGTACGGGCAGCCCAACCAGCCGGTGAAAGTGTACTACCTGGGCCCGATGTTTCGCCATGAGCGCCCCCAGGCAGGACGCTACCGCCAGTTCGTCCAGTTTGGGGTGGAGGCGATCGGCTCCAGCGATCCGGCGATTGACGCCGAAGTGATCGCGCTGGCGATGCGCTTCTACCAGGAGCTGGGACTGACGGGCTTGAGCGTGGAGCTGAACAGCGTCGGCACCCTTGAGGACCGCGCCCGCCACCGCGAGCACCTGCTCGCCCACCTGAACGGCGTCCGCAGCGAGCTGTGCGCGGACTGTCAATCCCGGATCGACCGCAACCCGCTGCGCGTGCTGGACTGCAAAAACGAGAAGTGCCGGACGCTGACCAAGGACGCGCCGTCCATTCTCGACTACCTGAGCGACGAGTCCGCCGCCCACTTCGAGGCGGTCAAGCGCTATCTGACCGCGCTCAACATCCCGTACACGGTCAATCCGCGGCTGGTGCGGGGACTGGATTACTACACGCTGACGGCTTTCGAGATCAAGATGGCGGAAATCGGCGCCGTCGAAACGCTCTGCGGCGGCGGCCGCTACAACGGGCTGGTGGCCGAGCTGGGGGGCGAGGACATGCCGGGCATCGGCTTTGCGCTCAGCATTGAGCGGCTGCTGCTCGCGCTGGAAAAGCAGGGCGTCGAGCTGCCCGTGAGCGGGGGGATTGACTGCTTCGTGGCGATCCAGACCCCTGAAGCGAAGCAGGACGCGTTCGTCCTCGTCGACGAGCTGCGCCGCGCCGGGGTGTCCGCCGATCTGGACTACCTGGACCGCAAAATGAAGGCGCAGGTCAAACAGGCGGACCGGCTGGGCGCCGCGTTTACGGCGATTATCGGCGAAGCGGAGCTGGCAAACGGCACGGTCGTCCTCAAGGAGATGGCGACCGGTGAACAGCAGGAAGTGAAGCGCGACCAGGTCGCCGCCGTTCTGGCCGAACGCCTGGCGGCACGCGCGTAAAGAAATGTTTCGCGTTATTTCATAGACAAGAAGAGTGGAGGATTACCGAAGATGACGTGGCAATACCGTACCGTGCATTGTGGAGAAGTGGGCAAGGAACACATCGGACAGGAGGTTGTCCTGAACGGCTGGGTGCAGAAGCGGCGCGACCTGGGCGGGGTGATTTTCATCGACTTCCGCGACCGGACGGGCATCGTGCAGATCGTGTTCAACCCGGAGTTTAACAAAACGGCGTGGGAAATCGCCGACAAGGTCCGCAGCGAATACGTGCTGGCCGTAAAGGGAACCGTCGTCAAGCGCGATCCGGAAGCGGTCAACCCGAAGCTGAAAACCGGCGAAGTGGAAGTGCACGTCGCCGAAATCGAGATTCTCAACGACGCGAAAACGCCGCCGTTCCCGGTCGAAGACGAGATCGACGTGGATGAGCAGGTTCGCCTCAAGTACCGCTATCTGGACCTGCGCCGTCCGGAGATGCAGCGCTCCCTGATGCTGCGCAGCAAGGCGTCCAAGGCGTTCCGCGACTTCCTGGACAGCCGCGGCTTCGTCGAAGTGGAGACGCCGATCCTGACCAAGAGCACGCCGGAAGGGGCGCGCGACTACCTGGTGCCGTCCCGCGTGCATCCGGGCGAATTTTACGCGCTGCCGCAATCGCCGCAGTTGTTCAAGCAGCTGCTGATGGTCTCCGGAATGGAGCGCTACTACCAGATCGCCCGCTGCTTCCGCGACGAGGACCTGCGCGCCGACCGTCAGCCCGAGTTTACCCAGGTGGACATCGAGACGTCGTTCTTGTCCATGGAAGAGCTGCTGCCGATGATGGAGCAGATGGTCGCCCACGTCTTCAAGGAAACGATCGGCGTGGACGTCCCGACACCGTTCCCGCGCCTCACCTACGCGGAAGCGATGGCCCGCTACGGTTCCGACAAGCCGGACATCCGCTTCGGCATGGAGCTGACCGACGTGTCCGACCTGGTGGCCAACAGCGATTTCAAAGTGTTCGCCAGTGCCGTCGCCGGCGGCGGTCAGGTGAAAGCGATCAACGCCAAAGGGTGCGGCCATTACTCCCGCAAGGAAGCGGACGATCTGGGCAAATTCGCGGCCCGCTACGGGGCGAAAGGGCTGGCCTGGATGGGCTTCAAGGACGGCGAGGTGAAAGGGCCGATCGCCAAGTTCTTCTCCGCGGAGGAGATCGACGCGCTGAAACAGCGTCTGGCGGCGGAAGAAGGCGACCTGCTCCTGTTCGTGGCCGACAAGCCGAAAGTGGTGGCGGACGCGCTGGGCGCTCTGCGTTCCAAACTGGGTGCGGAGCTCGGCCTGATCGACCACAGCAAATTTGCTTTCCTGTGGGTGGTGGACTTCCCGCTGCTGGAATGGGACGAAGAGGCGCAGCGCTACGTCGCCCTGCACCATCCGTTCACGCGTCCGAAAGACGAAGACCTGCACCTGTTTGAAACCGACCCGGGACAAATCAGGGCACAGGCGTACGACATGGTGCTCAACGGCTACGAGCTGGGCGGCGGTTCGATGCGGATTTACAAGCGCGACGTGCAGGAGAAAATGTTCAAGGCGCTCGGCTTTTCGCAGGAGGAAGCGCGCGAGAAGTTCGGCTTCCTGCTGGATGCCTTCGAATACGGCACGCCTCCGCACGGCGGCATCGCGCTCGGTCTGGACCGTCTGGTCATGCTGCTGGCCGGCCGCAGCAACCTGCGTGAAGTGATCGCCTTCCCGAAAACGGCAAGCGCCAGCGACCTGATGATGGACGCGCCGGGACAGGTGGAGCCGGTGCAGCTCGCCGAACTGAACATCACCACCACGGTCAAAGGAGAAGACGAGAAGGCGTAAGCGTACTTGCACAGGCGCATCCGCCTCTGATACATTGGTAATACTGAAGAATAGCCCTGCGATGTACGTGACTTCCGAATAGTTTTGAGCCACAAACTCTTTTCAGGGAGTTTGCCGTCCCAAACCGCGAGGACATGCCTCCGTCGAGTGGACGTCCGGGACGGTTGGGCGAGACACCCACCTGCGCAGCGCAGGTTCAAAACTTCAGGAGCAGCACGGCATAATGGGGCTCCTTTTTTGCCCGGGATTCCTACTTTTCCGATGGATCATTTCAACGGGCAGCAGGGAGGAGCCGGGTCGTTCAGATCGTTTGAGAGGAAGAGGTTGACGGAAACATGCTTCATCAATTTTCCCGTTGTGAGTTGGCCTTCGGTCCCGAGGGCTTGGAAAAAATGAAAAACAGCGCCGTCGCCGTGCTGGGAATCGGCGGCGTCGGTTCGTTTACGGTGGAGGCATTGGCCCGCACCGGCGTCGGCAAGCTGGTGCTGGTGGACAAGGACGTGGTGGACATCACCAACATCAACCGGCAGATTCACGCCACCCTGCACACCATCGGCCGGCCAAAGGCGGAGCTGATGAAGGAGCGCATCGCCGCGATCAATCCGGAGTGTGAAGTGGTCACGTTGAACATGTTCTACAGCGAAGAGACGGCCGATCAGTTGTTCGCCCACAAGCTGGATTACATCGTCGACGCGATGGACATCATGACGGCCAAGCTTCACGTGATCCAAGAGGCGAAGCGGCGCGGCATTCCGATCATCTCAAGCATGGGGGCGGCCAACAAGATGGACCCGACCCGCTTCGAAGTGGCCGACATTTCCCAGACCAGCTACGACCCGATCGCCAAGGTGATCCGGCGCGAACTGCGGAAAAAAGGCATCCACAAAGGCGTCAAAGTGGTGTATTCGAAAGAAATTCCGGTAACGATCCGCGAAGACGTGCGAAACCAAATTGCCGATCCCCATTCTCCGATCAGCAAGGCGCGCCGTCCCCCGGCGAGCAACGCGTTTGTGCCTTCCGTCGCGGGGCTGATTCTGGCCAGCGTCGTCGTCCGCGACATACTGGGCTGGCAGCCGGCAAAAGGATAACCCAAGGAAAAGCTGCTGCGTACAGTGCGCAGCAGCTTCCAGTGTATAGACAAAGTAGCTGCTGGGTGGAGAAGCACGTTTCCGGCACCCGCTCCGTGCTCGCCCAGCAAGGAAGCATAGACTGCACGCTCCGCACCGATTTGCGGGGGATCGCCAAAGCCGCACCGCTGCGCAGCCCATTCAATGGTGGCGCTCCTTTTTCCCGCAAATCGCTGCTCCGCTCGGTAGGGCTCACAAGTCGCTCTGCCTGGAAACATGCTTCTCCTTCGATGCAATAGGTTTGTCCTCAGTCTGAAAGCTGCTGCGAAAAGGGCGCAGCAGCTTCTTTGACTGCAGACAATGTAATGACACAAAACCCACTGCCAGCTTTCGGTAGTGGGTTTTGTTCATTCATCGATCGGGCTGCTTCCACTTGATATTGCAGCCGAGGCTCGGTTTTTGCGGGACCGTCACGGGTTCGCCGTTCAGCAGTTGATCCAGGGCGGCGCGGATGGACGCGCCGGTGACGGGAATGTCGTTGCCGGGACGGGAGTCGTCCAATTGACCGCGATAGGCGCACGCCAGATTCCCGTCGAACACGTAAAAGTCGGGTGTGCACGCTGCCTGATAGGCGCGGGCGACCTCCTGCGTTTCGTCGTACAGGTACGGGAAGGGATACTTCCATTCTTCCGCCACCTGCTTCATCCGCTCGGGCGAATCGTCCGGATAGGCGGCAGCGTCATTGGAGCTGATCGCGATGAAGGACACGCCCTTGGGAAGGTAATCGTTCGCGAGCCGTACCAGCTCCGCCTGAACGTGTTTGACAAACGGGCAGTGGTTGCAGATGAACATGATCACCGTCGCCTTTTCCGAGGCAAGCTCGGAAAGCGACACGACCTTGCCGGTTACCGTGTCCGGCAGCGCGAAGTCAGGTGCCTTTCGACCGAGCGGGAACATCGTGGATTCTGTCCGGGCCATGTGGGGCACGCTCCTCT
This sequence comes from Brevibacillus sp. LEMMJ03, assembly GCF_007197875.1. Classification (NCBI taxonomy): domain Bacteria; kingdom Bacillati; phylum Bacillota; class Bacilli; order Caryophanales; family Paenibacillaceae; genus Brevibacillus; species Brevibacillus sp. LEMMJ03. The sequence continues at coordinate 170,553 of NZ_VKJN01000005.1, read as the reverse complement.
CCTTGGATATCGTTTCCGTCTACTATAGCGCATCCTCTCTCCCCGATCAACGGGGCTGCGCGTTTTGCTTATCATCACTCGCAAAACGCGCAATGTTTTTGACGATCGTAAGCAAAACGCTTATGATAAGGATATCTTTTCCGTAAACGAGGGAGTTTCCATGCAGCAAGAAGAACGTCTCGCCGCTGTCCTGCGCCATTTGCAGCAGCACCATCGAATCACCGTGGAGCAGATGTGCGACCGGTTCGGCATTTCCCGCGACTCGGCCCGACGCGATCTGGTCAAACTGGAGGAGCGGGGGGAAATCATCCGCGTCCGCGGCGGAGCGGTGCTGCCCACCTTGACCAAGCACGTGCAGAGCTACGAAGAGCGGCTGAACAACCCGGCAGGCAAACGGGAGATAGGCAGGGTGGCCGCGTCGTTGATCCACAGCGGTGACTATCTCCTGTTGGATACGGCAACAACGGTGCAGTTCGCAGCGGAATGGATGTCAGCCGAACCGCACGTCGTCGTCACCAATTCCATTGACGTGGCCGACATTTTCAGCCGGAAGCGGTCGGCGGAAATCCATCTGCTCGGTGGTCAGCTAAACGTTTGGCATCGCGGCTTGTTCGGACCCAAGACCATCGCCGCGCTGCGCGACATGCGCGTGGACAAACTGCTGCTTGGCGCTTGCGGCATCACGCCGGAAGGACTGACCGCCCACACGGTGGACGAAGCCTACGTGAAAATGGCGATGCTGGAGTGCGCCGATCAGGTCATCGTTCTCGCCGATTCCAGCAAGTTCGGCAAGCGGCTGTTTCACAAGGTGTGCGGCCTGGACAAGATCGACATCGTCGTCACCGACGCGGAGCCGGCCGAAGAGGTTCGCGCGGCATTGGAGCAGGCGGGCGTGGAGCTGCTGGTCGCTTCCCGATCGACGGAGCAAGGGAGAGGAGAATCGTGAAACAGGTAAACGTCGGGTTGATTGGCTACGGATTGTCCGGCCAGGTCTTTCATGCACCGGTGATCCGGTCGGTGCCGGGATTGAAGCTGGCAAAGGTCGTCTCGTCCCGTCCGGAAAAGGTGCGTGCAGACCTGCCCGAAGCGCAGGCGGTCGCCAGCGTGGACGAACTCCTGCGTGACGAACAGATTGAGCTGGTGGTCGTTGCCGCGCCAAACACCTTGCACTATCCGTACGCCAAGCAGGCGCTGGAGGCAGGCAAGCATGTCGTGGTGGAAAAGCCGTTTGTGATCCGATCTTCGGAAGCGGAAGAACTGATCCGGCTGGCCGAGTCGCGCGGACGCGTGCTCAGCGTCTACCACAACCGCAGATGGGACAACGATTTTTTAACGGTGAAACACCTGCTTCAATCCGGCGTGCTGGGGGAGATTTCCCTGTATGAAGCGCACTACGACCGCTACCGTCCGGAGGTGACCGACCGCTGGCGGGAGCGGGATTTGCCCGGTTCCGGCATTCTGTACGACCTGGGTTCCCATTTGATTGATCAGGCGCTTCATCTTTTCGGTCTGCCGCAGACGGTGATGGCCGACGTCGGCGCACAGCGCCCCGGAGCCAGGACGACGGACTACTTCCACATCGTGCTCGGGTACGGATCGCTGCGGGTGATTCTGCACGCCGGTTCGCTGGTCAGACAGCCCGGTCCCCGTTTCCAGATCCACGGCGACAAGGGCAGTTTCGTGAAGTACGGATTGGATCCGCAGGAAGACGCGCTGCGGGCGGGCCTGATACCGGGAGGACCGGAGTGGGGCAGGGATCGCGAAGAGACGTACGGACAGCTCACGCTGAGCGTGGGAGAACTGAACGTGAGCGGCAGCGTGGAAACCATCCCGGGCGCCTATCAGACGTACTATCAGCAGATGTACGAAGCGATTGTGTCCGCAACACCCGCGCCCGTTTCGCCTGCGGACGCGATGAACGTGATCCGGGTGATCGAGTGGGCGGAACAGAGCAGCCGGGAACAGCGCGTGATCACGGTGCGGTAGCGGGGAAACGGCAGTATGGGGAAAACGCTTTCGCCGCTGCGGACGGCTGACCTGCCGACTTGCCGGAACGCCGATTGGTTGCTTGCCAATGCACGTTTGTTTCCAGTATGCTATGATATTGAGACAACCCCATTAAAATGGAAGGGTATGTAGCAATGGATCTCTTTTCGTTCGCATACGAACAGCACGATTCGGGCAAACTGCAGCCACTGGCGGCGCGGATGAGGCCGCGCACCGTGGATGAGGTGCTCGGACAATCACATATTTTGGCGCCGGGCAAGCTGCTCAGGCGAGCGATCGAGGCCGACCAGGTCTCGTCGCTCATCTTTTACGGTCCGCCCGGGGCGGGAAAGACGACATTGGCAAAAATCATCGCCAACACGACCAAATCCCACTTCGCCGAACTGAACGCGGTGACGGCAGGGGTCGCCGACATCCGCCGCATCGTGGAGGAGGCGAAAGACCGTCTGGTGATGAACGGTCAGCGCACTACGCTGTTTATCGACGAGATTCACCGCTTCAACAAGGCGCAGCAGGACGCACTGCTCCCCTGTGTGGAGGACGGGACGATTATCCTGATCGGGGCGACCACGGAAAATCCGTTTTTTGAAGTGAACGCCGCCCTGCTCTCCCGTTCGCAGATTTTTCCGCTGCATCCGCTGAACGAAGAGGAACTGCGGCAGGTGCTGGAGCGGGCGATTACCGACCGCGAACGGGGACTGGGAGAATTGAACGTCACGGTCACCCCCGACGCCGCCGATCACCTGATCCGGTACGCCGAAGGAGATGCGCGGAGATTGCTGAACGCGCTGGAACTGGCCGTGAAAACGACGCCTCCGGATGAACGCGGCCGGATTTGCGTCACGCTGGAAGTGGCGGTGGAGTCCATCCAGCGGCGCGCCGTTCGCTACGACAAAAGCGGCGACAACCACTACGACACCATTTCCGCGTTTATCAAGTCGATTCGCGGCTCCGATCCGGACGCCGCGCTGTACTGGCTGGCGCGGATGATCGACGCGGGCGAGGATCCCCGGTTTATCGCCCGCCGGTTGGTGATTTCCGCCTCGGAGGACATCGGCAACGCTGATCCGCAGGCGATCACCATCGCCGTTTCCTGCTTCCAGGCGGTGGAGCTGGTCGGCATGCCGGAGGGGCGGATTCCCCTTGCCCAGGCGACCACGTACCTGGCGACGGCGCCCAAGAGCAACGCCGCCTACAACGGGATCAACCAGGCGCTGGCCGCGATCAGGAAGGACGGGCACAAACCGGTGCCGCTCCACCTGCGCGACGCCGCCTACAAGGGAGCGTCCCGGCTCGGTCACGGCGAAGGGTACCTCTATCCGCACGACTATCCCGGCGGATACGTCCCGCAGCGGTATTTGCCGGACGGGACCGACTACACGTTTTATCAGCCGAAGCCGATCGGCTACGAGCAGGAGATTCGCCGTCGGCAGGCGGAGCGCAAGCAGACGCCCGGACCGTAAACGTTCCCCCGGGTGGCGGGGGAACGAGCGTTCAGGTGCGGACGGTTCCTCCCGGTTTGTTGGGAAGATCGCCGTTTTCGTTCGGCTGTTTGCTCTGCTCGCTGGCTCCGTAGCGCGCCTTGTGGGCGATCGTGCCGGCCGGCTGGTCGTACAGCGTCGCAGAGGGATGGTTTTTGCCGTCTACCGCTTTTTGATTGGTGGCCATGTGCATTCACCCCCTGCAACGTAGTGTGTCCCCAACCGCCCGTCTCATGTAGGTCAACCGTCATGGAGGAGGTGGGCAGGGAGCGAGAGGAAAAAAAGGAGAGTTGGTACAGTGAAAATTTCTACGAAAGGACGTTACGGCCTGACCATCATGATGGAACTGGCCAACCGCTTCGGCGAAGGCCCGATTTCGCTGCGGAGCATTGCCCAGCGGCACGATTTGTCCGAGCATTACCTGGAGCAGTTGATCGCGCCGCTCCGCAATGCCGGACTGGTGAAAAGCATCCGCGGCGCGTACGGCGGGTATGTATTGGCGAAAAAGCCGGATGAAATCTCCGCCGGCGACATCATCCGCGTGCTGGAAGGGCCGATCAGCCCGGTGGAGTTTACCGAGGAGGAAGACCCGGCCAAGCGCTACCTGTGGCTGCGCATCCGCGACAGCATATCCGCCGTCCTCGATTCCACGTCGCTGCAGGATTTGATCAGCTACAAGGACGAAGGACAGACGGACGGTTACATGTTTTACATTTGACGCAACAGCGTACGAAGCAAAGGAGAGCGCGAGATGATCTATCTGGACCACGCCGCCACGACCCCTGTCCATCCGCGCGTGGCGGAAGCGATGCAACCCTATCTGACAAACGTATACGGCAATCCCTCCAGTCTGCACGGCTTTGGGCGGGAGGCGCGCATGGCCCTGGAGCAGGCGCGCGACCGGATCGCTCACATTCTCGGCGCCGAACCGCAGACGCTCGTCTTTACCAGCGGCGGGACGGAGGCGGACAACATGGCGATCATCGGGGGAGCGATGGCCCAGCGGGAGCGGGGGCGGCACGTCATCACGTCCAGCGTCGAGCACCACGCCGTCCTGCATGCCTGCGCGCATCTGGAGCAGATGGGTTTTGAGGTGACGTACCTGCCGGTGGACGAGACGGGCATGGTCAGCCTGGAGGAGCTGAAACAGGCGGTCCGGCCGGATACCGTGCTGGTCTCGATCATGTACGGCAACAACGAAGTGGGCACGATCCAGCCGATTGAAGAGATCGGCCGGTTCCTCCGCGAACGGAACATCGTGTTTCACACCGACGCGGTGCAGGCATTCGGCGTGATGCCCCTCAGCGTCAGCGAACTGCCGGTGGACATGCTCTCCGTCTCCGCTCACAAGATCAACGGCCCGAAAGGCGTAGGGGCCCTGTACCTGGGGCGGAAGGTGCCGTTTCTGCCGCATCTGCACGGCGGTAACCAGGAGCGGAAGCGGCGGGCCGGCACGGAAAACCTGGCCGGCGTCGTCGGCTTTGCAGAGGCGGTGGAGATCGCTGCCAGGGAGATGGAGGAGCGCGTCGCCAAGTACCGGCAGATGCGCGAAGCCATGCTTGCCGTCTGGCGGGAGTCGGGCATCGCGTTTCACGTAAACGGCCACCCCGAACGGCATCTGCCGCACATCCTCAACGTCAGCTTTCCCGGCGTCCATACCGAGACCATGCTGATGAACCTGGATCTGGCCGGAATCGCCGCCGCCAGCGGCTCCGCCTGCACCTCGGGTTCGCTGGAGCTGTCCCACGTCCTGAAGGCGATGTGTCTGGACGATCCGGTGATGCGTTCGGCTGTTCGCTTCAGCTTCGGCATCACCAACACGGTGGAAGAGGTGAAGCAGGCGGCGCAGACGGCGGCGGACATCGTCAAACGGGTGGCGCGGTAGCCCCGCAGACGGCCGCGGGAGACCGCGGCCGAGACGACGGGCGTGCGCCGTTCCATTGTCGGAAACGCAACCAAAAACCAGCAAGCGCAAGAGAACGCTGCTGGTTTTTTTCATGCCAACACGGCGTGCAGGACGACCCGTTCGCTGTCGGCGCGGTTGTCAGATCCGGCAAAACGATTTTATAATCGAACAAGAGTTTCGGGGGAATCCCGCGGGATTCTCCCATCCGGGAGGCGTGTGCGGTGTCGCAGCAGACACTTTCCTTGTTTGCCGAACCTTACATACGCGGCTATGTCGCGCAAGAAATTTTTTACAATGAAGAAACATGGTACGGTGTCATCCGTCTAACAGTGGAGGAGACTACAGAACCGGTGAAGGATGCGGAGGTCGTGGTCGTCGGCAACTTCCCCCGGCCGCATTCGGAGGAGCTGTACACGTTTTACGGCGAGTGGAAGACGCATCCGAAGTTTGGGCAGCAGTACGCGGTCAAAAGGTATGAACGGGAGACGCCCAAGTCCCGGGCAGGGGTGGAGCGCTATCTGGCCAGTGGGCTGTTTCAAGGCATCGGCAAAACCATGGCCAAACGCATCGTGGAACATCTGGGCGTAGAGGCGCTCACGGTCATCGCCGAGCAGCCGGAGCGGCTCGTGGAGGTGCCGGGCATCTCGGAAACGCGCGCGAGGCAGATCTACGAGTCGGTGATGGAACACCGCTCCCTGGAGCGGGCGATGGTGTTTCTCTACGAGTTCGGCATCGGCGTCCAGTTGGCGCTGCGGATTTATCAGACGTACAAGCTGGAGACCATGACCGTGCTGACGGAACAGCCGTATCGGCTGATCGAGGATGTCCAGGGCATCGGGTTCAAACGGGCGGACGACATCGCCCGGGCCACGGGAATTGCCGCTTCCTCGGAGGAGAGGGTCAAGGCGGCAGCCCTGTACGTGCTGCAGGAAGCCTGCTACTCCGAGGGACACGTGTTTCTGCCGGCGGACGAGCTGTGCGCCAAAACGCTCCGCCTGCTGGACGAGTGCGGGGGACACCGCTTTCAGCCGGAGGAGATCACGCTCGCCGTGGAATCGCTCTTTGTCGAGAGCAAAGTGGTTTGGGACGAAGACCGGGTCTATCTGCCCTCGCTGTTTTTCGCCGAAATCGGGCTGGCCAAGCGGCTGCGCTACTTTGCCGAGCGGGACGAGTTTGGCGCCTTTCCCGCTTCGGAGTTTTACCGGGCGCTGGGCGTGGTGGAAGAAGAGCTGGGCATCACGTACGCCCAGACGCAGCGGGATGCGATCGAGCAGGCGATCAAATCCGGCTTGATGCTCTTGACCGGCGGGCCCGGCACGGGGAAAACGACGGTGATTCGCGGGATCTGCCGCGTGTTTGCCCAACTGCACGGCATTTCGCTCGACCTGAAAAGGTACGACGAAGAAAATCCCTTCCCCATCCTGCTGGTCGCCCCCACCGGCCGGGCGGCCAAACGCATGTCGGAGACGACCGGTCTGCCGGCGATGACCATTCACCGCCTCCTGGGCTGGAAAGGGGAGAGCTTTGAGCACGACGCGGAGCATCCGATCCGGGGCCGGCTGTTGATCGTCGACGAGATGTCGATGGTGGACGTCTGGCTGGCCAATCAACTGTTTCGCGCCGTGCCGGACGAGATGCAGGTGATTCTGGTCGGCGACCCGGATCAGCTTCCGTCGGTGGGCCCCGGCAACGTGCTGCAGGACATGATCCGCTCGGGTCTATTGCCGCGCGTGCAGCTCAGCGAGATTTACCGGCAGGCGCAGGAGTCCTCGATCATCCGGCTGGCTCACGACGTCCGCAAGGGAATGGTTCCGTCCGACCTGTTGGCCACGACCCCCGACCGGCGATTTTTCACAAGTTCGCCACAAGATGTGGCGGAAGCGGTGAAACAAATTTGCGCCGGAGCCGTAAAGAAAGGGTATACGGCCAAAGATGTACAAGTCCTCGCTCCCATGTACAAGGGGAATGCCGGGGTGAACCGGCTGAACGAAGAACTGCAGGAACTGTTCAACCCCAAGACCGAACAGAAGCGGGAGGTGACGTTCGGCGACACCGTCTTCCGCACCGGGGACAAGGTGCTGCAGTTGGTCAACAACGCCGAGGAACAGGTGTTCAACGGCGACATGGGGGAGATCGTCGCCATTTTTTACCCGAATGAAAACGCAGAGAACACCGAGATGATGGTCGTTTCCTTTGACGGCCGGGAAGTGGTGTACAGGCGTTCGGAGTATCACCAGCTCACACTGGCCTACTGCTGCTCCGTGCACAAGTCGCAGGGCAGCGAGTTTCCCATCGTGGTCATGCCGTTTGTCCGAAGCTACCACCGCATGCTGCGGCGCAAGCTGGTGTATACGGGAATCACCCGCAGCAAGTCGTTTTTGATCATGTGCGGGGAGCCGGATGCGTTTCGCCTCGCGGTGGAAACCGACGAGGAAGGCGTGCGCTACAGCTACCTGGAAGAGCGATTGAAGCAAGGGTGAGCCTTGGAACAAGTTGTTCCGCATGGATCGTCCCGCTCCGCTTGATACTAAAGAAGCGGAAGGGGGATGTCCCGACATGCGCAAGGCATTGGATGTAATCGGCTTGCCGATCGTCTGCCTGGAAACGGGTGAGGAGCTCGGCACGGTCCGTGACATTCTCTGCGACTCCGCCTGGCGTGTAAGGGGAGTCTTGCTGAGCGAACAGGGCTGGTTCCACCCTGGCACCTGCATTCCTTCCGAACGCATCCACGCGGTAGGCGAATCCTGCCTTACCGTGACGGGCAAAGACGCCATCACCTCCCTTGACCGTCTCGCCGACCTGCCGCTTACCGGCATCCTGACGGGAAGGACAAAGCTGAAGGGGAAAACGGTCATCACCGCTTCCGGGGAACTCCTGGGCAGGCTGGAAGATGTTTACTTCTCTGCGGATTGGGAGAAACTTGTAGGGTACGAATTATCGAACGGTTGGCTTGCGGACATCACCGAAGGGCGCAAACGCCTGTCCGCGCCACCTTCCGTCATCGTCGGGGAAGAAAACCTGATCGTGCCGGACTGGGTTCGCAGCCAGGCGTGAAAGGGAGGAAAAGCGTGTGATGCGTGTCATATGCCCGAACTGCGGTTCCAAAGATATCGGCAAGATTGGAACCACGCAGTATTACTGCTGGAACTGCTTCATCGAGATGAGCGTCGACGGCGACCAGATCGCTTCCGTCTACCAGGTGGAAGAGGATGGCTCGCTGCATTCGCTCAACGACCTGTTTATCGAAGACCAGAATGTTTCCGCCCCGTTGAACATGTGAACAGACGGCCCATTACCCGAGGAGGTGTCATCGGCATGTCCGGACGCAATCTGATTGGCGTAATTGCCGCCAGCGGTCTGATCGCAGCGATCGGGTTTATGGTCGCGCCGCGGCGGCGCAGACGGCGGTTTGGGTTTCGTTTCAACCGTTTGCCCGTTTCGCTGCGCAACGTGATGAACGTGATCAACATGAGCCGCACGCTGCTTCGTGCCGTCGCCCGTTAGCCGGTGTCACATGGCAAGCGGAAAAGTCCATGAAAACAGCCCGAACGGTCCACTGCCGTCCGGGCTCTTTTTTTGCGGCTACGATTGTTCGGCCATGCGCTTTTGCTGTTGATTCTTCATGCGGCCGATCAGCAGGACGCCGACGACCACCGCCGTGATGATGATCCATTTCAGGATCGGGTATGCGGCGAAGAAACCGGCCAGCAGTTTCTCGCCCGTGATCATGCTGCCCGCGGTGTAGGCCAATACGGCGGCCCCGATGTAGATGACGGCGGGGAAGCGATCCATCAGCTTCAACACCAGGGTGCTGCCCCACACCATGACCGGCACGCTGATTAATAGGCCGACCACGACGAGCAGGAAGCTGCCGTGCGCGGCCCCTGCGACCGCGATCACGTTGTCCAGTCCCATCACGGCGTCCGCGACGATGATCGTCCAGATCGCCGAGGCCAGGCTCGATCCCGCTTTCACCGTCTCATGCCCCTCGTCCTGCACCAGCAGCTTCAGGGCGATCCAGATCAGCATTAATCCGCCGACGAGCAGCAGGCCCGGGATTTTCAGCAGCCAGACAACCGCCAGCGTAGCGGCGGCCCGAATCACGATCGCCCCGATCGTTCCCCAGACGATCGCCTTCTTCTGCTGATGGGCCGGCAGGTTGCGCGCGGCCATCCCGATTACGATTGCGTTGTCGCCCGCCAGCACCAGATCAATCACGATGATCGCCAACAGTCCAGACCAAAACGCGGGGGTAAACAACACGTCCATTTGTCTCTCCAACCTCCTTTATTGCGGACATTTCTCGTAAAGGCCGGCGTCCTCCTTCAGACAGACATTCGTTATGTAGTCTGCGTCAAGGGGAGGAAAACAAAACGACCTTTACCTCAACGGGTAAAGGTCATGTGAACAGAAAAGACCCTTACCCATACACGGCAAAGGTCTTGCTTACAACATTACGTTGCCAACAAAGCCGGGGATTTCTCCCGTAATGACGACTTTGCTGTAACAAGCTACTCCCCTTTGGAGAATATCCGTTTGTACTCCCATCGTACACCGGTGCGGCACGCATGTCAATACCGTACATGTTTTTCCGCGTCTTGCACACGCTAAATCATACGAATCAGAGGGAGGAGGGGGCAGGGTGGAGGAACTTCGCCGCAGCCGCCTGTTTGCCGCGGCCGTCTGGGCGATTGTGCTGCTGGCCATCGGCAATCTGCTCTGGCTGCTGCGCCCTGTGGTCGCCAAAACGTTTCACTTGCTGTCGGAGATCGTGATGCCCTTTCTCGTCGGCCTGCTGATCGCCTACGTGCTGCATCCGATCGTGCAGGCGCTGGAAAACAGACGGGTGCCGCGCATGGTGGCCGTGCTGCTGATCTACGCGGCGTTCATGCTGATCATCTCCATCGGGATCGTCAATGCCATCCCGATCTTCGCCAGCCAGCTCGCGGAGCTGTCCGACGATCTGCCGCGCCTGACGGAGTGGTACCACACGTGGATGCGGGAGTGGGAAGCGCACAAGTACTTTTTGCCGGACAGCATCTCGCTGGGGGTGGACCGGGTGATTGTCCAGTCCCAGGAACGGATGTCCCATTCAATTACGCTTTTGGTCGACAACGCGCGCAACACGCTGGGCAAGCTGCTCGCCTACGCGGTAGTCCCGTTCATCGCCTTTTACCTGCTCAAGGACATGAAAGACCTGCACCGTACAGGCATGTCCATCGTCCCGGCGAAGTACCGCAAGCAGGTGCTGGCCGTCCTGCGCGACGTCAACGAGTCGCTCGGCAATTACATACACGGCCAGATGATCGTGGCGCTGATTGTGGGCGCCTGCGCGTACGTCGGCTACTGGCTGATCGGCATGCCGTATCCGTTCGTGCTGGCCACGTTTGTCAGCCTGACCAACGTCATCCCCTACATCGGACCGATCATCGGCGCCGCTCCCGCCCTGATCGTAGCCCTGACGATTTCCATGAAAATGACGCTCATGGTGCTGGCCGTCAACGCTGTCATCCAGGTACTGGAGGGAAACATTCTCTCGCCCAACATCGTCGGCCGCTCGCTTCATCTGCACCCGCTCCTGATCATCATGGCCCTGCTGGCCGGAGAGGCGGCGGGGGGCATCATCGGCCTGATCGTCGCCGTTCCGGTGCTGGCCGTCTGCAAAGTGGTGATCAGCCGGATCGCCCTGATGCTGCACGAAAGTTGACAGGCTTCGGCAAACAATTTTATAATACGGATAATGGAAAAGAGCATGGATCGATGAAGGAACGAGTACGCTGCAGCCCTTCTCCAGAGAGGACGCTCCAAAGGCTGGGAGAGCGGCCAGAAGAAGTGCAGCGGAAGGCTACTCCCAAGACCGGGCAAAAACCGGCGGCTTGACACCGTTACCCGTCCGCAAGCGAGCGACAGGCAGACGCATGTGATCAGGCTGCCTGTAAGCAGGGTGGTACCGCGAGACAAGTTCTCGTCCCTGAGGGGATGGGGACTTTTTTTTCGCGCAGGCCCGCCGCTCCGGCCGGGAGGGAGCAGCCCTTTTTCGGATCATGTACGCGTTGTTTCACACTCATCTACGGGAGGATTTTTCCATGAAGAAACTGACTGGCAGCCAAATCCGCCAAATGTACCTCGATTTCTTCAAAAGCAAGGGACACCATGTGGAGCCGAGCGCGCCGCTGATTCCGCACGACGACCCGTCGCTGTTGTGGATCAACTGCGGGATGGCGCCGCTGAAAAAGTACTTTGACGGCCGCGTCGTGCCGGACAACCCGCGGATCACCAACTCGCAGAAATCGATTCGCACCAACGACATCGAAAACGTGGGACGCACGGCCCGTCACCACACCTTCTTCGAAATGCTGGGGAACTTCTCCATCGGCGACTACTTCAAGGAAGAGTCGATCACCTGGGCGTGGGAATTCCTCACCAGCCCGGAGTGGATCGGATTTGACCCGGAGCGCCTGTGGGTCACGATTCACCCCGAAGACGACGAGGCGTTCGAGATCTGGCACAAAAAAGTGGGCATTCCCGAAGAGCGGATCATCCGTCTGGAAGCCAACTTCTGGGACATCGGCGAAGGCCCCTGCGGCCCCAACTCCGAGATTTTCTACGATCGCGGCGAGCGATTCGGCAACGACCCGAACGATCCGGAACTGTACCCGGGCGGCGAAAACGAGCGCTTCCTGGAAGTGTGGAACCTGGTGTTCTCGCAGTTTAACCACAACCCGGACGGCAGCTACACGCCGCTGCCGAAAAAGAACATCGACACCGGCATGGGGCTGGAGCGGATGGCGTCCATTATCCAGGAAGTGGACAACAACTTCGAAACGGACCTGCTGTTCCCGCTGATCGAGGCGACCAGCGCCATCTCCGGCGTCGCCTACAAGCAGGACCCGGACTTGGACGTGGCGCTGAAGGTGATCGCCGACCACGCCCGCACCGTCGTCTTCGCCATCAGCGACGGCGCGCTGCCGTCCAATGAAGGGCGCGGCTACGTGATTCGCCGCTTGCTGCGCCGCGCGGTGCGGATGGGCAAAAAGCTGGGCGTGGAGCAGCCGTTCCTCTACCGCCTGACGGAAACGGTCGGCAAGATGATGGGCGATTTCTACCCGGAAGTGGTGGAGAAGCGCGCCTTCATTGAAAAAGTGATCCGCGCCGAAGAAGAGCGCTTCCACGAAACGCTCAACGACGGCCTCGCCATTCTGGCCGAGATGGTGAAGGCGGCCAAGGCGGAAGGCAAGAGCCAACTGTCCGGCCAGGACGTCTTCAAAATGTACGACACCTACGGGTTCCCGGTGGACCTGACCGAAGACTTCGCCGGCGAACAAGGACTGACGGTGGACCGCGAAGGGTTCGAGCGGGCGATGGAGGAACAGCGCGAGCGCGCCCGTGCCGCCCGTCAGGACGTGGACAGCATGCAGACGCAGGGCGGCCCGCTTGCTGATTTGACGGTTACGAGCGAATTTGTTGGGTATACTGAATTGGTAGCAAATGGAAAAGTGGAGGCGATTATCGCCGACAACCGGCTGGCTGACGAGGCGGAAGAAGGCCAGACCGTCCAGGTGGTCTTGAGCCGCACCCCGTTCTACGCAGAAAGCGGCGGTCAAATCAACGACGAGGGCCTGCTCGTCTCCGACTCCGTCAAGGCGCGCGTCACCGACGTGCAAAAAGGGCCGATGGGCCAACACGTCCACACCGTCGTCGTGGAAGCGGGAACGCTGCGCGTCGGCGACGAGGTCCGCGCCGAAGTAAACCGGAACGCCCGTCTCGACATCACCAAAAACCACACGGCCACACACCTGCTGCACCAGGCGCTCAAAGACGTGCTGGGCACGCACGTCAACCAGGCCGGTTCGCTGGTGGCGCCGGATCGCCTGCGGTTTGACTTTACCCATATCAGTGCCGTCACCCCGGAAGAACTGGAGCGGATCGAAGCGATCGTCAACGAAAAAGTGTGGGCCAACCTGAACGTGGACATCTTCCACAAGTCCCTCGACGAAGCGAAGGCGATGGGAGCGATGGCGCTGTTCGGTGAAAAGTACGGCGAGATCGTCCGCGTGGTCAAAGTGGGTGACTACAGCCTGGAGCTGTGCGGCGGCTGCCACGTGTCCAACACGGCGGAAATCGGCCTGTTCAAGATCGTCAGCGAGAGCGGCATCGGGGCGGGCACGCGCCGGATCGAAGCAGTGACGGGACGCGGCGCCTACCAGTACCTCAACCAGCAGTTGAGCACGCTGAAAGAGGTGGCCCACGCGCTGAAGGCACCGGTCCTGGCGGAAGCGCCGGCCCGTGTCGAAGCGCTCCAGCAGCAGTTGAAAGACGTGCAGCGCGAGAACGAATCGCTGCGCGCCAAACTGGGCAACATCGAAGCGGCTTCGCTGACCGACAAGCTGAAAGAGGTGGAGGGCGTCAAGGTGCTGGCTGCCCGCGTCTCCGCGACCGACATGGATAACCTGCGCGGCATGGTGGACGAACTGAAAAACAAGCTGGGGTCGGCTGTCATCGTTCTCGGCGCAGTGGACGGCGAGAAGGTCAACCTGGTGGCCGGCGTGACCAAGGACCTGATGGACCAGGGCTTCCACGCGGGCAAACTGATCAAGGAAGTGGCGACCCGCTGCGGCGGAGGCGGCGGAGGCCGTCCCGACATGGCCCAGGCGGGCGGCAAGGACCCGGCCAAGCTGCAGGAAGCGCTGGAGCTGGTCTACGATCTGGTGAAAGGACAGGCGGTGGCGAAGTAACGCCGCCGTCTTTCCTCGCCATGTTTCGCCATCCAAGAAAAGTGCCCGATCGACAAGGAATCGGGCTGCTTGAGGCGAATACACTTGATAGGAAGAGCAAATGCGGAAGAGTCTCAGAGGAATCGAGGTGTTGATCGTGAGTTCGATGGATAATACCATGAAGTTCACGGTGCCCAAGGAAACAAATACGGTGGAAGTGCGGGAAACGCTGACAGAGGTCTACAAGGCCCTGCAGGAAAAAGGGTACAACCCGATCACGCAGATCGTCGGCTACCTGCTTTCCGGTGATCCGGCGTTCATTCCCCGCCACAACAATGCGCGCAGCCTGATCGGCAAAATTGAGCGGGACAGAATCATCGAAGAGCTGGTAACCGTCTACTTGTCGGAAGAACGCAAGTAGGTGCGTGCAGGCGATGGCACGGATTCTGGGATTGGATGTGGGCGAGAAGACCATCGGCGTGGCCGTCAGCGATGAACTGGGCTGGACCGCCCAAGGGGTGGAGACGATCAGGCGCCAGTCAAAGGAAAAGGATCTCGCCCGCTTGGAAGAATGGATTGCGCATTACCAGGTCGGCGAAATTGTCGTGGGCCTGCCCAAAAATATGAACGGAACCATCGGACCGCGCGGGGAAAGCTGCCAGGCGTTTGCCCGTTTGCTCGAAGACCGGACGGGACTGCCCGTCCGTCTCTGGGACGAACGGCTGACCACCATGGCCGCCGAGCGGATGCTGATCGCAGCCGATGTCAGCCGGCAAAAACGCAAAAACGTGATTGACAAAATGGCGGCCACGTTAATCCTGCAGGGTTACTTGGACGCAAAATCGAGGTGACCGAGATGAGCGAGGAATTGTTTGAGGAGTTTGAAGTCGGGGATGTGATCGCGCTGACGGAAGAAGGCGACGAGAACCCGCGTGATTTCCGCATCATGTACATTTTTGACATCGAAGACCGCACGTATCTGGTACTGGTTCCCGTCGATCAGGAAGAAGAGGAGGAGTACGAGGTTCACTTCCTGCGCTACGACGGCACCGACATGCTCCAGCCGATCGAGGACGACGCGGAGTGGGAACAGGTGGAGGCGACGTTCGAGACCCTGATTGCCGACCTGGAAAAAGAAGAGCTGTAAGACCAACGAGAGGGCGATGCGGCCCTCTCGTTTTCTTGGCGTGTATTCACTCTCCGCCTGCGTGCCGCCTGATTACCGGATGGTCGCTGTCCAGACGGTAGAGAAGCGTGCCGCTGCGGTCATAGGCGTACAGCGCCGCCGCCCCGGTTTCTCCAGAGGAAGCCAAACGGGCGGTCCATGAAAAAATGATGGTAGATCCGGTGTTGTTCGTCATAAAACAGGACGGAGTACAGTCCTCCGGTGTCGATGACGGAGACCGCCCGGACCGTATCGGCGGGGATGGACATGCCTCTCAGCGTTTCGCTGACGGCTCCCTCGGGCGTCCACGGGTCAGGGTAGCAGGCGGAAAACAACAACGCCAGGGAAGCGGCGATAATCAGCCAGCGGATGAACCGGTTCCGGCGTCCGCGCATCACGGCGTCCCTCCCTTTGCGAGCGGCACCGTAAACGAGAATGACTCGCCATAGCGTTCCTGGTGAATGCGGATGGCTTTGATGTCAGCCGATCGCGTCTCAAAGCGGTATTCCCCCACTCCGCGACGAGCAGCATTCGCTTCATTTCGACCCTCCCTGCACACAATTCCCATCCTCTATCATTTTCCATTTTATGACACGAATTCCTCCCGAAGTGCCCAAAAACTGCATGGGGGGCGCGCTGGTGACAGCGGGACAGGCCTTGGGTATAATGGAAAAGATGCAGGGACGAGCCCTCTTTGGGGTCCCGGGTGCCGCGTGTCGAAATCAATGGGTCGGCAGAGAGGCACCGCGAAAAAAGGAGGACTCTGTCGTGAATCTACTGTCACTGAAACAAGATCGCAGCGCCGAATGGCCGCCGCCGCAGCGGCGCAGGCGGGGCCGCTTTTTTCGGTTGGGGGTCGCGCTGTTCTGTCTGCTGATCGCGGCGGGAGGAGCGGCATGTTACGTCTATCAAGGGCTGCAGCCGCCGAATGGCGAGCACACCGTCAAAAAGGTAAGCATTCCGTCCGGTTCGTCGGTGCGGGAGATCGGCCGTCTGCTGGAAGAGCAGGGGCTGATTCGCAGCGCCGACCTGTTTGCCTACTATGCCATGTACCAGGGGATCGGCTCCCGCCTGCAGGCCGGGACCTACCAGTTCCAGACGGGCGCCACCGTCGATGAGATCCTGCAAACCATGGCGGAGGGCAAGACCGTGGTGGACACCGTGCGCTTCACCGTGCCGGAGGGCTGGAACGTGGAGCAGATCGCCGATCATTTGGCGCAAAAAGGGCTGGCCGACAAAGCGGCATTTTTGCGGGAAGTCAATCAGGGGAGCTTTCCGGAGTTTCCGTTTGTCGCGGCCATTCCGAAAACGGAAGGGCGCAAATACCGCTTGGAGGGCTACCTGTTTCCCGAGACGTACGAAGTGAAAAAGGGGGCCAGCGCGCACGAGATCATCGCGAAGATGCTCGCCCAGTTCCAAAAGGAATGGCAGCCGGAGTGGACGGAAACGCTGAAACAGCGGGGCATGACGATGGACGAGGCGGTCCGCCTGGCGTCCATCGTGGAGCGGGAGGTCGTGGTGGACAAGGAGCGGCCGATCGTGGCCGGCGTCTACTACAACCGCCTGCGCGAAGGGTGGCTCCTGCAGGCGGACGCCACCGTCCAGTTTGTTCTCGGCAAGCAGCGCGACCGGCTGACGTACGACGATCTGAAGGTAAACAGTCCGTACAACACGTACATGCATCCGGGACTGCCGCCCGGGCCGATCGCCAACCCCGGCAGGGCGTCGCTGGCCGCCGCCGTCCATCCGGCCCAACACGATTATTTCTTTTACGTGACCAAAAAGGACGGTTCGTCCGAGCACTACTTCTCCCGCACGCTGGCGGAGCACGAGGCCAACGATGCGAAAAGCAGAGGGAACTGACGCGGTTTCCTCTGTTTTTTGCCCGCGGGTATGCTATAATGATGCGGTTGCTAGGTAAGGGGGCGTGATGTGATGATAACCAATCCGGCGATTGATGCTTATGTGACGGGGCTGATCCTGCCGCGTTCACCGCTGCTGGCGCGATTGGAGCGGGAAGCGGCGGAAGAGGGCATTCCCATCGTCCAACTGCCGACAGCGCAGGTGATGCGGACGCTGCTCCAGCTTCACCGGCCGAAGTCAATTCTGGAAGTGGGGACCGCCATCGGCTATTCGACCATCTGGATGGCGGAGGCGGCACCGGAAGCCCGCATCGTCACGATGGACATCGACGAGCAGCGTCTGGAGCGGGCACGTGCCAACATCGCGGAAGCCGGGTTGTCGGCGCGGATCGAGATCCTCGCCAGAGACGCCACGCTCGGTCTGCCGGACACGTACCGGTTCGACTGTCTGTTTATCGACGCCGCCAAAGGACAGTACCGCACGTTTCTCGATCTCTACCTGCCGCTGCTGCGCGAGGGGGGACTGGTGCTGTCCGACAACGTCCTGTTTCGCGGGCTGGTGGCGGCGCCGGAAGAAGCGGGGAAACGGCAGCGGCCGCTGGTGGACAAGCTGCGGCAGTTCAACGCCTACCTGGCGCAGCATCCCCAACTGGAAACCACGTTTGTTCCGGTGGGCGACGGCCTGGCCGTCAGCCTGAAGCGGACAGCCGATTGAGTGCACATCAGAGAACGGGCCCCGGCTGTAAGGCCAGGGAGCAGCAAGAGGAAGGAGACATGGAGCATGGGTCACCCCGTATTGATTGGGGTCGCCGGGGGCAGCGGCTCCGGCAAAACTACCGTGGCGCGCGAACTGTTTCGCCAGTTTCAAAACGACAGCGTCGCCATGATTGAGCAGGATTCGTACTACAAGGACCAGAGCCACCTCAGTCTGGAAGAGCGCTCGATGACCAACTACGACCACCCGTTTGCGTTTGACAATGATCTGCTGCTGTTTCACCTGCAGGAGCTGATGCAGCGCCGGCCGATCCAGAAGCCGATTTACGACTTCAAGGTGCACAACCGGAAGCGGGAAACGGTGCTGGTGGAGCCGAAAGACGTGATCATTCTGGAAGGCATGCTGATCCTGGAAGATCCCCGCATTCGCGACATGATGGACATCAAGGTGTTTGTGGACACCGACGCCGACGTGCGGATCGTCCGGCGGATCATGCGCGACATCGAAGAGCGCGGCCGTTCGCTCGAATCGGTGGTCAACCAGTACCTCAACGTCGTAAGGCCGATGCACCTGCAGTTTATCGAGCCGACCAAGCGGTACGCCGACGTGATCATCCCGGAAGGCGGCTACAACCGGGTGGCGCTCGATCTTCTGTCGACCAAGATCCGCAACATCCTGCTGGAGAAACAGCAGCTTTCCAACGCGTAGGGACGTCAGCCGAGCCCGGGACAAGAGGGCCGCTGTCTTGTAGGGCCGATTCCATGCCCCGGGCAGCGCGACCGGCACGGGGACATCCCCTCACACGTGAATATCCGAAACCACACGCGAGCGCGCCGTCCGAAAGCGGCGCGCTTTTTTTCATGCCTGTGCGCATGTTGGGCCAGATCGGGTTTTCCCGCCGCCCGTACCGGCAATACTGGAAAAAAAAGGCGGGAGGAATGCGGCATGGACCTGGAACGCCGGGTGAAACGGCGCCACTTTCTCGTGCTGTTGTTCATGACGCTGGTGTGGGCCGGGCTGTTGGTCCGCCTCTGGTGGATTCAACTGTGGGCATCGCACCGCTTCTCCAGGCACGGTGTCGATTTGGTGAAAAATGCGGTCAAGCAGCGGCAGCAGAGCATCGTGCTGCACAGCGGCCGGGGCGACATCCTCGACCGAAACGGCTACCCCTTTACGGGGGAGGAACAGCTCGCCCTGCTCCTGTTCCCCCTGGCGCGGGGCAGCCTGCAGGAAAACGGCGGATGGAGACGGCTGGCGGAGATCGTGCGCGTGCCGGAAACGATGCTCGAAGACGTGATGACCAAAGCGAAAGCCCCGCTCATGCTGAGACAGACGGACGGCAGGCTGGTCCCCCTGAGCGAGCGGCAGGCGGATCAGGTAAACGCGCTGGGGATCCCCGGCGTCGTCGCCCTGAAAGTGACGGAGCGCTACCGCGCGGACGAGGTGGCCAAGCACGTGATCGGCTACATCCACCGCAATCCCGAACTGGTCCGCACGCTGTATCCGGACGAGTGGGCGGAAGGGAAGATGAACGCGGACAGCACGGTAGGGGCGTCCGGCTTGGAGCGCAGCTTCGACCGGTTCTTGCAGGGAGTGGAGCCGTCCGTGCTCTCCTACTACGTGGATGGCGAGGGAAAGCCGCTCAAGGGGCTGGACATCCGCTACACGCGGCAGGAGAACCAGTACTACCCGCTGTCTCTCGTCACCACGCTGGACGCCGACCTGCAGCGGCGCCTGGAGCGGGTGGCGGACAGCGCCGGCCTGCGGGAAGGGGCGATCGTCGTGTTGGACGCGACCCATGCAGACGTCCTGGCGATGGTCAGCCGCCCGCAGTACGACCAGACGAAAGTGGACGTGCAGCAGGGGGCGTGGCGAAACCGCGCCGTCAAGCAAATCACCCCCGGTTCCGTCTTCAAGACGGTCGTGGCCGCGGCCGCCCTGGCGGAGGGGCTGGTTTCCCCCACCGAGCGGTTCGTCTGCCGCGGCGATTACGGCAAATACGGCTTTTCCTGCTGGAAGCGGGACGGTCACGGCGCGCTGACGATGGAAGAGGCGTTTGCCCAGTCCTGCAACATCACCTTTGCCGAAATCGCCAAACGGATCGGCGGGGACAAGCTGGAGGCGTATGCCCGCCGTCTGGGCTTGTCCTCTCCGGTGGGATACGTCACGCCGCACCTGTTCAAACTGGACGGCTTCCGGCAGGTGGACGGCGAGGAGCAGGGACGGGTGTTCGCCGAGCAGGTTTCCCGCCAGGATGAAGGCGTCTTGATCCAGACGGCGATCGGCCAGCGGGACGTTCGCGTCACGCCGCTGCAGGCCGCCAATCTGATGGTGACCATCCTGCGCGGGGGGCAGCCCGGCCAGGTGCGGTTGGTGAGCGAGATCGCGTATCGAAACGGCCAGACGTTTTACCGCTTTCCGGAACACCGGCTGCCGGAGTCGGGGATCGACTATGTGACGGCCAAAAAAATGAGGCGCCTGCTGCGCCTCGTCGTAACCGAAGGAACCGGCCGGATGCTCCTGCAGGCGCCGTGGCCGGTCGCGGGCAAAAGCGGCACCGCGCAGACGGGGGCCGGCGACGGCAGCAACCACCTCTGGTTTGTCGGCTACACGCCGGTCGACACCCCCCGGTACGCCATTGCCGTCGTGGCGGCACACCAGCCGGCCGGGGAGACAACCCGGGCTATGGAGATTTTCCGCCGCGCTGTCGAAGCGATTGCCGAGTGGCCAGGTCAATCTTCCCCACTTCGCGCAGGGAGTTCTCAAGAATAAAGGCGCGAGCCTGCACCTTGTCTTGTCTGTTGAGACCGACAATCAGCATGATCGGCGAAGAGGACATGTAGAGGGACTGACTCGCCTTCGCCCAAATCGTGCGGCGGTCTCCCTTGCTGGGCGACAGCCTTTTGATCGTGTGGCTGTGCCAATCCCCGATGTACTGCCAGCGCTGCCGTCGGCTCAATTTGCGCACCAGCCTGCGCAGGTGGTCGTCGTCAAACAGGATGGCGTTGGGATGGCGAACGGCATTGGGACCGGGACCGCTGGCGTAGGTAACCAGCCACTCTTCATCATTCAACGCGTATCCCATCAATACCCCTCCCGTCTCCAGGGAGGGGTTTTTTCTGACGGATTGTTCGATCTGCTTCCACGCCTTGGGCGTGATATACAACGAGGTCATGGCCTTGTCTACCTCCTTGACTCAACCTCCACAGGGCTGCCTTTTATCCTATGCAGCGGCGCGCCAAAGTGATCCGTGACGTTTGTCGTGCGACAATTGTCGAAAAAAGGTTGTCAGCAAAAGTATTTCTTTTCTATAATTTAGAAAAAATATGAATAGAAGGAAAGGTTTGATGCTATGCCAATGGCTTTTGTAAATCCCGCGCTGGTCGGCAAGGTGCTGGCCGAGGATCTCTACTCGGATGCCGGTGTGCTGCTTCTGCCCCGGCGCACCGTGCTGACAGCCGCCCACGTCAACGCGCTGCGCAACCAGCGCATCACGCGCGTCAGCATCGCAGACGACCTGTCGGAGGGGAATGGCGAAAAGATTTCCGCCCAACTGCTGGACAAGGGAGGGGACCGGGAGAGCGCGTTCTGCTACCTGGATGCGATGGAACAGACGAGGCGGCTGTTTGAGCGCGTGGACCTTGGACAGGTGCCGAGCCTGCACGAGTTCTGCCAAGCGTTTCACGCGCTGGCGGAGCGGACGGAGGAGCGGCTCGGGCTGTTCCGGTCCCTGTACGTGCTGGAAGGGGCGGACAGCTACACGTATCGCCACTCGCTCAACGTGGGGATTCTCTGCACGCTAATCGCCCGCTTGCTGAAATGGGACGAGGAGCGCGTATGGTTGATGGGAGCGGCCGGATTTCTGCACGATATCGGCAAAACGCGCGTGCCCCGGGAGATCCTGCTCAAACCCGGCAGGCTGACGGACGAGGAGTTTGCGGAAATGAAGCGGCACACCGTGTACGGGTACGAGATTCTGCAGCAGATGGAGGGCGGCCATGAGACGCTCGCCATTTGTGCCCTGCTGCACCACGAGCGGCTGGACGGCTCCGGCTATCCGGAAGGGCGGAAGGATGAGCAGATTCCGCTGGAGTGTCAGGTGGTGGCGGTTGCCGACATGTTTGACGCGATCTGCTCCGATCGCGTCTACAAGCAGCGGACGTCGCCGTTTGAAGCGGCCCGCGTGCTGTGGAAGGCGGCGTGCGACGGGCTGCTCAACATCGAAATCGTCTCCCTGTTCGTCCATTACATCGCCCAGCTTTACGTGGGAGCCAAGGCGCGTCTCAACAGCGGCGAGGAGGTGGAAGTGATCCTGATTCACCGGGATGAGCCGATGCGTCCGCTGGTTCGCCGGCAGGGCCAGTTCGTCGACCTTCGCTGCCACCGTCAGTTGAGCATCGAAAAAATGCTCGGATAGCCGCCGCTCGCCGGCCGTGATGCGCCTTTGCCAGCGGCGGACGAGCCGAATCCCGGTGAAAGGCATCGATCGCCGCTCGGGACCTCTTCCCGGCGGCGGACGTTCCCATGCGGATGCCACATGTCACGGTTTTGTGGCAAAAGGCCGGAGAACCTCGACACCCCCGTCCCGCTGTGCCAAAATAGAACAGATCGCACTAGGGACGGGGAGGGAACAGGCGAACCAGCATGATACGCAAAGCGACACCGGCAGACGCGGCATGCGTCGCGCCGCTGATTTACGAAGCGATTGGCAGCATTGCCCACACGCTGACCGGCGCTGTGGAAGCGGACGAGGCCATTCGCGTCATCGAGGCGTTTTTTCGGATGGAGGGGAACCGACTCAGCTACGAGAATGCGGTCGTGGCCGAAGTGGGGGGAGAACCCGTCGGACTGGCACTGTTCTACCACGGCAGCCGGACCGAAGAGCTGGACCGTCCGTTTGTTCAGCGGTTGGCCCGCTTGACGGGCATCGCTCCGGTCATTGTAAAGGAAGCCCGGTCCGATGAGTTTTACCTGGACACACTGGCGGTCAGCGCCGACCAGCGCGGCAAAGGCATCGGCAGACGGCTGCTGGCCCGTTTTGAAGCAGAGGCTCGCGCGCGCGGACACGAGCGGATTGCGCTGCTCGTGGACCAGGAAAACCCCCAGGCGCGCAAGCTGTACGAATCGATCGGCTATCGGCCGGACGGCACGCTTCTGGTAAGCGGCCACCTGTACGACCATATGGTCAAGCAAATATCCGTGCTGATCTGACGACACCTCCCGTCTGCCCGCGGCATCCGTTGCCATGCCCCGGCCAGGCGGGAGGTGTTTGTACTCGTAAAAAACAAAAGCATTCGTGTCCGTTGTGGCAAGCGGAAGAAACGAACGGATGTTGATATGCCAAAATAGTGGGAGTAAAATAACAAAAGAAAGCAATAAAAATCGATTGATTTTTGTTGCAAATCAAACGGTTGACAAGTGAAACAAAAGGAGGAACTGCGTGTCATGTTGGCTTCAAAAAGGCAGCAGGAGATTCTCGAACTGCTGGAACAGAAGGGACACGTCTACGTCTCCAACTTGAGCAGGCAGTTTCAGGTGACGAAAGAGACGATACGCCGCGATCTGGAGGCGATGGAAAAACAGGGATTGATTCACCGCACGCACGGCGGCGCGGTGTTGAACCGGAAGGAAAAAGAAGCGTCGCCGCTCATCCAGCGCGAAGTCGCCCATCTGGAAGCGAAGCGGGAGATCGCCAAGGAAGCGGCCAAAGGCATCCAGGACGGGGACATCATCGCCCTCGACTCCAGCGACGTCTCCTTTCAGTTGGCCCGGCTCCTGGGCGAGCGGGAGATCACCGTGATCACCAATTCCATCGCCGTCACCCTGGAGTTTCTCCGTCAGGACAAGGTAAAGGTCATCACCGTCGGCGGCTATCTGAACAAGGACTGTACCTCGTTTTTCGGCACGATGACGGAAAAGTCCATCGAAGGCTACCACGTGGACAAGTTCTTCTTCTCCTGCCACGGGGTTCATCTGGAACACGGCATTTACGAGAACAACGAGATGGAAGCACAGGTCAAACAGAAGTTCATCTCCATCTCCGACCGCTTGATCCTGCTGGCCGACCACACGAAGTTCGGGCAGAAGTCGCTGACCAACCTGCTCTCCCTGGACAAGGTGGACCAGATCATCACGGATCACGGGCTGCCGCTCAACCAGTTGTCCGCTTTCAAAGCAGAGGGTTTGAATATACAACTCGCCCAGTCGTAACAGGTGGGTTCTTTTCTGTTTTCCAACCAAACATTTTCAACTGGAAAAGAGAAACAATCCCGCAAAAACATGTGGAATTGTTTCTCTTTTGTTGGTTTCGGAATATTGAAAAAGCAGAAAAATGCGGATAATATGTGGGGCAAACAAAGCATCAATCGATTCAGGAGGAGCCGAGATGCACGACAAGCTGGTGTTTGGAGTTGATTTTGGAACGGAATCGGCTCGCGCCGTTCTAGTGGATGCAGCAAACGGAGAAGTGAAAGCGATTGCAACCAAACCGTACGCCCACGGCGTGATCGTGGAGACGCTGCCGGGCACGTCGGTTCGGCTGAACAGCGAATGGGCGCTGCAGGATCCTCAGGATTACCTGGATGCGCTGGTGGATACGATCCGCGCCTGCATGAACGAGGCCGGGGCCAGACCGGAGCAGGTGATCGGCATCGGGGTGGACTTTACCGCCTGCACGATTCTGCCGATCCGCGCCGACGGGGAACCGCTCTGCGCCGATCCCGCCTTTCGCGGCAACCCGCACAGTTGGGTGAAGCTGTGGAAGCACCACGCCGCGGAACCGGAAGCGAACGAGATCACCGAGCTGGCGCGGGCGCGAGGAGAAGCGTTTCTCCGCTATTACGGCGGCTCCCTCTCGTCCGAGTGGCTTCTGCCCAAAGTGCTGCAGATCCTGCGCGAAGCCCCCGAGGTCTACCATGCGGCTGACCGCTTCGTGGAGGCGGGCGACTGGATCGTCCTGCAGTTGACGGGCGAATTGAAGCGCAACTCCTGCGCGGCGGGGTACAAGGAAACCTGGAACAAACGGAACGGCTACCCGTCGTCCGATTTTTTGAAAGCCCTTCATCCGGACATGGAGCATTTTGTCCGCGACAAGATCGCCACCCCGATCTACCCGGTCGGCACGTACGCCGGCCGTCTGACGGAAGAGATGGCCCGCCGGCTGGGCCTGACGGAACAGGTGGCTGTCGCCGTCGCCACGATCGACGCCCATGCGAGCGTGCCCGGGGCGGGGATCGTCGAACCCGGCCAGATGCTGATGGTGATGGGCACGTCCATCTGCCACATGGTGATGGCGGAAGAGGAGCTGTTTATCCCGGGAGTAAACGGCGTGGTGGAAGACGGGATTCTCCCCGGACTGTACGGATACGAAGCGGGGCAGGCGGCCGGGGGCGATACGCTGGCCTGGTTCGTCCGCAGCGGCGTGCCGGCCGCTTATCACCAGGAAGCGGAACAGCGGGGCATGTCCCTGTACGCCCTGCTGGAAGAGAAAGCGAGGGCGATCAAGCCGGGAGAGAGCGGTCTCATCGCGCTGGATTGGCTGAACGGCAACCGCTCCGTGCTCAACGACGCCTCCCTGTCCGGCCTGATCGTCGGCATCCGGCTGGAGACGAAGCCGGAAGAGATCTACCTCGCCCTGATGGAAAGCCTGGCGTTCGGCACGCGCACCATCATCGAAGCGTTTGAAGACGGCGGCCTCCCCATCCGCAAGCTGTACGCCTGCGGCGGCTTGTCCGTCAACAACCGCCTGCTGATGCAGATTTTCGCCAACGTGACGGGCAAACAGGTGGAAGCGGTTTCGAGTCCCAATGCTTCCGCGCTGGGCGCCGCCATGTTCGGCGCGGTTGCCGCGGGGGCAAAAGCCGGCGGATACGATTCGATCATGGAAGCGGCCAGCCGGATGAAAGACGGCCACTCCGTCGTCTACCGGCCGGATGAACAGGCGCGTCAGACGTACGACCGGCTCTACCGGCTGTACAAGGAGCTTCACGACACCTTCGGACGGGGCTCCCTGATGAAGGAATTGAAAGCGGTAAAAAAATGGACGGAAAAGAGCGTATGACATGAAAATTTGCGTGGTTGGCAGTTTGAACACGGATATGGTGATCAGGACCAAGACGTACCCCCGCCGGGGAGAGACGCTGTTTGGCGAGACAATGGACATCCTCCCGGGCGGCAAGGGAGGCAACGCCGCGACCGCGATCGCCCGGCTGGGCAAAGAGGTGCTGCTGGTCGGATCGGTCGGGCAGGACCCGTTCGGGGATCGGCTGCTGGCAGAGCTCAGGGCCAACGGCGTCGACGTGTCGGGGGTGAAGCGCAGCGCGGCCGCCAAGACCGGGACGGCGATGATCACGATTGACGCCTACGCGGAAAACACCATGCTGGTGGTGCGCGGGGCCAATGCGGACCTGGCTCCGGAGGACGTCGACAAGGTGCTGCCCGAGCTCCAGTCCTGCCGCATCCTGCTGACGCAGATGGAAACGGGCGAGCGGGCGGTCGTCTACGCGATGCAGAAGGCCAAGGAGAACGGCAGTCTGGTGATTCTGGACCCGGCGCCGGCGGAGGGCATCACGATGCGGGCGCTGCAGTACGCCGACATCGTCATTCCAAACGAGCAGGAGACGAAGTACATGACCGGCATCGAGATCGAGGGCCCCGACGACGCCCGGCAAGCGGCCCTGTACTTCCAGTCGCTCGGCGTCTCCCAGTCGATCATCAAGATGGGGCAGCGGGGCTGCCTGGTCTTCACCCCGGAACGCTCGGAGTTTATCGAAGCGATTCCGGTTCAGGCGGTGGATACGGTCGTGGGCGACACGTTTTCCGGCGCGCTGGCCTGTGCGCTGGCCGACGGGAAAAACCTGTTTCAGGCGGCCCGGTTTGCAAGCGTTGTCAGCGCGCTGAAGGCAACCCGTTTCGGCGCCCAGGTGGGCATCCCCACACTGGCGGAGGTGCGGTCCTTCATCGCCGAACGCGGGCTGCGCGATTATCTGGACGGGACAGCCGCGGCACATGAATGACGGAGGTGTGGACGATGCAGCCGTATTTGTTGGAAATGAAACACATCAGCAAGACGTTTCCGGGGGTGAAGGCGCTCGACGACGTGCAGTTGGCGGTGCGTGCGGGCGAAGTGCACGCCTTGATCGGAGAGAACGGGGCGGGCAAATCGACGCTGATCAAAATCCTGGCAGGCGTGTATCACCCCGACCCCGGAAGCCGCTTCTTCTTTGACGGCAAAGAGGTGGAGATCAAAAAGCCGCTGGACGCGACCCTGCAGGGCATCTCCATCATTTATCAGGATTTGAGCCTCTTTCCCAACCTGAGCGTGGCGGAAAACATCTGCATGGGCCGCGATGCCGGAAAAGGACCGTTTCGCCTGGTCAAGCGGAAAGAAAAGAGGGAGCTGGCCGCCCGCATCCTGAACGAATGGGGGTTCGGCATCGATCCCGACGCCCGCCTGGACAGGCTCAGCATCGCCAAGCAGCAGCTCGTCGCCATTGCCAGAGCGATCGCTTTCGAGGCCAAGCTGATCATCATGGACGAGCCCACCTCGTCGCTCTCGTCCGGCGAAGTGGAGCTGCTGTACAAGGTGATCGACGACTTGAAGCGAAAGGGAATCGCCATCCTGTTCGTCAGCCACAAGATGGAGGAGCTGTTCAAGGTGTCGGACCGGTTCACCGTGCTGCGGGACGGGAAGTACGTCGGCACGTACGACAGGGATGAGCTAAACGAAGAAAAGCTGATCGCACTGATGGTCGGACGAAAAGTAGAGGCGGTGTCGAGGCAGGAGACGCAGCCGGGCGAGCCGGTCTTGGAAGTCGTCTCGCTGTCCAAGCGGGGCCATTTCAAGGACGTCTCGTTTACCCTGCGAAAAGGGGAAGTGGTCGGCATCACCGGGCTGGTCGGCTCGGGCAGGACGGAGCTGGCGCACGCGCTGTTCGGCCTGCAAAAGCCGGATGCGGGCGAGATCAGGCTGAACGGAAAAGCGGTGAGCATTTCGTCCACGCAGGAGGCCGTGAAATACGGCATCGCCTACGTGCCGGAGAGCAGGCAGCGGGAAGGGCTGATCCTGCAGCAGTCGATCGTCCGCAACGTCTCCCTGCCGATCCTCAAGCAGTTGAAGAACCGCCTGGGGTGGATCGACGGAAAACAGGAGGCGAAACTGGCCGAGGGATACATCCGCTCGCTGGACATTCGCCCCGCCATCCCGGAGATGGCCACCGGCAACATGTCCGGCGGGAACCAGCAAAAAGTGGTCATTGCCAAATGGCTGTCGACAAACCCGCGCATCCTGATCGTCGATGAACCGACCAACGGGATCGACATCGGGGCGAAGACGGAAATTCACAGGCTGATCCGCTCCCTGGCCGCCAACGGGCTGGCGGTGATCGTCATCTCGTCCGATTTGCCGGAAGTGCTGGCCGTCAGCGACCGCGTGCTGGTCATGCGAAAAGGGACGATCAGCGGGGAACTGTCCATCAAGGAAGCGACCCAGGAGAAAATCATGAACCTGGCATTGATCGGATCACCAAAGGCGAAAGGAAATGAGGCGGTCGGGTTATGAGCAAAATCCTGAAATCAAGCGAGCTTGGAATCGGAGTCATCCTGCTGCTGCTGTCCGCGGCGCTGGCCGTCACCAGTCCCGTCTTTTTGACGGGGGACAACATCCTCGACATCTTGAAGGGCAACGCCGTGCTGGGCATCCTCGCGATCGGGATGACGCTGGTGATCATCACCGGCGGGATTGACGTCTCCGTCGCCGCGGTGACGGCCGCCATCACCGTCATCATCGGCAAATTGGCCGTCTCGCTGCACGACAGCGGATGGAGCCTGGTCGCCATTTTTCTCGCCGCGCCGCTCGTGGGAGCGCTGCTCGGCCTGGTAAACGGGCTGCTCGTCGCCAAAACAAAGATACCGCCGATCGTGGCCACGCTGGGCACCAAAAGCATCTTGGCCGGGGCCACGCTGTACGTCACAAACGGGGCGTACATGAACAGCAGCGATCTGCCGGAAGCGTTTCTTCGCTTCGCCCAATGGAAACCCCTCGGGGTATCGGTTCTCATCCTCATCTTTTTTGCGGTCGCGCTGTTTACCTGGTTTCTGCTGAACCACACCGTCATCGGCCGCTCGGTAGTGGCGATGGGCGGGAATCCGGTTTCCGCGATGCGGGCGGGGATTCACCTGCAGTCCGTGCAGTTGTTTGTATACGCATACATGGGCTGCCTCGCGGGCATTGCCGCAATCGTGCAGACCGCGTACACCAAAGGGGTGGACCCGAACGGGTTCAACGGCTTCGAGCTGACCGTAATCGCCGCCGTTGTCCTGGGCGGGGCCAACATCATGGGCGGCTACGGTTCCATCCCGGGGACGATCCTGGGTGTGCTGCTGCTCGGCGTGATGCAGAACGGCCTGATCCTCGCCCATGTCGATACCTTCTGGCAGGATATCGTGACCGGCGCGATTATTTTGATCGCCGTCACCTATGACGTGATCAAGCGGAAGCGCGAGGAAGCCAACCGGGCGAAAATCGAGATCGAGGCGTAGGAGCGGGGTGAGGACATGAATTTTCTCTCGAAAGAATGGATTCTCGGCTACGTGTTTGCGGGACTGTTTCTCTTGATGACGCTGTTTGTCCCGGGGTTTTTTGACGCGTACAACCTGATCAACATGCTGTTTCAGCTCCCCGAACTGGGAATTTTGTCGCTGGGGATGATGGTCGTGCTGCTGACGGCCGGGATCGATTTGTCGATCACCTTCCTGGCGGCGCTGGCCGGCGTGATCGTGGCCACGCTGCTGACCAACGGGTATTCCGTGCCGGTGTCGATCCTGGCGGGCGTCGCCACCGCGCTGGCCGGCGGTCTTCTCAACGGGTTTTTCATCGCCGTCGTCGGCGTTTCCCCCATCCTGGTCACGCTGGGCACGATGACCCTGTTTGAGGGGATTGTCCTGCTGCTGACAAAGGGCAACAGCATTTCCGGCTTTCCGGAGAGCTATTCGCTGATCGGCAACGGCCTCTTGGGAGTCGTTCCGATTCCGATCCTGATCTTTGCGGCGATTGCCGTGATCCTGTCCATTCTGCTGAACAAGACGGCGTGGGGCCGCAGCGTCTACATGTTCGGCAACAACCCGACGGCGACGCTGTTTTCCGGGATCAACACGACCCGGGTCGTCCTGTGGGTCTACCTGTTCGCCGCGTTGATGGCGGCGGTGGCGGCCATCATCATGACCAGCCGCTACAATTCGGCCAAGGTGGACATCGGCAGCTCGTACCTGCTGCAAAGCATCGCCGTCGCCGTCCTGGGCGGCACCAGCATCTCCGGCGGGTACGGCAAAGTGATCGGAGTCGTGCTGGCCGTGGGGATTTTCCAGATCATCTCCAACGGGCTGAATCTGCTGGGCGTCTCCAGCATGGTCATCGACATGCTGATGGGCACCATCCTGATTGGCGTCCTGCTGATCAACTATGTCTCGGCGAAGCGCAAGCAAAGCCAGACCGCGTGAAGGGAGGGATGCTGACGGACCGACGATGTCACCCGCTTCTTTCCGCTTTTGTCCAAGACCAATGTCTGATCAACTGACACAGGGGGAGTTTCGATGAAAAAGATGAACAAAATGCTGTCTGTTTCCGTCTCCGTTTTGCTGGCACTGGGCCTGATGACGGGCTGTGCCGTACAGAAAAACACGGCCGCTCCGGCTGATGGCGCGGCAGGGGGCAAAAGCGACGGCAAGCTGACGATCGCCGTCGTTCCCAAACTGGTCGGCATCCCGTACTTCAACGCGTCCGAAAAAGGGGCGAAGCAGGCTGCCGACAAACTGGGCGTTGAGCTGATCTACACCGGCCCGACCCAACCGGACGCCGCGCAGCAGGTGAAGGTGATCGAGGACCTGATCTCCAAAAAGGTGGACGTGATCGCCGTCGCGCCGAACGATGCGGCCGCGCTGACGCCGGTGCTGAAAAAGGCGAAGGATCAAGGCATCAAGGTGATGGACTGGGACACGCCGGCCGACCCCTCGGTGGTTGAGCTGTCCGTCCATCAAATCGACGACGAAGTGTACGGACGCCACATGGTTGACCTGCTCGTCCAGGCGATGGGCACCGACAGCGGAAAAGTGGCCATCGTGACGGGCGGCCTGTCGGCGCAAAACCTGAACACCTGGATCGACTGGTCGAAGAAGCAGATTGCCGAGAAGTACCCCAACCTGCAGATCATCGGAGACAAGATCGGCACGGACGAGAAACAGCAGGTGGCCTACCAGAAGACGCTGGACCTGCTGAAGGCCAACCCCGACCTGAACGGCATCCTGGCCTACTCCACGGTGGCGCCGCTCGGTGCGGCCCAGGCGATCCAGGAAAAAGGCCTGCAGGACAAGGTGTCGCTCGTGGGCGTGGCGCTACCGAAGGACTCCAAGCCGTTCCTGGAAGACGGATCGCTCGATACGGCGACGCTGTGGGACCCGGTGAAGCTGGGTTACTTGACCGTCACCCTGGCCAAAGACCTGGCGGAAGGCAAGAAGCCGACCGACGGCCAAGAGGTGGAGAACGTCGGTAAGATCGAAGTGAAGGCAGACGGCAAAACCGTCATCATGGGACCGCCGAGCGACTTCACCAAGGAAAACGCCGGCAACTACGATTTTTAATCAAAACCGAACCGCCGCATCGGCTCACGACACGCCAAAAGGCTGCCTGAACACAGGCAGCCTTTTTCATTCTGCAAAACCCGATCGGAAGCAACGCTCAGTCCCACTCCGCGTCCTGTTATCTCCCCTGCGCCTGCTTCGTTCGGTAAAACTCGTTGAACAGCTTCATCAGGGCCCGCTTCTCGATCCGCGACACGTACGAGCGGGAGATGCCCAGCTCGCGGGCGATTTCCCGCTGGGTCTTCTCTTTGTCCTGGTCCAGCCCGAACCGGCCGATGATCACTTCTTTTTCCCGCTCGTCGAGGATGTGAATGTGCTGGTAGATCTTGTTTGACTCCAGCTTGAGCTGCACCGTGTCCACCACTTCGTCAATCTCCGTGCCCAGCACGTCAATCAGGGTGATTTCGTTCCCTTCCTTGTCGGTTCCGATGGGGTCGTGCAGCGACACGTCCTTTTTTGTTTTTTTCAAGCTGCGCAGATGCATCAGAATTTCGATTCTACAGTCAAAAGTATGGCTTGATGCCTGGCACGAGCAAAGGAGCGTTTGTCACGCTCCTTTTTCTGATCCCTGATTGTTTGGGGGAAACCAGGCGAACGCAGCGCCAGATGCCGCTCCGTTCGGATCCCGCCTTAATGGGAGGCGGGATTTGTTTGTCGGTTTTGGACGCGTACCCGTCGCTGCGCGATCGCTTTCGCAACCACACCGTGACGCGGTGAGAAGAGAAAGGCCAGCAGGAACAATACGCCGGATACGGCGGTCATGGCCCCGGCAATCGAACTGTCCAGCCAGGACGCGAGCATATAACCGAATACCGAGCAAAGCACGCCGATACCCATGCTGATGAACAGCATCACGTGCAGGCGGTCGGTCAGCAGATAAGCGGTAGCGCCGGGAACGACGAGCATGGCGACAACCAGAATCGCTCCGACGCTTTCAAAGGAAGCGACCGTCGTGAGCGAGACCAGCGTCATCAAGAGATAGTGGAACAGCACGACGGGAATGCCTACGGCGGCTGCCATGGCGGGGTCAAAGCTGCACAGTTTGAACTGTTTGAAAAAGAGACCGACGACCAGGAGGCTGATCAGAAACACGCCACCCACCGCCCAGACGGCGCGCGGTCCCATGTCCATGCCGCCCCACTCCCACGTGTCCCAGGGAACGTAAGCAATTTCGCCGTACAAGACGCAGTCGAGGTCCAGGTCTACCTGCTGGGCGTACAGCGAGATCAGCACAACTCCCACGGAGAAAAGGGCGGTGAATGTGACCCCGATGGCCGCGTCCGATTTCACTCCGCTTTGGTGCAGAAGTTGAACGAAAAAGACGGTCAGCAGGCCGACCACGGCAGCGCCGATCAGCATCGGCAGCGTTTCCCGGCTGCCGCTGAACAGAAAGGCGATCACAATCCCCGGCAAAATGGCATGGCTGATCGCATCGCCCAGCATCGCCATGCGCCGCAGGATGAGAAAGCAGCCGAGGAACCCGCAGGAGGCGGCCACAAGCGCCCCTGTCAACATGATCCAGAAGCTGTTCATACCGACAGACCTCCTCGGTTGGTGGGGTGAAGCTGACTCGCGGCGGGCACGTGCTGGTTCAGCTTGGGCGTCAAATTGTACGCATGGAGCTGCTCCAACATCTGTGCAAGCGTCTCATCAGACAACTGCGACGCCAGTTCTTCCCGGTTTACATCGATGTGCTGGGAAGCATACCTGTCCTCGTTCATGTGATACACGTCCCACAGCCGTTGATTGAGCACCAGTCCATGGGCTTTTTTCAGTCCTTCCGGGGTAAACGTCCAACGCCGATGTCCGGATGCCTCATCTACGGCCCGTACATATCCCTGCCGGCGCAGCCCGCGCAAAGCTTTTCGGACCGCAGCAGTGCTTTTTCCGCTTTTCTCGGCCAACTCGTGCTCTTCGATGCCGAAGGTCAGGCTGCCCGCTTGGAGGTGATGTGGTTCCTCCATCCGTTCGTACAGGGCCTGCATTACGTCTTCGTGAAGCACTTTGCTGCGCAGGCGCAGGAAGCGGATCAGCCGGACAAGTACCCCCCGGCGGGGAGAAACGAGCAGCGAGATGACAAAGAAGCAGGTAGCAGCCAACACGATGGTAGGGCCGGTAGGCAAATTTTCCAATTGGGTGCTGAGCAGCGTGCCCAACGCGCCGCTGAAGGCGCCGAACAGTCCGGACAGCACTGCCATGACACTCAGTTTATCCGTCCAGTAGCGGGCCGTGACGGCAGGGGCGATCAACATGGCGGCGACCAGCACCACGCCGACGGCCTGCAAACCGATGACCACGGTCATCAACAGCATCAGCATCAACAGCGCGTCCAGGAAGCCCATGGGAAACCCGAGACCACGTCCGAACCCCGCGTCAAACGAGAGCAGGGTAAATTCCTTGAACAAGAGAATCGTCAGCAGGATCAAGGCGCCTGACACGATCATCATGGTCGTGACATCGCTGGAAACGAGGGAAGCGGCCTGGCCGAACAGAAATTTGTCCAGTCCGCTTTGATTGCCGCTCGCGCTGTGCTGGATGTAGGTGAGCAGCACGATCCCGATCCCGAAAAAGACGGAGAGCGTCAGCGCGAGCGCGGTATCTTCCTTGATCCGCGAATGGCGGGAGATGGACGTGATGCAGTAAGTGGCCAACAGTCCGGCCGCACCCGCGCCGATGAGAAACAGCCCGATCGATTTGGAGCCGGTGAGAAGGTAGACCAGACACACCCCCGGCAGTGCGGCGTGAGCCAGGGCGTCGCCCATCAGCGAACGACCGCGCAAAAAGGCGAAGCAGCCAAGCACGCCGCTGCTGATTCCCAGCAGGATGCACCCGGCCAGCACCCACTGCGTATTGGGGTCTTGCAGAGCGAGCCACAGGTTCATCGTTCGTCCTCCTCGTCGTTGACCGACTGAGAGGAAACGAGCAGTTGGCCGCCCAGCACGTGAAGCCGTCCGCCGTACGTTTTTTGCAGGTTTTCCGCCGTAAACGTCTCGGCGGTGGGGCCCGCGGCAATCACCCGGCGGTTCAGCAGAATCACCCAGTCAAAGTATTCTTCCACCGTCTGAAGGTCGTGATGGACGACGAGAACGGTTTTTTTCTGCTGTTTCAGTTCATTCAGCAGATGGATGATCGCCTTTTCCGTAGCGGCGTCCACACCGGCAAACGGTTCATCCATAAAGTAGAGCTGCGCTTCCTGGGCCAGCGCACGAGCGAGGAACACGCGCTGCTGCTGACCGCCGGACAACTGGCTGATCTGCCGCGAAGCGTAGTCGGCCATGCCAACTTTGCGCAGACATTCCAAGGCAAATGCCCGGTCTTCCCTGCCGGGGCGGCGGAACCAGCCAAGCCGACCGTACCGGCCCATCAGGACGACATCCAGCGCATCGGCGGGAAAGTCCCAATCGACCGATTCCCGCTGCGGCACGTAGCCGACCAGCTTCCGCTGCTGCTTGTACGTCTTGCCGTAGATCTCGACCTGGCCGGACGCAATCGGCACCAACCCCTGTACCGCCTTGATGAAGGTGGATTTTCCCGCACCGTTGGGGCCGATGATGCCAATCAGCTTTCCTTCCGGCACCTCCACGGAAACATTGCGCAGCACCGGTTTCTTCTGGTAGGCGACAGTCAAATCCCGGACAGTCAAAGGCGCTGTGGTAATGGTAGGCGCCATCGTCGTTCTCCTCCTTTCGCGGATTATTTTAAGGCGTTCACGATCGTGTCCACATTGTGTTTCACCATGCCGATGTAGCTGCCTTCGGGCGTGCCGAGCTCACCCATCGCATCCGAGAACAGCTCCCCGCCGATCGTGACCGTGTGGTTTTTCGCCGCCGCTCCTTGCACAACCGCTTCAATGGAGCGCTTCGGCACCGACGACTCGACAAATACTGCTTTGATCTTGCGGGAAACCAGCGTGTCGACGAGCGTTTGCACGTCTTTCAGCCCGTATTCCGCCGCCGTGCTGATTCCCTGCAGGCCCATCACTTCCACGTCGTAGGCGCGGCCGAAGTATTGAAACGCGTCATGGGCCGTCACCAGAACACGACGTTCTTTAGGAATGGAGGCGAGCTCCGTACGGGCGTAGTCGTCAAGCTGTTTCAGCTCCGCCAGGTACTTTTCGGCGTTGGCCGCGTACACCTCTTTATGGGCTTGGTCAAAAGCAGACAAATTATCCCGGACCTGTTCCACCGCTTTCATCCACAGCGACACGTCAAACCAGACGTGCGGGTCGGGGTTTTCCGGTGCCGCCGGGTCGGCCAGCAGCTGCTCCTTGCTCAATCCGGCCGTGACGGCTTTCACCGGCTTTTTCTTGCTCATTTTTTCAAAGATTTCCACCATTTTTCCTTCCAGGTGCAGACCGGAGTAGAAGATCAGGTCGGCGTCTTCAATCCGTTTGATATCCCCCTCGGACGCTTTGTACAGGTGAGGGTCGACTCCAGCGCTCATCAACTGCGTCACTTCCACGTGGTCGCCTCCGACCTGTTTGACGATATCGGCAACCATCCCGGTAGTGGCCGTCACCTTCCATTTGCCATCGGGCGCTTCCGCCGTCTGGGCAGCACCGCAGCCGGCGAGCAGCACGGCAAGCGACAGCATGCCTGCAAACAGCCCGTTTCTTATGCGGAAAACATATGCATCTGCCATTGTTTGTCCTCCTCAATTTTTTTCTCTTTAGTCACAATTGTTTCCTTGAGGCAAATTCTACACAAAAAAATGACAATGAGCAACACTATTTTACGAGAGAAAAAAAGTTTCCTTAGGGAAAAATATTAGATGCTTCTGATGGGGGAGGCAGCACGACTGAATGATCACGTAGAGGATAAGTGATCGTACGAGGCCTGTCAGCCGTTTCACAATGAAAGGAATCCAGATCGTGCAATGAGTGGGAGGAGGGGGGGCGTCGTCCCCAGTGCCGAACGGGCTGGCGTTCGGCGGCAGCGGGGACGGCGCACTCGTCTGTGCCGGTGGCGGGTACGGCAGTTACGGATTGGGGATACCTGCCTGCTGAGCGGCCCCCGACGTTCGTTCGTTCTTGTCTCTCATGCGGCTGAAAATCGTGGCGAGAATCGAGCCCGATATATTGTGCCACACGCTGAAAATCGCACTGGGTACAGCGGCCAATGGCGAGAAATTCGCCGTTGCGATCGCCACGCCCAATCCGGAATTCTGCATCCCGACTTCCATGGCCACCGCCTTTTGTTTTGCCAAATCCATTCCGAACAGACGGGCGAGGTAAAAGCCCAGCAAAAAGCCCAGCACATTATGCAGGATCACAACAGCAAAAATCAGCGGGCCGGTGGAGGCCAGCTTGGCCTGACTGCCTGCCACAACACCTGCTACGATCATGACGATCGCGATGGTGGAGACGAGCGGCAGCGCCTTTGCACTCGCTTCCGCCTGTTTGCCAAAGAACTTCTTGATGACAAACCCGAGAGCC
This sequence comes from Brevibacillus sp. LEMMJ03, assembly GCF_007197875.1. Taxonomy (NCBI): domain Bacteria; kingdom Bacillati; phylum Bacillota; class Bacilli; order Caryophanales; family Paenibacillaceae; genus Brevibacillus; species Brevibacillus sp. LEMMJ03. The sequence goes on along the minus strand of NZ_VKJN01000005.1, from coordinate 133,637 downwards.
AGCGGAATGATCACCACTTGAATAATGGACGCAAACAATGACCACATGTTGATGTCAACCCACTTGCTGGCAAGCAGCAGGATAAGCAGAGGAGTCACAATGGGTGCGAGAATCGTTGAAACCGATGCGATCGCCACAGCGAGGGCAACATCCCCTCTTGCCAGAAACACCATGACATTCGATGCCGTTCCACTCGGACAGCATCCCACCAGGATGACGCCAACAGCCACTTCCGGCGGCAGGTCCAATCCCCATGCCAAGAGGAAGGCCAATCCCGGCATGATGACGTAGTGACACACCACGCCGATCGCCACATCCTTTGGCCGACGAAATACTTCTGCAAAATCGGCTGCGGACAATGTAAGTCCCATCCCGAACATGACGATTCCCAACAAGGGAACGACATAGCCCCCAATCCACTTGAAATGGTCGGGGAACAGATAGGCAATCACCGAAACGAGAATGACCCATACCGTAAACGTTTTCCCTGCAAACGAACTGATTTTTTCGATAAGCATCATCGGCTTTGAAACAGTGCCAGACATCGACATGGAAATCCTCCTTAACTGATTTGTCCGCCCATTGTCACGATATCTTCTTCGAGTTCGACTGCGACATCAATCGCGATCTTTAGCCCTTTCACAATGGTTTCCAACGCCATGCTGGGCTGCCCCGGCTGGCGGGCAGCCTGTTCCGGAAGATAGGGGATATGAATGAATCCGCCCCGAATGGCGGCTTTTGATTCGGCGATGTAATGCATCAATCCGTAGAAAACATGATTGCACACGAACGTTCCGGCTGTATGGGATACGGCGGCCGGTACTCCCTGCCGATTCAACTCTTGTACGATTGCCTTGATCGGAAGGGTAGACCAGTATCCAACAGGCCCGCCGGGTACAACCGGCGTATCAATCGGTTGGTTTCCTTCGTTATCGGGGATGCGCGCATCATTCACATTGATCGCCACCCGTTCGACGGTCATTTGGGGTCGTCCGCCTGCCTGACCGACGCAAATGACAAGATCGGGCTTGACCTGTTCGATCGCAGCGTACAAGCAGTCAAGCGCCTTGCCGAATACGGTAGGCATTTCCCTGACCTCGACTGCATACGTTTCGGTTTTCAGATGGGCCAGGCATTTGACCGCTTCCAACGTCGGATTGACGGATTCTCCGCCAAACGGATCAAATCCCGTTACGAGAACGTTTTTCATCGTATCTCCTCCGTCTTATCTCCACTGAGTCCCATTCTCTCGCCAGCCGAGCTCGAATGAAATCCGTTTGACAGCCTCCTGCAGCACATGGATTAACTCTGGTAACCGCTCGTCGCCGAATCGAACATCCGGACCGGCAATGCTTAATCCGGCGCAGATGCGGCCGTGATGATCAAAGATTGGCGCAGCCACCGAAGCGGTGTTTTCCTCCAGTTCCGAATAGCTGACGGTATAGCCGTTTTTCCGCGCTTCGGCGAGGACTTCCCTGAGCCGCTGCTTGTCCGTAATGGTTCCGGATGCATATGGAACCAGCGTGATCGCGTTTATATACTGTTCGCGTTCCTGTTCGTCCAGATAGGCGAGGATGATTCGGGAACAGGCTCCCGCGTAGAGGGGGGATCTCCTGCCAATTTTCGTGTAAAGCCGGACCGGATGCAGCGTGTCCAATTTTTCAATATACATCGCCTGGTCCCCGTCTCGAATGATCAGATTGACGGCCTCGTCCACCTGATCCCGCAAGGTTTTCATCACCGGTAACGCGATTTGGCGGATATCCAATCGCTCGGCCACCAACTGGCCGAACTGCAGGAATGTCAGGCCCAGCGAATAGCTGCCGTCTGCGTTTTTCTGCAGGAGCCCCATCTCTTCCAGCGACCCTGCCATGCGATGAATGGACGTTTTGGGCATGCCCGACAGCTCTACCATGTCGTTGAGGCTTAGTTTTGCGTGCTGGAGAAAAAGATTCAGCACTTCCATCGATTTGACAATCGTCTTGTTCTTGTTTTGTATCATGAGCCCCCTTGATCCTCCCCAGCCAATCAAAATGGATGAAGCACAACGGGCTGCCGCCGACTTTTCATCGGCGGCAGTCTTCGTCTGCATGCGTCCGCTCACAGGGAGAGGACATACATCAGGACGATGTTAAACGCCAGGATAATCAACGCAGTGGGAACCTGCACACGAATGACGTGGTTTTTATCTTTCAAGTCAAGCAGGGCGGCAGGCACAATGTTGAAGTTGGCTGCCATCGGAGTCATCAGGGTGCCGCAGTAACCGGCAAACATCCCGATGGCCGCCAGATGGTTGGCATCCACACCAAATTGCTTGATCAACAGCGGGACAGCGATTCCCGCCGTCATCACCGGGAAAGCGGCAAACGCATTCCCCATCACCATCGTAAACAAAGCCATACCGATACAGTAAGCAAAGACGACCCAGAACAGGGAATGGGTAGGAATGATTTTTCCCACCAAATCAGAAACAACAGTGCCAACCCCGGCGCTGGTAAAGATCGTCCCCAACGTTGCCAGCATCTGCGGCAGGAGGGAGGCCCAGCCGATGGCTTCCAACAACCTTCGCGATTCCTTTACAGCGACAACAGGTGCAGATTTGGTCATCCACAGACCTGCAAGCAGTGCGATCAGCGTTGCCACGCCAAGTGACACGAGGGTGATGTTCTTTTGGTCAAAGATAAACAGGTCACCGATTTTTACGCCTTTGAACCCTGTCGTGCCAATCACGGTGATGACCGGGATCAATAAAGCAGGAATGAACAGAAGATTCTTCAAGCGGTTGCGATTTTGCATTTTCTCTTCCGGAGTTGCTTCCCCGTGGCTGCCGGGTTTCAAACCGCCTGCTCCCACGATGGCAACCATCACCAGCACGAGCAGTCCCATGTAAAACGGCGGGATCACACTGCCGAGCAGCAGGGAAGTCCCGTAGAGGAAATAAAACAGTCCGGATGTGAGGCGCCGCGGATTTTTCCGGTCAGCGAAGGTAAACAAACTGCCCAACACGACGATTATTCCCAAAAAGATATAGACGGCTTCGATGGACAGCAGCATCGATTATTCCTCCTTTCCGATCGCCGCATGGCTGCTGGCGGAACCAAGACGCTTCTGAAGAGAACGATCCAGCAGATACAGACGAATACAGTGGACGATCAAGGCGGCAACAGCGGTCGGAATCGCCCACAACGCCATGTGCAGCGGATCGGAAGGAATGTTGTTTTGATCAAAGAAGCCTTTCATCAACAAGATTGCCCCGATGGCGATAAAAACGTCTTCACCGAAAAATACCCCGATGTTGTCAGCAGCGGCGGCATGGGCACGGATTTCATCGCGAACGTTGTCCGGCAATTTGCCGTATTTTGCTTCTGCAGCCCCTTCTGCCATGGGAGCGACAAGCGGACGAACCATCTGCGCGTGTCCGCCGATGGAGGTTAATCCGACGGCTGCGGCTAATCCGCGAACGCAGGCCCGCCGGGGCGCTCCTTCCCTCATGCGAGTAGAAAAGTCCATCGGTTGTCCAGAAATGTTGCGCAGTCATCAGGATCTCCTCGCAATGCGTCGTTCCGTATTTCGGAACATTCATTTCGAAATTGTTACTCTTATGATAGTATTCAGTAAAAGAGAAAATCAATATTTATTTTTTGAAAATTTGTCCTTTTTTAAAAATCATTCAACTGTTCCACTTTCAACACTTCCCTCGCTGCGGCGGGGGATTTTTCTTGCGATGGGATCAATCCGGTGCTGTCAGGCCAAAAAAGTCATGGACCATACATAACTGGTTGGAATTCAAAATACACATTACCATGGACAATCTTCTACAGGGAGGGACATTTTCAATTTTGAAAGCAATCCAATTCGATCCCACCATCCTGCATTACACGGTTAGTAAAGCAATCGGACGGTTTTTTCCATCCGTATTTTTCGGACCCATGTCATGTCTCTCCTACCGTGACGTAGAGGAGCCGTCTTTTCCTAATCAAGAATGGGTGAAAGTACGCGTAACGTACTGCGGCATCTGCGGCAGCGATCTCAACCTGATTTTTCTCCATGACAGCCCGGCCACTTCTCCCTTCGCTTCCTTTCCCTTTACCATCGGTCATGAAATCGTTGGCGTAATTGAAGAAGTAGGGAGCGAGGCACAAGGTCTTTCGGTAGGTGAGCGGGTGGTAGTCGATCCCATCTTGTCATGCGAAGCAAGAGGCTTCCGCGAACCTTGTCCAGCCTGTCGTCGGGGGGATTTGAGCCTGTGTGAGCGAATGACCGCGGGTATTGTCTCACCGGGGCTGCTTATCGGAGCCTGCCGGGATACAGGGGGAGGCTGGAGTTCCCGCTTGGTCGCTCACCGCAGTCAGATTCTCAGGCTGCCTGCGGAAGTAAGTGATGTGAATGCGGTGATGATCGATCCGTTTGCCACAGCCTTGCACGGCATCATGCGCGACCCGCCGCAAAAAGGTCAAACCGTTCTGATTGTCGGCGCGGGGGTGATCGGCATTTGTGTGCTGATAGCCCTCCGAACGCTTGGAATCGAGGCGCGCGTCGTCGTCTTGGCGAAGCATCCGTTTCAGGCGGAATTGGCAGTCCAATACGGAGCGGATGAAGTCCTGCTGAATTCCGGTGCTGATTGGGATCGGCAATTGGCCGACATTCTCGGTGCAAAGGTACTCAAGCCGATTTTCGGCAGTCCAGTGATACAAGGGGGTGCAGACGTCGTCTACGAGTGTGTCGGCAGGGATCAAAGCATTAACGACGCGCTGCGCTTCGCCAAAAGCAAAGGGAAAGTGAACCTGCTCGGCGTTGCAAGCATTCCCCGAAAAGTGGATTGGACACCGATCTGGTTGAATGAACTGGAAGTAAAGGGCAGTTTTGCGTGCAGCACGGAAGAATATCGCGGGGAGCGCCGCCGGACCTACGACGTGGCAATCGACTTGCTCCGGTCCGGAAAAGCAGACCTGACTGCTTTGGTAACCCATCGCTTCCCGTTGGATCAATACCGCGATGCGCTTGCCACCGCTGCCGGCAAGCGAAAGACCAAAGCGGTAAAAGTTGTTTTTGAGCCGTAAGCGTTTTGATCCTGTCAATGAGGAAAAGCGAGAGAAGGGATACGGATGAAATTTTGCTTGCTTGGTGAAACGAACAGTCAGCATGGGCAATGGTTTGCCAATGGGATCACAGCGGAGCTGGTCGCCAACGGATTCCACTTTTGCAACGAACCTGCGGACCAGGTTGAGAACATACGCGTTGTGTTCAATTTTTTACATCCCGCTAACATGAAACCGTTCCGCCGGAAAGCACAAGCTACTTTTTGTGTCGCGATTGCAGAGACAGATCGGGTTCCCGAAGACATCTTGAAAGAAGGGTACCCGATCCTGATTCGAACGCTGTCAAACCTGTTGCTGTACGTGGTGAATGCAGGGGAAACGTTTGACCTTTATTTCATTACTCCTGAACGTGGATGCTACTCTGTCCGTTACGAGAAGGGAAATGATCAGGCGTTTTTTCGTCGTGTCTCGGAAAAGCTCATTCCGATTGTTTCCTCGCGCTTGGTGATCAACAACGAATTTTACCGCGATTTGCCTGAAGAACTGTGGAACGGCGATACCATAACCGCACAATTGGCGGAGGCGGGGAAAAAATTGGACGGGCTGAATCTTTTGCCGGCACCGTTTCCCTTGGAAGAACTGCTTACACAGCAAGATTTGCGGCATTTGAAGAGACTGTTCGGGATTGGCGGGTTGAGTTACGGCAATCTCAGCGCGCGCAAAGACAGACAGCGATTCTGGATGAGTGCCAGCGGGGTAAACAAGGGCGACATGCGGGTGATCGGACGGGACATCCTGCTCGTCGAGGGTTACAGCGAGGAACGAAATGCGATGATTCTCAACGTGCCGCCGAACATCGAACCCCGGCGGGTGTCTGTCGACGCGATCGAGCATTGGATGATTTACACACGCCATCCTGATGTACAGGCGATTGTTCATGTTCACGCCTGGATGGAAGGCATATCTTCGACCGAGATCAATTACCCCTGCGGCACCTGGGAATTAGCGAAATCCGTGTCAGACTTGATACGCCAATCAGACGATCCGTCCAGGGCGATCATCGGTTTGAAAAACCACGGTGTAACGATTACCGGACGCTCTTTGGAAGACATCTTTCAGCGTATCGAGGGCCGCATTATTCGACAAGTCCCAATGACGTAAGCAAAGAACCCATGGGGAGGAGGTGCTTCCCATGGGATTGTTTTGACCGTTACAGGCGGGCAGTTATCCATTGAAACACATTGTTTAGGGCTTCGTTCCTGCAATGTTCTTGCAGCGGTCTGTGTCTTCCTTCCGAAAATACCACGTGTACTTTGTCTTCGCTGGAAATTGATTGAAAAAATCGCTGAACGGCTCCCAGATCAATCAACGGGTCATGTTGACCGCAGAGACACAACAATGGCACGTTGCACTTTGCGGCCTGCGACAAAGCGTGTGCCCCATTTTGCAGCAACTCACTGAACCAGCGAGGGGTGTATTGGGTTGTAAACAGAGGGTCAAATGAGGTGTCAGACGGATCGTCCAGCAAAATCGGTTTTAACCAGTTCCACTTGAACGGGTCAACCGGCAGATTGGGCGCAAGCCAGGAAATCCATTGGGTTACTGTTTTCAGGGGATAAGGCAGGCGAATCCGGATCCCGAGTACAGGTGACGACAAGATGGCTCCTTTTACCGGATGCGTGTATTCTTGCACATAACGAATGGCGATTAATCCCCCTAAGCTGTGACCGAGCAGGAAGAGCGGTGCATCCGGGTATTGTTTTTGTAACCGCCTAACGAGAGTTTCCAAATCATCCAGGTACTCCTGAAAGCGATTGACATGGCCGCGGGCTCCGTCGGATTTGCCGAACCCCCTCAGATCGGGAGCAATCAACCCAACGTGACGGCGCAAACACTCCTCGCCTATGTGGGAATAAAAACCCGAATGTTCTCCGGAACCATGAAGCAAAATCATCAGCGCCCGAATTTCGGTCGGGAGCCAGCCTTGAAAGTATAGATTAGCTCCCTGTGTTCCTGTATAGTAGCCGCTCATGTAGCACTGTGTATTCATTGAAATCCCCCCAGGAAATATTTGCCACATCTAGATTAACCACCGTCGCATTCTTTCAAACCGAACCGTCGAAGGCTATAGAAGGCGGCTTATTCATGGGGGGAAACCTTTTTGTTCAGTCGAAATCCTTTGGAAGGAGCAATTGCATAATCGATGCCGCACTATCCAGCGGATCTATTTTTTGTGTATACCGTTTCATTCTTTCTTGAAACAGTTCCATCTCTCGCGGGCAAAAGAGCAGTGTATGGATCCAGTCGTCCACCTCGTTTTCGCTGTCGATCCGTACGGCCAACTGGTTTGATATTAAAAAATCGCAATTTTGTTCTTCATGTCCGGGAATCGGCTGAAACAACAGCATGGGAATGCCCTTGGACAAGGCCTCGAAACAGGTTAATCCACCCGGTTTGGTAATCAGTAAATCGGAAGCGTCCATCCATTGATCGATGGTATCGACAAATCCCAATACCCGTATATGGGGATGATGGAAGCTTGCGTGTTCGGATAAGGCCTGTTTCAGTGTTTCATTGTGTCCGGCGCAGATGATGAGCTGCAGCGATTCTTTCCACTTCGCCAGCGTGTGGGCAAGTCGCCCGATACCTCCCAACCCGTATCCTCCGCCCATCACCATCACGGTAGGCATGTCCTTCAATTGTAATTTCCGCCGCACTTCCTGTTTGTCATGTTTGGACCAAAAAGTCGCTTTTGTTGGGATGCCGGTGATGCGGATCCTGCTCTTGTTTACGCCCATATCGACTAATTCTTGTTGTACCGCATCACTTGAAACCAAGTAGAGATCCACCTCCGGCTGAACCCATACTCCATGAGCGTGAAAATCGGTAATGACCGTACACAATTTGAAAGGGTAGCCGATCCTTTTTAATCTCGACATCGACGAACTGGTAAAGGGGTGAGTGCAGACAACCAAGTGTGGCTTCTCTTGGTCAAGCAGATCTTTCACTTTACGGTGAAACATCTGGTAAATGACATATTGAAGCCGTTTGGAAACTGGCTGGCTTTGTTTCTTCTCATATAGTTTTCTCAACGCAGAAGGGTATGTAGTGATGAGCTGCACGTAAAGACGGAACATAAGAGTAGTGGAGATAGGGTGGCCTGCCTCGACAATTTGTGTACGTACAGCAGGGGCGAGCAGAGAAATGTTCTCTGCCAGTGCTTCGGCCGCTTTGGTATGACCGGTACCGAATGCTTCCGACAGGATGAGGATCTTTTTGTTGTACATGTACTCCCTCACGATTACACAATGTAAAGTCCCTCTTGTTTGATGGCCAGTTCCAGTGGGGGTTCACCGAGAATCTCACCGTCACCGTGAGCCGTCAACGGAGTCGACGACATAATCTTGATCCTTCGCCCGGTTAAGATCGTCACAGCATCGTCATAGATATGCGTGCCGAAGAAGACGCGGGGAAGCAAGGTTACCAGCTTCCAACGGGAAATCCCGTGAACGATGCATAAGTGAAGCAGACCATCATCATATTGGGCCTGCGGACATATGATCATGCCGCCTCCATAGAACTGGGTATTGGCGACTGCGACAAGCCACACATCTGTGAAGGTTTGCTCACGTTCATCAATGACCAGGCGTACTTCCGTGGGTTGGTAACGGAACAAAACCTTGAAAAAACTGAAGACATAACAGAAAGCTCCCAATCCTAAGCGATTCAGCCATTTTTTGTATTTTGCTTGGTTGGTCACTTTCGCCACTTGAGCGTCAAATCCGATCCCCGCGACATTGATAAAGACTTCATGGTTGATGTGGGCGATGTCAATTTTTCGTTTTTGTCCGGACAATGCTTTCTCCAGCGCTTGTTCGCTGTGCTTTGGAATTTGCAATCCTCTGGCAAAATCGTTTCCCGATCCCGCCGGGATAGAGCCAAGGGGAATTTCCGAACCTGCCAATCCGTTGGCTATCTCGTGCAGGGTACCGTCACCGCCAATTGCAATCACGACGTTCGCGTTCTTTTGTTTCGCCAGTTCCCTGGCGATGTTCGTAGCGTGTTTTGGCCCTTCCGTAAACACCACATAATAATCGATTTGTTTTTCCAAAAGCAACCGCTCTACATGTTTCCACACCTTATGACCCCTGCCGTTTCCAGCAACGCCGTTAACAATAAAACAAATCATTCCATCCCTCATATACGTTTTTTTCCATCATTTTTGCCGTTTCGCTCGTCCTTTAAACGATAGCAGGGAATCCATTCAAAGCTTTCGTATTCGGAAGGACTGACTGCTCACCTGATCCATGTTCCGATCCATCCGAGAATCCGCTACTTTTGACAAGCCGTAGACGCATACCTTCTGACAGGGAGGGATGCGCGGTGCATGTACAGCTCATACCTGGAGATTCTGCTGACAGTATCCGTTCCGCCTGTTATCAGTACTTGTTAGGAAAATACAGGAGGGAGAAGCTGAATGGTCGGGATATACGCCAGGGTGAGTACGGAAGAACAAGCGAAAAGCGGATTCAGCCTCAACGACCAAATCAGGGAGTGCCGGAAGAAGGCGGGGACCCGTGAGGTGGTCGAATACGTCGATGACGTATCCGGTGAGTTTCTGGATCGGCCTGCCCTCACCAAGCTGCGGCAAGACGTAAAAGAGGGCCTCATTACAAAAGTCATCTGTCTGGACCCGGATCGTCTTTCACGCAAGCTGATGAACCAGCTGATCATCACGGACGAGTTTGACAAACGCGGGGTTGAACTGGTGTTCGTGAATGGGGAGTACGCCAAAACACCGGAAGGGCAGCTGTTTTACAGCATGCGCGGGGCCATCGCGGAGTTCGAAAAAGCCAAGATCAATGAGCGGATGAGCCGGGGGCGGAGGGAAAAGGCACGACAAGGACGAGTGCTGCGGGATTTTAAAATATACGGGTATGGCTATGACCCCACCACCGAGCAAATGGTGGTGAAAGAGGACGAGGCCGTGGTGATCCGGCTCATCTTCGATCTTTTCACACAGCCCAATGACCTGGTGCAGGGCATCAATGGAATTGCCAAGTATTTGACGGACAAGAGGGTGCCAACGAAACGCGGAGCGGATGTGTGGCACCGGCAAGTCGTTCGTCAGATCCTGATGAATGAAGCGTACATTGGGAAGTTTTATCAGAATCGCTGGAATACAGAGGGGATGCTTGGAAACAGGTTTCGTTCGCCCGAGGAGAGGGTCCGCATGAGACAGCGGCCAAAAGAAGAGTGGATTTTACTTCCGTGCCCCGCGATCGTCGATGAATCCACATTTGTGCATGCGCAAAAATTGTTGAAGGAATCCCGGAGAAGATGGGCCGGCAGACGCCTTCATCCCTATTTGTTAAGCGGGTTGGTTCGCTGCGGGGACTGCGGAAACACGATGACCGGTCGAAAGACAAAGCATTGGGGGAGGGATGTCTACGAGTACACAGACATCAAAAACACGGCAGGAGCCAAACACCACGGATGCGGGCGGCGAGTGAAGTGCGAGGACCTGGACAGGGAAATTTGGGAGACGGTCCGATCCTGGCTGGATCATCCGGAGGAAATGGCTGCAGCCGTTGAGGAGCGCGACGAAACCTCTTTCGAGCAAGCTGAAATCAACCGGCTGACAAAAGAGTTGGAAAAAACCAGAGTCGGCCGCAAGCGATTGCTGAAGCTGTTTGCTTCAGGCGAAGAGGCCCTGGGGGAAGAGGAGATTCGCCAGGAACTGCGTGAATTGAAGGACAAAGAGTACCGATTGGTGCAGCAGCTCGCGGAATGGCAGGATCGGGTCAAACGCATGGAAGAAAGCGGGGACAACCGGAATGTCCTGCGGGAAGCGGCCCACTACTACTTGTCCAAGGCGCCTGATGAGCTTACGTTCGAGGATAAACGGGAACTGATTCGCCATGTCGTTCGCGAGGTCAAGGTCTTTCAGGATCACATCGACGTCTACACGTTCTGATGCATCCCGATTGACAGTAGAAGTTCGTTTTCAATGCAGCGGGCGGCATACGTCGCCAGTTTGGTCCCTTTCTCCACCTGGTAGCTCTCGATGGCTTTGATCAGCCCGATCGTGCCGATGGAAATCAGGTCTTCGCTGTCTTCGCCGGTGTTTTCAAACTTTTTGACAATGTGGGCCACGAGCCGCAGGTTGTGCTCGATCAGCTTGTTGCGTGCGTACGGGTCCCCTTCTGCCATCAGCCTCAGGTATTTTTCCTCTTCCGTATCGGGCAGCGGCTGGGGAAACGCGTTGTTCTTGACGTAGGCCACAAACAGCATGAGTTCCTTGAACAACAGGGAAAGCGCCGCAAAGATGCTGGACACGCCTGCCACCTCCACGTCTGGAATGCTTACACCTATCCATATGTGGGCGACTGCCCATGCGTGCCTGTACGGGAAAAAGGACGGCGCAGATGGAACCGTTGGAAAACCTTGAACAATTGGGGATGTGACCGCAAGCGGTCAAGACAAAACGGCGCCCCGGGACACGACGCCGGGGCTGGATTTGTGTACGCGATCACTCGGCGTCGGTAATTCGCAGATAGGAAATGTTTCGCACGTTGATCACGATGTCATCGTATTGAAGCCATCCATCGCTCAGGTTGGCAACCATCTGGACGATCTCTTCCGGTTCGGTCGTCCGGATGGACACCGAATCCCCTCCGGAAAAATGAAACGTGATGTTCTTTACTGCCGTCATCGGTACCATTCTCCTTTTCACAGCTTGCCACAGAGGCAGGGTGTTCCTCGATGGAGAGGGGCTTCGGTTCAGGAGCCGTGAGTCCCCTTCCCTACACCCCATGTATCGGCAAAATCAGTGTTTTCTGAAAGAGCATGTTGGAGAGGATTCGGCTTTCTGCGTTCCCGTCGCGTTCGGCAGGATGGTGGAGACGGTTGGCCGGTTGCTATCCGTCCTTTTGCCCCCACTTGTTCGCCAACTCCGGCCGTTGATAGTCGGTCAGTTTGTCCAGCAGGCGGGCGGGGTCGCTGTCGCTGACGAGCAGGTCGGCGTGGGAGGCGGGCATGAACCCGGCGCTCACGGCTTTCTCAATCATCTGCAGGAGCGGTGTGTAATACCCGTTGACGTTGAGAATGCCCACCGGTTTTTGGTGGATGCCCAACTGGCACCAACTGACGGCTTCAAACAGTTCTTCCCACGTGCCGTAGCCGCCGGGGAGAGCGATAAAGGCGTCCGACAGCTCCGCCATTTTCGCTTTCCGCTCGTGCATGTCGGCTACTTCGTAGAATTGGCTCAATCCCGTGTGTGCCATTTCGCCTCGAAATAATCCGCGCGGCATCACCCCGATCGCTTTGCCTCCCGATTCCAGCACGGCGTTGGCGGTGCAGCCCATCAGCCCCATGTTGGAGCCGCCGTAGACCAACCCCAGTCCCCTGCGGGCAATCTCATGGCCCAATTTTCGGGCCGCCTCGGCGTACACCGCATCGACGCCCGGATTGGAGCCGGCGTAGACACATACATTGTTCATGGTTTCTCCCTCCTGACGCTGTGGTTGACTTTCTATTATATACTGGTGATTATGGAAAAAGAAAGGGAGAGTGCCAGGACCATTGATTGAGGTTCAGCAGCGGGGTTCCCGGTTTTACGGCAGGCGCGGCTGGACGGGGTACGGACCGAGGCACTCCACGAAGGAGACGTTACAAAAGGAACGGATGGCTTGTTTCGAAAATCAAAAAGGGAGAGGTTCGTATGGGCGATATATTCCGTTACGTACCCAACCATGCGGAGATTGGAGTTGGGCTTGCGCTAAAGGATGAACAGGGCGACTATGTATTCGTGTTGGCTGGAACGCGACACAAGTTCACTTCCAATGAACTCTTTTACGCTGGCATTGGGGGACATCTGGAACAAGGGGAAGATTTGCCATCTTGCGGAAAAAGAGAAGCGATGGAAGAAATCGGAGCGGAGGTGCACATACAATGTTCACCTGCAAATCCAGTGTACATATCCAGGGACAAGGAAATTCGGACCATTACCATGGCAGACGAATGCAAACCACTGGCCATTTATGAAATGATTCATCCGAGCGGCAGTTCCCGGGAAGGGGAAATCTATTACATTGTCATCTATCTGGCAAAATTGATATCTTCACCCGGAGACCTGAAAACAGATGAAGTTTCCGGGGTGATTACCATGAAGAAAGAGCAGGTAAAGAAAGGAATTTTCAGAAGAGCAACCCTGCAAACGCTGATGGACGAAGGGGCTCGCCTGATTGCACGCAGTCCTCACATTCAGCCTGATGTCATTGTATATCCGATCGGGACTGCTGAGGCATTGTCTTACTACCTGAACCACATCGAAAAGCATCACCCTTACTCGTAGCAGAAGCCGGTGCTGCCAGCGGATTGAAGGGGCGCTTTTGACGTGGTCGAGGCAAGACAGCGGTGGCGGTGCCGCTGAAAACCAAAGCAGTCCCCTTACGCCGAGGGGGGACTGCTTTTTCGCGGGACGGACGGCTGCTTCCGGCTTTTCAGCAAGGCCGCCTTTACCTGTTCCCGCTTCGGTTTTTCGCACAAGACGTACAGGACGTCTCCCGCCTGCAGCCTCGTCGAGCCGTGCGGCGTGATCAGCCTGTCATCGCGGATGACCGCGGTGATCAGCGTGTTGTCGGGGAGCGACAGCGACTGGATCTCCCGTCCCGCCGCCGCCGTATCCGCCTTGAGTTCGATTTCCATCATCTCCGAATTGGTTTTGCCGATGGAAACCAGTTCCAGGCTGTGGGGAACCACCGTCTTTTGACCGGTGGAAAGCCCCCAGCGGTTGGCCAGCGGGGAAATGGTGCCGCCTTGAATCAAGGCGGACGTCAGGACGACGAAAAACACCACGTTGAAAAAGAGCTGCCCCTTGTCCAGTCCGGCCAGCAGCGGGTAGGTGGCCAGGACGATGGGAACGGCCCCCCGCAGTCCGGCCCAGGCAATGAACATCTTTTCCCGGAAGCTGAAGCGGGTGAACCAGGTGCTGACAAAGACGCCGACCGGCCGGGCGACGAACATGAGCAGCGCGGACAGCACCAGCCCCTGCCACGTCACGTCCAGCAGTTGATCGGGGAAGACCAGGAGCCCCAGCAGGATGAACATCAGGATCTGCATCATCCAGGCAAAGCCTTCGTTGAAGCGGAAGATGGAGTGGCGGTAGGTCAGGTCGGAGTTGCCGACCACCAGCGCCATCACGTACACCGCCAAAAGGCCGCTTCCGTGCAGGAGCGCTGTGCTGCCGTAGGTGAAGATGGCCAGCGCGAGGGAGAGCACCGGGTACAGGCCGGAGGAGTCCAGATTGATCTGGTTGATGACCCAGACGGACGCTTTCCCCAGCAGCATCCCCATCACCAGGCCGAAGCCCATCTCCCACAGCAGGGACAAGACCAGTGAGAAGAAGCTGGCGTCATCGGGCATCGCAATGAGCTGGATCAGCGAGACGGTCAGAAACATGGCCATCGGGTCATTGGTCCCCGACTCCGCCTCCAGGAGGGAAGAGATCCGCTCTTTGATGTTTTTGCTGCCGAGCACGGCGAAAACGGCTGCCGCGTCGGTGGAGCCGACGATCGCTCCGAACAGCATGCCCTCCAGCCAGGAAACCTGCAGGATGAGCGCGGCGAACGCGCCGATCACCAGTGTGGCGAGAAAGACGCCGATCGTAGCCAGCGAGAGGGAGGGGACGATGACGGGCCGCACTTTGCTCCATTTTGTCTGCATGCCGCCCTCGAACAAAATGACAATCAGGGCCAGGATACCGAACAATTGGGTGAGGGCGGCGTTGTCAAAATAAATGAACCGGTTGAGGAACATGCCGACGGCGATAAAGAACACCAGGGCGGGCAGGCCGATCCGGGAGGAAAACTTGGTGGTAAGGACACCGACGACCAACAGGATGGCGATCAACAGGCTAAAGTGGTCGGTGGAAATGGACATGCAATCACCTACTTTCACATGAATCGGCAGGACCGATGCCAGCCATTCGTTTTATCTCCGTGCTGCCGAACGTTTCACAGGGCAATATGTAATTATATCGCAATTTTTTGTCAATTGAAAATGTCGGTGTGTCCGCAATGTGCGCTTGAGATGGCCGCCGGGGGATTGGCCGGCGTGCACGGCGTGGGACGATGTTTCATGCGCGGCCGGATGGCGGGCCTCGAGAGGATAAACCTTTGGGTGTGCGGGAAATGTAACCATATCGACAAGACTACTTCTCGTACGGTACGGAGGATCGATTGTGTTGCGAAAAACATGTGCCGCGCTGATTGTCTCTGCCCTGCTGTCTCTCGCCATCGTCTCCTGCGGCGGTCCGAATGCGGATGAGACGCCCCAGTCCGGGACAGCCCGTCTCCAAACGACTGCCGACAGGCCAAAGGTCATCGTCCTGCTGGTCGATTCCCTGCTGTCCCCGTCGATCGACCGGCTGCTCGCCGCCAACAAGCTGCCGGCGCTCCGGTTTCTCATCGAGAACGGCGTGTACAAGCGGGATGTAATCAGTTCCTTTCCCACCATGTCGGTCACCATCGACAGCTCGCTGTTGACCGGAACCTATGCCGACGGGCACGGAATTCCCGGGCTGCTCTGGTATCACGCCGCGGAGAAGCGGATCGTCAACTACGGCGACGGCTCGCGTGCCGTTTGGCAGAACGGCCCCCGGCAGCTTTTGACGGACAGCTTGTACAACCTGAATCAGCAGCATCTCTCCAAGCGGGTCGAGACGCTGCATGAAGCGCTGGATCAGGCGGGATTCACCTCCGCCTCCATCAACGGTCTGATCTACCGGGGCAGCGTCCCGCACGAACTGGTCCTGCCGGCCAATCTGGCCAAGCTCGTCCTGAAGACGCAGAAGGTTTCCGTCATGGGGCCGCATCTGCTCGGCTTCGGGACGCTGTCCAGCGTGACGAATCAGCCGCTGCCGGAGGGACCGCTGCAGTCGTTCGGCTTCAACGACGCCTACACCGCTCAGAGCCTCGTCAGCCTGGCGGGAGGGGGACGGCTTCCGGATGTGACGGTTGCCTATTTTCCCGACATGGACGGACGGCTGCACAAAAACGGCCCCGGCGATACGTCCGGCGTGGAAAACATGGACCGGCAGCTTCAGATCATCCTCAACGCGTTCGGCGATTGGCGGCGGGCGCTGGAACACCATGTGTTTGTCGTCATGGGCGACAGCGGAGTGGCAGCGACGGCGGCGGACAGGACGGCTGCGGTCATCGAGCTGGACAAGATGATGGCCGCTGTCGGGTACCGCGTCCTGCCGATGGGAAGGCAGGCGGGCGCCGACGACGATGTCGCGATCGCTGTCAACGGCCGGATGTGTTACGTGTACGCCTTGTCGCCGCGGGCGCCGCTGTCCGGACTGGCCGGAGCGCTGGGCAACGAGCCGCGGATCGATCTGATCGCCTGGAAAGAAGGGGAGTGGGTGCAGGTCCAGAGAGGAGGCAGCGGCAGCCGTCTTCGCTTCCGACTCGGCGGGACGTACCGGGACCCGTACGGGCGCACATGGGACGTGGAGGGGGACTGGGCGGTGATGGGCCTGGCCCGCGATGCCGTCACCGGGCGCATCCTTTCACGGGAATACCCCGATGGACTGACCCGGCTGCATGGCGCGCTGCATTCGCATCCCGGCGATTACCTGGTGGTGACGGCCGTTCCCGGTGTCGAATTTCACGCCAACGGGTCGCCCAACCATCCGGGCGGGGGCAACCACGGGGGACTGCACCGCGAGGATTCCCTGTTCCCCTTCATCGCGGCGGGGAAAGGGAGACTGCCCGCGCCGCCCGCCCGCATCGTGGACGTGAAAGCATACCTTCTGTCGCTCGTGCAGGCGGGCCGCGTGCGGATCGGAGCAGGCAGATGACGCGGGCGATGAGCACGGGGGGATGAGGAGCGGCCATCCTTTGCCGATGGCCGCCGTTCGGGAGGTGTATGTGCACAGCAATCCGCGGCAGACGGGATTGCCGTTGTTTTCCACGTTACCAGTCGACGAAGCGGATGGCGCGGACGATCACCTCTGCCGTGCCCATGGGCATTTCCAGGCGCAGCGTGTCGTCTACGGCATGCATCAACAACTGTCGACCGAGGGGCGAAAGGAACGAGATGCGTCCCGCATCCGGATCGGTCTGTTCCGGGAAGCAGATCGTCAACTGCTCCTCGTACCCATCCTCAACATAGTGCAGCGTTACTTGCGATCCGATCACCACCCTGGGCAGATCGGAAGTCGTGTTCCCGGCTGTCTCATGAAGCAGGGATTCCACTGTGGATACGTACTGATCCAGCCACTGACTGGCTTTTTGGCGCTCGGCCTGTTTTCCGGCAAAATGCAAATCCAGGAACGGAATGCGCTGTTCGTCAAAATAGACAAGCTGCTCCACCAGTCGGCGGTGCAGGGGCGTAAGGGTACTACGGTTCACCGTAATCATCTCCTATTCGTATTGGTATGGACCACCGGTCAGCAAAGGTGGTGAGTCGCCAGGGCGTTCGCCTCATTTTCATATACAATCTCCTCCGAATAAAAGAATGTGGCCCCCTGCTCCAACCGCATGGGACCTTGCTTCCATTTTACCTGAATCCTGGAAAATTACAACATGGTTTCCAGCGGGAGTGCAGCGTCCGCCTGTTTGCTGCAAGCGGCCGCAGACGAAAAACAGCCCTTCGGTGCGTTGTTCCTGCACCATAGGGCTGTTTTTGGGGAAGGCATAAACACCGGTCAGGAAGTTTTCGGCATGGTCCGCTGCGGAAACACGTAAATGGCTACTGCGTGACGGGCTGCCCCTGCTTCCATTCGATCGTCCGTTCGATCTGTGCCCGCTCCGGCTCGGTGAGAAGGCCCAGCCGCCAGAGGGCAATGCCTTTCAGGCCGTAGCGTTTGGCCAGCCCGATCTTGCCGTTGACCGTCTGCTCGTTTTCGCTGGCGAGCGAGATACCGAGCAGCAGTTTTTCCTTGGGCACCTGGGCCATCGCCAGCTTGACCGCCTCGTCCACCTTGGCGATCGGCTCGGGCTGCTTTTCGTCCCCATAAGCGTACGCCATCAGGATCAGCTCGTTGGCCAACTGCCCCAACGCGGCGAAATCGTACCCTTTATACGCCCCGTTCGGCGGATGCAGTACCAGCGAGAGCGACAGGCCCGACTCGTGCAGATGGTGGGCGAGCAGCCGGACAAAATCGGTGTACTGCTGCCGGGCGGCTGCGATGTCGCCATCCAGGCCAAGGCCTTCAAAATCAAGCGCGACGCCGGCAAATCCCCGCTCGTTGGCGAGCGAGACGATTTGCTGTACCGCCTGCTGCCGCAGAGCCGGATCGGACAGCAGCCGGGTCAGTTCGCCCGTTCCGTCTGTGGCGAAGACCATCAGATAGGGGGCGGTGCCCTGCTGTTTGGCGTCCTCCACGATCACCTCCGGGGTGATGGCGCCCGCCGGTTTGGGCCAGTAAAAGTCATTCCCCGTCAGCGTCAACTGCCCGCTTCCGTCGATCCGCGCCCATCCGAAGGCGACGGCGTCAAACGACGGAATGAGCTGCCGCTGGGAAAACGACGAGATGGCGTAAAAGGCCAGGCTGTACATCCGTTCGCGCGGAGACGTGACGGAGACGGTGCGCGTCGTCCCGTCCCAGCTCACCGCGGCGCCAAACTGCGTGCTGAAAAACGACAGCGGGATCAGCGTGTGGCCGTCTTGTTCAAACGGCGCGACCGGCAGCCGGACAGGGGCGCCGTTGACGGTCACGGTCGGATTGTGGAGCTGCATCCGCACGGTTGTGCCGCCTTTGGCCGCCGTGATCGTCCGTGTCGTCCCGTCCCACTGCACGCTGATGCCGAGCGATTCGGCAATCGCCCGAAACGGCACCATCGTGTACCCGTTCACGATCCGCGGTTCCGCAGGGAATGCCAGCGGGTACCCGTCCAGCACCACGGACGTTTTGGGGGCAGCCGCAGCCGGATGGACAAGCCCTGCCGTCAGGCACAGACTGAGGACGAGCAGCAGTCCGAATGTTCTGTTCACTTTCATCAGGATCCTCTCCCCTGTTCGTTTTCTCTTTCACCCATGGCGCGCCATGCGATCGACCAGGACATTCACCGCCTGCAGCCGCCGCAGACGATCGCGGCGCGGATTTCTTCGTTTGGCTTCAACGTACAGGAAAACCCTTGCACATGCAAGGGTTTTCGCCGCGATTATCGGACGTGGAGGGTATACTCCTTGTGGTCGTGGATCGTTTCGTCTTTTTCCACGTGGACGTTGACGGTGTAGTCACCGGAAGCGGGCAGGGTGACGGATGCGCCGTATACGCCCGGCTGCGTTTCCGCCGCGTCGACAAACTGGTGGCGTTCTTCGCCGGCGCGCCAGTATTCAAAACGCACCGCGGCCTTGGCAAGCGGCTGGTTGTCTTTCGTCAGGCGGACGGTCAGAGCGGCCGCTTCGTTGGCTGTGAGCGTGTCGGCCGGCTGGAAGTGATAGTCGACGCCGCTGGTGTGCCGGTGATTCGCGCCGTGTTCGCCGCCGTGCTCGTGATCGGCGGCCTGCCCGCTGTCGTGACCGTCGGGGGCACCTGCGGCATGTTCGGCCGGTTGGGACGCGGGTTCGCCGCCACCGGCTTCCCTGACCGTAAACGGATGCTTCTGCATGTTGTGGAAGTCGCGCGCGGTCACGTGGTACATCACGTAATAGGAGCCGGGTTCGGCAAATGTTTTTTGCGCCGTGTAGACGCCGTCTTTCTCCAGCGCCGCGGGAATCATTTCGTGCTGTTCCTGCCCGTCTTTCCACAGTTCAAACTCCACGCTTCTGGCGTCGTTGACGGGAGCGCCGTCCTGTGTCACCGTGACGGCAAAGGTGATCGCTTCTCCGGCGACCGGTTCCTTCGGCGCGAGGGCCAGCGCCACTTCCACCGGACTGGCGGACGGCGCGGCTTCTTCCTGGCTGCCGCAGCCGGCGGCCATCAGGGCCAGCGCCACGGCCAATGCTGCTATGTATTGCTTCATGCTGAATGTCCCCTCTTTCTTTCCTGTTCCCGACGCGCAGGCAGTCGCCGTCGGGATGATCGCCTCTCCCCAAAGGCGGGCTCGATTGCGGACGTCCCGCCTCCTTCACCATTATAGGCAAAAGCAGGGAAAAGCCTTATGGCTCGAACGGGCTATTTCCGGACGGATGGACGGAGTGTTCACACAACCGCCACCTTTATGGCCAACGGCACAGGAAAACCTCCCGCAGGGGGAGGCTCATGTCATTTCGTTTGCTCCTGGAACCAGGCTTTCAACTGCTCGGCGGTTTGTTCGCCGACGAGGCGGGAGACTTCCTTGCCGTCCTTGTAGTGGACCAGGGTCGGGGTAAACTCGATGCCGTACGCGTCCCAACTGGCGCTGAACTCCAGCAGGTTGTGCTTTTTCACGTCCACCTTCAGCTCTTTCGCCACCGGCACCAGGATGGGAGTGGTAGCCCGGCAGTGCTCGCAGGTGGGGCTGTAAAAGTAGACGAACAGTTCCTCTTTCCCGTCCAGCTTTGCTTTCAGTTGATCAGGGAGAATCTGGTTGTCGTAGAGCGGATCATTCAGTTGTTCGATCGTGGCCGGATGCAGGTTGGCCTTGCCGAAGGGATTGCCTTCCGCCGCTTTTTGGTTCGCGATGTCGGAGTAGACGATCGCGGCGATCAACAGGGCGGCCACAATGACCGAAAGGACGATGACCTTTTTCATGACTTAGCTCTCCTTTTCGTATCTGCGGATGAAGACTTGCAGCACAGCAATCATGATGAAGGCGACCAGGGCGAGAAAAGGTATGGTGATGAAGCCCAGCCAGTTGATATAATCCGTGTTGCAGGGAATGATGCCGCAAGCGGTACCCAGATCGTTCAGCGCGGGTACTTTCTGAATCAGGTAGTGGTACAGGGAGATGCATCCGCCGATGACAGACAGAATCAAGGCGTATGACGACATGTGGTAATCTTTTTTGGCGGCGGCGACTCCCAACAGAATGACCAGCGGGTACATGAAAATCCGCTGGAACCAGCACAGTTCGCAGGGAATGTATTTCATCACCTCCGAAAAAAACAGGCTTCCAGCCGTGGCGATGAGCGATACCACCCATGAACCGAACAGTGCGTATTCCTTGATTTGTTCTCGTCGCATATCAACACCTCGTCCTCATCTTACCACACATTACGAATGGGAAGTAACTTATTCAAAGTAATATTTGTGAAAGTCATTGGATTCCGTCGAGTAATGGTTTGGAAAGACAATGACGCATACTACGGAAAACCGGACGAATTGATAAGGTTGGAGGTTTACATGTCGATTGCTTTTTTTGTCAGTGGTCTCGTTCTCGTCTTTCTCTTGGGCACGCTCGCCAGCTACAACCGCAGGGGCATCCGGCTTAGGCCGATCGCCATCATGCTGGCGGTGCAGCTTGTGCTGGCGTTTGTGCTGTTGAATACAGAGGTGGGAGTGGCGCTGATCGGCACCGTGTCCCGCGCGTTTGGCAAGCTGATGGAGCTGGGGGTCACCGGGGTCGATTTCGTCTTTGGCGGACTGGAAAACCAGGGGGTTTCCAACTTCTTTCTCGATGTGCTTCTGCCGATCATCTTTATTTCCGTGCTGATCGGCATGCTCAACTACTTCCGCCTGCTGCCCGTCATCATCCGCGGCGTCGGACTGGCCCTGAGCGCGGTAAACGGGATGGGCAAGCTGGAAAACTACATCGCCGTTTCGTCGGCCATCCTCGGTCAATCGGAAGTGTTTCTGACGACGAAAAAACAGTTGGGCGCGGTCTCCAAACAGCGGCTGTACACGCTCTGCACCTCGGCCATGAGCGCCGTCAGCATCGCCATCGTCGGCGCGTACATGACCATGTTGGAGCCCAGGTACGTGGTGACGGCGATCGTGCTGAACATGTTTTCCGCCCTGATCGTCGCCAATCTGATCAATCCCTATACGGTCAGCAGGGAAGAGGACCTGCTGGAGGTGGAGGAGATTGGCCGGAAGCTGACCTTTTTCCAGATGATCAGCGAGAGCATTCTGGACGGACTGAAGGTGGCGATCCTCGTCGCCGCGATGCTGATCGGGTTTATCTCGCTGATGAATCTGATCGACTATCTGTTTTCGTACGTGTTCGGGCTGTCGTTTCAGTCCGTGCTCGGCTACCTGTTCGCCCCCGTCGCCTTTTTGATGGGCATTCCCTGGGCGGAGGCAGTGCAGGCCGGCGGGATCATGGCGACAAAGCTCGTGACCAACGAATTCGTGGCGATGCTGTCGTTCAAGGAACAGGCGGCGCAGTTCTCTCCCAAAACCGCGGGCATCGTCTCCGTCTTTCTCGTCAGCTTCGCCAATTTTGGATCGATCGGCATCATCACCGGCGCAGTCAAGGCGCTGCATGAAAAGCGGGGCGACGAGGTGGCCTCGTTTGGCTTGAAGCTGCTGTACGGCTCCACGCTGGCGTCCATCCTGTCGGCGACGGTGGTCGGTCTGTTTTTGTAGAAAAAAAGCGCCTGTCTACAGTTGCCGGAGGCGGGCGCGGATGGCTCCTCACAGTTGTTTCCCTGTGTGGTGGACGAGCCGGATGAGGATGAGGGTGAGCAAGGGTTGTAAAGCGTGGCGATTACGGTTTGTCAGGCTGATGTGATCCGTTCACACCACCTTCGCTCCCTGTTGAAAAGTAAGCCCGGCCGATCATGCGCAGCATGGCGGACGAGGCTCTATGCTTGTCGCAGAAAGTCCGCTGCCGCGGGCGAATCGTCATTTCAAAACTGCAGCATACCATAGACACGCACGGAAAGCCGCCGACTTCGTTTCGGCGGCTTTCTCTCTGCAGGAAGCAGGGACCGCTCTGTCCGTGCCACCGCCGCCGATCCTGCGCTACCGAAGATGAATGCGCGGCGTGGGATATATCTCTCGCACCGGTACGTACACGTAGCGAAGCGACGGCCACTCCACCAGCAAAAGACCGCCCTGCCAGGAGGCCGCGCCGCCGTCGATGCCGATCAGGCTGCCGCGCTGCCATACCCCGCTCCCGGTATAGCCGGGGAGGATGGAGACAGGCGTGTGGCCGAACACGACCACCGTCTCTCCCCTGTAGGACTCGTAAAACGGCTGGCGGATCCAGAGGAGGTCTTCGGGCCGCTGCTGGGCGAGCGGAACGCCGGGACGGATGCCGGCGTGGACGAAGAGGGCGGCCGGGGTCCCGGATGCCGGATCGGCAGGCATTTCCGCGTACAGCGGCAGGGAGGCGAGCGACGGCAGCAGGTAGGGATAGCGGGAGAGAATGTAGCTGCGTGCCGTTTCCTGAACGGCCGGAGCAGGAAGGCCGCCCATGAAGGCGCGCCGCAGGGGCTGGTGGCCGAGATAGGAGCGGACGGTGGCGTCACCGCCGTTGAACCGCAGGTAGAGGTTGGCGTCTCCCTTCCCCTCCAGCCAATCCTGCAGCATCTGCTCGTGGTTGCCCTTCAAGAGAACGATCCGGTCCGGATAGGTTTGTCTCAGTTTCAGCAGGTACCGGAGCGCTTCCCTCGACTGCGGTCCGCGGTCCACCACGTCCCCCAGGACGTACAGGCGGTCGCCGCGCTGCGGAGAAAAGGCGGCGCGATTCAACGCTGCCCGCAGCACCCGATAGTGACCGTGAATATCCGACACCAAATAAATGGCCATGCCGACGCCCCCTCGTATACAAACGCAACTCTCTTCCTATACAATATGTGTAGGGAACGTTTGCGTGAAAACGGGAGGGATCGCGGATGAACAAGCTGGTGGAATGGCTGCGGGAGGCCAGACATGCCGTCGTGTTTACGGGAGCGGGCATGTCGACGGAAAGCGGGCTGCCCGACTTTCGTTCGGCGCTGACGGGAATCTGGCGGGGAAAGGACCCGACCCAACTGGCCAGCACCCACGCGCTGCGGCACAATCGGGAGGGGTTTGCCGCCTTTTACCGGATGCGCATCGAAGGGCTCCTGGCCTGCCGTCCGCACGCGGGGCACGCCATTCTGGCCGAATGGGAACGGCGCGGGCGGATTCGCGGAATCATCACCCAAAACGTGGACGGCTTCCATCAGCAGGCGGGCAGCCGGAACGTGGCCGAACTGCACGGCACCCTGGGCACGCTGCGCTGTCTGGCGTGCGAGCGGACGTACCTGGCGGCGCGTTACCTGCAGCCGGACGGGACGGTTTGCGATTGCGGCGGTTTTCTTCGCCCGGCGGTCGTGCTGTTCGGAGAGGCGCTGCCGGAAGCGGCGCTGGCGAAGGCTTCGGAGTGGACGGAACAGGCCGACCTGTTTCTCGTGCTGGGATCGTCGCTCGTGGTCAGCCCCGCCAACTGGTTTCCGCAGCAGGCAAAAGCGGCCGGGGCCAGGCTGGTGATCGTCAACAGAGAGCCGACACCTTTGGACGATCTGGCCGACCTGGTGATCGACGACGCATCGATCGGCACCGTGCTGAAAATGGTGGAAGAGGAGCTGTCGGGACACTGACAGAAAAAAATGGAGGATTTTTTTCATTTTCCTCTTGATTTTTTGTAGAATGTTTACTAGAATAAAACCTGTGAGCGCGATCGACAAATAAACCGGTCGGTCGAGCGTGAATCACAAAAGAAAACAATGCTGGTGTAGCACAGTGGTAGTGCAGCTGATTCGTAATCAGCAGGTCGGGGGTTCGAGTCCCTTCACCAGCACCATACACAGGCAGGGGAGGATTCCCCTGCTTTTTTCCTGTCTGCCGAAAGGTCAACCGTCCCGAGAGAACGTCCCGCTCCCCGCTTATTCCTCGATAAATCGCGCCAATTCCTTGTTGAACTTGTCACGCTCTTCCCAAACCAATCCGTGGCCGCTGTTTTCAAACGGCACAAGCCTGGCGTGTCGGATCCCCTCTTTTTGGGCGACAGCCAATGGAAACGGGCAGACCTTGTCATGAATCCCGTGAAGAATCAACGTGGGAACGCGTATCTTGCCGAGATCGGCAAACAGGCTTTCGTCCCTGAGGGAGGCGGCAACCGCCGCGGTGGACCAACCTGCTGCCTGCAGCCCCAACTGGAAGAACCAATCCGAAAAGGGCCCCGTCACATGCTGGAAGAAAAACATGTCGCCAAATCCCCGAAGCATGTTCGGCCGGTCACGATACGTGTCCTGTATGAGTTTCGTCACATCTTCCCTGGGTAATCCATAGGGAAAATCGGGCCGTCTCGTGAAGCTGGGAGCAGCGGCGGCAAATAAAGCCAGTTTGGCTGCCCCGTATCCGTTGTGGCGAGCCATGTAGCGAATGGCGATCGCTCCCCCCACGGAGTGACCCCCGAGGGTAAACTGCTGCAATTGCAGTGCGTCCACCACGCCTCGGACGTCGTCTGCCAGCCGATCGTAGCTGTAGCCTCTCCACGGCTTGTCGGAAAGGCCGAATCCCCTGAGGTCCATCCCGATGCAGCGATACCCGCTTTGGGGAAGGTGATCAAACTGATATTCAAACAGCTTATGGTTTGCGGGCCAACCGTGTATGAACAAGATGGCCTTCCTGCCCGCCGGGTTGACATCTTCCACATAGATCTTCACGTCCGGCTCTACTCTCACGTAGTATCCCACGCCGAATCCTCCCTGTCGAAAAAGTCTTTTTCGAAAACAAGGTACGCACCCGGTCCGGCATGGGTGAATGACCCATTCGCATGCAGATGAAAAAAAAAAGAGAAGATTCTTTCCTGTCTTTCCATCAACCACCTAAGGACATCTGTATCAATCGTGCATATAATGAACGTATTCACGTACTACTCCTCCGATCACTTTCATGGTGGTCGGAGCTTTTTTTTACGTGCACCCCCCGCTTTTACCTTCCCGGCGTCCGTGTTGTATAATAAAACCATCAACAAAGTTCATATCCGACACCTCATGAAAGGAACACCTGAGCACGATCTCGTTTTCGCAAGGAAAGGATTTGATGATCATGGGACTCCTTCATCATGACGTGACGTTGCTGAACTTTGACAACGCATATCCCTGGCAGCACAAGCTGTCCGACGCTGCCGACGAATGGATCGACCTTGCGGACATTGCGGAAGCCAACCTGTTTTGCGCAGAGAGGGCGCTGACAGAAATCGGCCGCAGGCTGTCCGCCCGGACCGGTCGCGGCATCACGTTTATCGGAAACGGAAATTATCACTATGTCACCTATCTTCTGCTCAGCGAAATCAACCGGCCGTTCAGCCTCGTCCTGTTCGACAACCACACCGATGCGAAGCTGTCGGACGGCATGTCCGGGCTGTTGTCGTGCGGATCGTGGGTGGCCGAGGCGGCAGCCCGCCTTCCGCATCTGCAGCACGTGCTGATCGTCGGCGTTTCTGCGGAGCGAAATCTCTGCCTGCCGGATGCGCAGGGGAAAATCGTCCTGCGGCCAAACGCAGGCGAACCGCAGGAACTGCTTTCCCTGATCCCGACCGAAGACGTGTACATCAGTATCGACAAGGACGTGCTGAATCGCGCCTTCGCCGTAACCAACTGGGATCATGGAAACATGCATCTGCGGGAACTGCTCGCGGCACTGCAGGCGCTCGTCCGCACGAAAAACGTCCTCGGCATCGACGTCTGCGGCGAACTGCCGGTGCCGCCAGCCGACGTCTGGCGTCACGCCGATCAGCTCCGGCTCAACGAACAGGCCAACCTGGCCATCCTGCAATCAGTAATGTGCGCGTAGTCCGTTAGGCCGAGAAACGGCGGGCGGGGGACAGCCGGAGTTCCGCTCCGCACCCCCGGACGATTCCGCGCAGCCGCTTTTCCTCCACACCATTCCGCATGTGTCTGCGTCCCGATTTCCATAGGGCTTTTGTCTTGTCGGGCCCTGCGCAGACACGCGTTCAACCGCCTGGAATCCTACTCGCTTTTCAATCCGCGCCGCTCTTTCAGGACTGCAGGTACTCCTCGCCATCCAGGAAATGGTTTATGATGGTTACAAACGAAAACAGAGGAGGAGAATATGTCTGCAGCGTTTCATGAACGGAAGGCGTTACAGATGACCCTGCAGTCATTGCTGGAACTGCGGGTATCCTTGAGACGCGAGTACGTTGATCGTGACAAAGAATTGGGGCACGAGATCAAGCAGCTTTTGCACCGAATCCGTGAGCTGGACGAGCAGTATGGCGTTCCTGTCGATACCGCAGGGCGGGAAGAGGACCCTGTGAGCTGGCAGGCGCTTCCAAAAGATGTGTTGGACAAGCAGGTGGGGAAGCCCAGAAAGGCGTATCAGCACCACGATTATCCGGGCATCGCCAGGGAGGTTGAAGCGATTCTGGAGGAAGCGGCGGCGCCGCTGACGCTGGCAGAGCTGTACGACGAACTGCAACAGAAGAAGGGCGTCGATTGGCCAAGTCCATACATAATTATTCAAAAGGCATTGAAGCATACTGATCGCGTTCGGGTTTCGAAGGAAGGCAGAAAACTGCTGTTTTCCCTGCAGTAATCCCCGGAACGCTCAGGGACGGCGGTCTGTTCCGCGTCGAATGGCCTTCGCTTGGCGCAACCGTCTGCGCGGGATCGGCCGCCCCCTTTGACGAAAGAAGCCGTGTTTTGCTACGATGAAACGGCGAGGATTTCCCCTTTCGTGACATGTTGTAGAGCCAATGAGCTGTCAGCAATCGATCGCAGGTACGGATCCTGTCACAAGCCCCATCGGGAAAAAACGGGTGCCAGGGGAGAAGTCCCCTGGTTTTTTGCTATCTTCATGAAAACGGGTTGAACCATATTTCCACAAGTTTGGGTGACGACAATGCACATCTTATCGGTCGAACATCTCTCCAAGAGCTACGGGGAGAAAGTCCTGTTTGACGACATCTCCTTTCATATCGCCGAACAGCAGCGGATCGGGCTGATCGGCGTCAACGGTACGGGCAAATCCACGCTGTTGAAAATCCTGGCCGGACAGGAGACGGCAGACAGCGGCAGCATCGTTCACGCCAACCGCTTTCGCGTGGAGTATTTGCCGCAGCATCCGGTTTTCGCGGAAAACTCCACCGTTCTGGAACAGGTGTTTTACGGCGACTCGCCGCTCATCCAACTGCTGCGCGAGTACGAGCAGGCCGTGGCTGACCTGCAGACCGACCCGCATGACGAGAGGAAACAGGCGCGGATGTTTTCGCTGCAGAGCAGGATGGACGCGGCCGATGCCTGGGAGGCCAATACCCAGGCCAAAACGATTTTGACGCAGTTGGGGATCCACGATTTTTCCCAACAGGTGCACGAGCTGTCCGGCGGGCAGCGCAAACGGGTGGCGCTGGCCCGCGCCCTGATTCAACCGGCAGACCTGCTCATCCTGGATGAGCCGACCAACCACCTGGACAACGAAACGGTGGAGTGGCTGGAAGAGTACCTCTCCCGCTACAAAGGGGCGCTCTTGTTCGTCACGCACGACCGCTATTTTCTCGACCGCGTCACCACCCGCATTTTCGAGCTGGACCGCGGCAAGCTGTACAGCTATGAGGGCAGCTACGCCGTCTTTTTGGAAAAGAAGGCGGAACGGGAAGAGCGCGAAGCGGCTGCGGAAAGCAAACGGCAGAACCTGCTGAGGCGGGAGCTGGCCTGGCTGCGCCGGGGCGCAAAAGCGCGGACGACCAAACAGAAGGCCCGCGTCCAACGGGTGGAGGAACTGCGCGACCGAAAAGTGGACGGACCGGCGGAAACGATCGAGATGTCGCTGCGGGCCAGCCGATTGGGCAAAACCGTCATGGAGATCCAGCACATCAGCAAAGGGTACGGGGATCGCAAGCTGATTGACGATTTCAGCTACATCGTCCTGCCCGGGGATCGCGTCGGCATCATCGGCCCCAACGGCAGCGGCAAATCGACCCTGTTGAACATGCTCGCGGGCCAAATCCAGCCGGACACGGGAACCATCGAGGTGGGGCAGACGGTCAAACTTGCCTACTACACGCAGGAGAGCGTGGAGATGGACGAAAGCCTGCGGGTGATCGAATACGTCAAGGAAGCGGCCGAAGTGATTCACACCAGCGACGGCCAGACGATCACCGCGTCCCAGATGCTGGAGCGTTTTTTGTTTCCGCCTCACCTGCAGTGGACGCCCATCTCCCGGCTGTCGGGCGGGGAAAAACGGCGTCTCTACCTGCTGCGCACGCTGATGGGCGAACCCAACGTCCTTTTCCTGGACGAGCCGACGAACGATCTGGACATTCAGACGCTGAGCATCCTGGAAGACTATTTGGAACACTTCCCCGGCACGGTGATTACGGTGTCCCACGACCGCTACTTCCTGGATCGGACCGTTGACCACCTGTTTGCCTTTGAAGGGGACGGGAAGATTCGCCACTTCATGGGCAATTACTCGGAGTACCTGGACACAAGACGCCAGGAACAGGAAGCGGAAGCCCTGTCCAAACGGCACGCGGACAAGGCGCAGTCCGTACCGGCGTCCGACTCCCGAGACCGAAGCGGAGCGGCTAGGGGAACCAACCGTCCTCGCAGGCTTTCCTACAAGGAGCAGAAAGAGTGGGAGGAGATCGAGTCCCGGATCGCGGCGCTGGAGGAGCGGAGCGCGGCGTTGAAACAAGCGATTGCCGAAGCGGGCAGCGATTACGCCAAGGTGGAAAAGCTGTTTGCGGAAGAACAGCAGGTGTCAGCGGAGCTGGAGGCAGCGATTGATCGCTGGGCGGAGCTGTCCGCGCTGATCGAGGAGATTGAGCGCAGCAAGTAGTCTGCCGCTCAGGCGCAGGTTTCGTTCTTTTTGCAGGAGACCTCCCGGCTTCTTTGGCTCAAGGGAGGTCTCCTTTTTTGCGGAACGACAGTACGGCTGCGATTCGCGTATCGAACGCAGTCGCATCTGCATGACCGCCATATTAATGTTCTGAATAGTTTTTCATTTTTAGGGCGGTTGTGCTATAGTTACGAGTAATAACGATTCGTATCGAAGAAAAGGGAGATGCATGGAAGATGTCGTACCCGATCACCGTCACGCAAACCGACCGCAAAAAAGAGAAGCCCGACAGCGGCAGTCTGGGGTTTGGCCGGTATTTTACCGACCATATGTTTGTCATGGACTACTCTGCGGAAAAAGGATGGCACGATCCGAGAATCGTTCCGTACGCGCCGCTCGCGCTCGACCCGGCGGCCATGGTGCTTCACTACGGGCAGGCCGTATTCGAAGGCTTGAAAGCGTATCGAACCAGGGACAATCGAATCCTGCTGTTCCGGCCCGAAAAAAACGCGCAGCGGTTGAACCTGTCCGGTGCCAGACTCAGCATGCCGCCCATTGACGAAGAGGTGTTCCTGGAGGCTTTGCGAACCCTGATCAGCCTGGAAAAAGACTGGGTGCCGCAGGAACGGGGAACGTCGCTCTACATACGTCCGCTCATGTTCGCCACAGAGCCCTGTTTGGGGGTCCGGGCATCCGAGTCGTACAAACTGGTGATCGTCCTTTCACCCGTCGGCGCCTACTATGCAGGGGGGATGAAGCCGGTCAAGATCCATGTGGAGAGCCGCTACGTCCGCGCCGTCAGGGGAGGGACCGGCTTTGCCAAGGTATCCGGCAATTACGCGGCCAGCCTGAAGGCACAGGAAGAAGCGAATGCAAAAGGCTATGAACAGGTGCTGTGGCTGGATGCCATCGAGAACAAATACATTGAGGAAGTAGGCAGCATGAACGTGTTTTTCAAAATCAAAGGGGAAGTGTGGACGCCTGCCCTGAACGGGAGCATCCTGGGTGGAATTACGAGGGACTCCGTCATCCACCTTCTGCGCGATTGGGGCATTCCCGTTCGCGAAGAGAAGCTGTCGATGGAGGAGCTGTACGACGCGTACACCAAGGGCGAACTGGAGGAAGCGTTCGGCACGGGGACGGCGGCGGTCGTTTCCCCGATCGGAGAGCTGCGCTGGAATGATCACAGTCTGGTCATCAATCAGGAACGGATCGGAGAACTGACCGCGAAGCTCTATGACACCTTGACCGGCATCCAGTACGGAGAGATTGCCGACCCGTACGGCTGGACGGTGGAGGTCGAATGAGTACGGGAACCCGCTCGTGAACGGAAACCTGCGGGGACGGCGGAAGCCCCCTGTTCGGGACCCGTAAAGAAGCCCTCCGGCGGCGGTTCGTCCAGCCGGAGGGCGTTGGCCGTACGGCCCGACAGGGTTGCCAAGCGGCAGCGCGGGCTGCACCGGCGTCAGGCCTGGGGGCGCAGATCGCGATAGGCCGGGATTCCCCCCGCAGTCTCGGCGGCGAGGATCGCGTTGACGACCGCTTCGGCGAGCACTTCCGCCGACAGCGTGCCCACCAGATCGACGGAGGCGTCCACTCCGCCGGTGGCGGCCGCGAAGATGGTGTCGCCGTCGTGCATCGTGTGGATGGGGAAAATCGTCCGGGCCAGGCCGTTGTGAGCCATCTGCGCCACCTTGTTGGCCTGGGCCTTTGTGAAATTGGCGTTGCTCGCCACGACGGCAATCGTCGTGTTCGTTCCGGGCCGGACGGGTAAAGAGCCCTGTTCGATCATCAGGGAGAGGATGTCGCGAATCTGTCCGTGCTCGTCCCGCACTCCGGCCAATACCCTGCCGGTCGCCGGATCGCGCACTTCGCCGACGGCGTTGACGGCGACGATCGCCCCTACGACCAATCCGTTCGGCAGGCGGCGGGAGGCGGAGCCGAGGCCGCCTTTCATCGCGTGGCGCATGCCGGCCAGCTTCCCGACCGTCGCGCCGGTTCCCGCCCCGACGTTGCCCTGCTTCACCGGATGGGTGCTCGCCTGCTGGGCCGCTCTGTACCCCATCTGCTGATCGGGCCGCACCTTGGCGCTGCCGACGGACAGGTCAAACAGCACGGCGGCGGGCACGATGGGAACGACGCCCACGCCGACGTCAAACCCGATGCACCGCTCTTCCAGCCAGCGCATCACGCCGCTTGCCGCATCCAATCCGTACGCGCTGCCCCCCGACAGGCAGATGGCGTGCACCTGTTCGACGAGGTGGGTCGGGTGGAGCAGATCGGTTTCCCGCGTGCCGGGGGCAGAGCCGCGCACATCGACGCCGCAGACGGCCCCGTTTTCCATGACCAACACCGTACAGCCCGTCAGCGCCGCCTCGTCCTG
This sequence comes from Brevibacillus sp. LEMMJ03, assembly GCF_007197875.1. NCBI lineage: Bacteria > Bacillati > Bacillota > Bacilli > Caryophanales > Paenibacillaceae > Brevibacillus > Brevibacillus sp. LEMMJ03. Next base: position 101,563 of record NZ_VKJN01000005.1, on the reverse strand, counting down.
CGCCTGTCCCACCTTGACGCCCGGTACGTCCACGATGCTTCCGTATTCCTCGTTCCGTTCCTGCGTCACGTTCTCACCGTCTTTCCTCTTGGTTTTCGCTGACCGAACCGGCGGCTCTCCGGTGTCAGCAGGAAACCGGGAACCGCCGCCGCCCATTCCGGCTGGGCCGTCCTGTGCGGGAATTCGCGGCGGGACACGTTTTGTCCGTTCTGTTCGCATTTGTCTTCCCAGACCTATCATTCCCGCCTGTTTCCGTTGGCTTGTAAGGATGTCTCCGCCATACTGCCTGAAAATTCCGTCTGATGTGATTCCATCATATACGATTGCCATCTCCCGATCAATGGCTTGGCGGGGGCGCAAGACGGGCGCAGGATTTACGGAAAATCGGGATACCGCAGCCCGTCCCGGACAAACTGCGTTCGTACCCAGGCGTAGAGGCGGAGCGGGATGGAAGGAAAGACGATGGCCAGTTCGCCGTCTTCCAGCACAGGCAGGTCCACGGGTGACTGGATCCGGTAGGGGATCCCCTTGGCGTTCAGCAGCGTCTTGTACCGCTGGGCGTCACGCCAGCTTACCGGGTAGTAAAACGATTTTTCCATCTGACATCAACACACCTTTCCGGGGATTGCTGGTAACCATACTATGCCGAAGCCGTGAGATAAAAAAAGGCCGCCGTCCGAGGAGCGGAGGCGGCGGTGTGAGAAAAGGCGGTTGACGGATCGAAGCGGCCGTGCTTACGGCAGGTCGATCAGCATGAAGAACGCGCCCGACGGACTGGTCAGCGACAGCTTCGGCGTGTCGGTGATGCGGGCTGCGTCCCGCTTGGCCAGTGCCGTCTCGCCGTTGACGGCCAGATCGCCTTCGATCACAAACAGGTAGATGCGGCGGCCCGCTTCCTGTTCAAACGTGAGGGCGGCACCCGGCTCGAGACGGGACAGGTACAGCGTCAGGTCCTGATGGATTCGGGCAATCTGCTCCCCGCCCTCCCGGGAGACCACCGGCAGCAGCCGATTGACCATCTGTTCGGGATCGTACGCCGTTTGCTCGTAGGAGGGAGCCAAGCCGTATTCGGCCGGTTCAAACCAGAGCTGCAAAAAGTTCACTTCTTGCGTCGCCGACGGGTTCATTTCCGAGTGAATGATGCCCGTGCCGGCGCTCATCCGCTGTACGTCGCCGGGCCGGATCACCTCCTGGCGTCCCGTGCTGTCCTTGTGCTCCAGCTCGCCTTTCAGGACGATGGAGACGATTTCCATTTCGCGGTGCGGATGTGGGCCAAAACCGGTCAACGGCTGCACGACGTCATCGTTGAACACGCGCAGCGGGCCGAATCCCATGTTGGCCGGGTCGTAGTATTCGGCAAAGGAGAAGCTGAAGCTGCTCTTCAGCCATCCGTGGTCGGTCGTATAGCGGGACTGCGCCTTGTAGACGGATATCATCAACATACCTCCTGTCGCGGAATGCCGTCTCGTCTCGGATGCCGCGAAAGATTGAGCGTTCCCCCGCGGGGGAGAATGGCTACCAAACATACTACCCCTTACACTTACAATTGTAAAGTTGGTGTAGTTACGTTCGCAGCTTGTGGAGGGAGGAAACGCGGATGCCGCACACGCATTTGCAATTTGACATACACATCGGCCGGCAAAAGCCGGAGAACGTCACCAACCGGGAAGCGGCCTGTCCGTTCTGCAGCCCGGACGAACTGGAGGGCGTGCTGGAGCGGCGCGGGCCAATGATTTGGCTGCGCAACAAATACCCCGTGCTGAAGGACGCCTTCCAGACCGTGCTGATCGAGACCGACGACTGCGACGCCGAACTGTCCGTCTATCCCCGGGAGCATCTGCATGCCCTGTTTTCGTTTGGGGTGGAAAAATGGCGGGAGATGGAACGGAGCGGCTCGTTTCGCTCCGTCCTGTTTTTCAAAAATCACGGCCCGTACTCGGGAGGAAGCATGCGCCATCCGCACATGCAGATTGTCGGGTTGGAGACCTACGATTACCTGCAGCATGTAAAACCGAGCGATTTTGAAGGCATCGTCATCGATCGGGAGGCGGGGGTGGAGTGCAATCTGTCCACGCTGCCAAGGGCCGGTTTCTTCGAGTGCAACGTGGTCCTCTCCGACATGGACCGTCTGCCGCGCATGGCCGATTACGTGCAGATTCTGGCGCACTGGATCCTGAACCGCTTCAATCGCCGCTGCCAGAGCTACAACCTGTTTTTCTACCGCTGGGAAGAGCGCATCGTCGTCAAGGTGGTGCCCCGTTTTGTCACCTCGCCGCTCTATGTCGGCTATGCCATCCCCCAGGTGCCCAACAATCTGGAAGAGGTGGTGCGTGAGATTCAGCGCATCTATTTTTTGTGAGAGTGCGTCTTTATCATGAGGGCGTCCCTGGCGCAAAAGAGACGCAGCAAAGGAGGAGACGGAGTGGCACCCTATACGATAATAGCCAAGGCGGCGCTGACCCCGGAAGATCTGTCCGACATCAGGGAGTTGGCCGCCCTTTGCAATCAGCATGACGGGATCGATTTGAAACTGAATGAGGACATGCTGGAACATCGGCCGGGAAACTGCACGGACGATTTTCTCTGCTACGCGGACGGCCGCCTGATCGGCTATTTGGGGCTGTATTGCTTTCATGCCGGGGAAGCGGAGGTGAGCGGCATGGTCCATCCGGCCTACCGCCGCCAAGGCGTTTTCCGGCAGCTTCAGGAGCGGGCGGAGGAGGAATGCAGGGGTCGCGGGATCCCTCAGCTGCTGTTTATCGTGCAGCGGGAATCGCAGTCCGGCAAGGCATTCATGGAGGCGATCGGGGCGTCCTACCGGTTCTCCGAGTACTGGATGGAGCTGGGCGATGTTCCGCAGCAGACGTCCGTTTCTTCCGTGGAAGTGAAGCCGGCCGGGAGGGAGGATCGGGATACGCTCGTCCGCCTAAACGTCCTCGGCTTTCACATGGACGAAGAACACGCGCGGGAGATGACGGCGAAGATCGAACTTGCTTCCGATCGGGAGACGTATCTGGTGATGCTTGGCGGGGAAGCTGTCGGCAAAATCAGCGTGGTCAAGCAGGCGGAGCAGGCCGTGGTGTTTGGCTTTTGCATCCATCCCGACCACCGGGGACGCGGTTACGGCCGCCAGGCGCTGGCGCGGACCATCCGTACGCTCCGTGATCAGGGGTACGGGCGGGTGGCGCTGGAAGTGGCCTGCGAGAACACCCGGGCCCTCATCCTGTACGAATCGTGCGGCTTTGCGGTCAAGTCGGCCAACGACTACTATCAGCTTCCGATCACCTAGAGAATGGGCTGCATACGACGGGCAATGAATGATGGAGAACATCCGGACGGATCGTTCTCCTTTTGTTTGGGCCGCCAAGCGAATGGAATGACGCAAAGTTGCGTACGATACGGGAAGATTTCTGCGTAGATGCGAGGGGACAGGGGAAAAGGCCGCCCGGGCTGTCGGCAGTCCCGCAGAGGGCGCGTGGAGCGGCACGCCGCGGCAGGCCGAGTGCAGTTGCGCGGGCCGCTGACATGGAAAGCCCGGGACAGACGTGCTACGATAAAAGGGAGTGATTGTGGCTGGAGGAGTGATTCCATATGAAACTGTTGTCCATCGAGCCGACGCCCAGTCCCAACGTGATGAAGCTGAACGTGGACGAGCGTTTGCCGGACGGTGTGCAGCGCGTCTATACAAAAGAAACGACGGCGTCCCTCCCGGACCTGATCCGCAAACTGCTGGCGATCGAGGGTGTGACGTCCATTTTCCACACGGCCGATTTTTTCGCCTTGGAGCGAAAGTCGAACGCCGACTGGCAGCGGATTCTGACGCAGGCCAGGGAAGCGTTTGGCTCAGGCGGAGAGGCCGCGCTGCCGGCCCTGACGGAAGAGGCGAGCGAAGCCGGCTGGGGGGAAGCGCAGGTGTACATTCAGATGTTCCGCGGCATTCCCATGCAGGTGAAGGTGACGATGGGGACGGAGCAGATTCGCGCCGCGTTGCCGGAGCGGTTCGGCAAGGCAGCCGTCCAGGCGGGGTCCGCTTCGCCCAACCTGATCATGGAGCGCAAGTGGGTGGAACACGGCGTCCGCTACGGCGATCTGCGCGAGATCGGCGAGGTGGTGGCGCAGGAGATCGACGCCGCGTATCCGCAGGAGCGGGTGGACGAGCTGGTGAAGCTGGCGATGCAGCAGGAGCCGGGCGAGGCGCCGCCGCAGCCGGAACAGCGGGAGAAGAAAGTCGTCACCCTGGAGATGCTGGACGATCCCGACTGGCAAAAGCGGTATGCCGCCCTGGATCGGCTGGAGCCGACCGAAGCGGATTTGCCGGTGCTGGTGAAGGCGCTGCGCGATCCCAAAGCCTCCATCCGCCGGCTGGCGGTGGTCTATCTGGGCATGGTCGGCGGGGACGCGGTGCTGCCCTATCTGTTTGAAGCGCTGCGGGACGAATCCGTCTCCGTCCGGCGCACAGCGGGGGACACCCTGTCCGACCTGGGGGACCCGCGTGCCATCGGACCGATGGCGGAAGCGCTGAAAGACCCCAACAAGCTGGTTCGCTGGCGGGCGGCCCGCTTCCTCTACGAAGTGGGCGACGAGTCTGCGCTGGAGGCGCTGCGTGCGGCCCAGGACGAACCGGAATTCGAGGTGCGCCTGCAAATCAAAATGGCGCTGGAGCGGATCGAAAGCGGAGAAGCGGCCAGCGGCACCGTCTGGCAGCAGATGACACGGCGAAACGAGCAGGGCTCCTAATCGGCGGCCCCCCAACGAAGCAGGGTGCGGACACGCAGGAGAAGCTGCTGCTTTTCCGCCTCCGGCACATGCTCGGCCAGTCGGGCAGCCGCGACGGGCAGCTCCCAGGCAGTGACCTGCTCGACAGTCCCGTCCGCGAGGCGCAGGTACTCGTGCAGGTAGAAGCGGCAAAAGCGGCGGCGGACGATCTGCAGCAGGGACTGCAGCGGACGGGGCAGCTCCCCGGGAAGCGAACCCGTGCGCAGCATCAGCACCGTGCGCGCCACGTCGGCCAGCGGGTCGCCGCAGTGGGCCGTCAGCCAGTCGAGGATAACGGGGCCGTCGGGAGTCAGCAGAATGTTGTCGGGATGCAGATCCCCGTGGCAGGTGACCGCGCCGTCCGGCAGTTGCGATAGCCGCGCAAGCACCGCCGCTTTTTGCCTGTCGGTGAGCAGCGGGGCGCTTCTGATCTGATGCTCCAGCACCGCTTTTTGCGGGGGGAGACCGGTTCCGCCGTGTGTGTGCACGTCCCGGTGCAGGACCGCAAGCTGCCTGGCGTGCCGGCGCAGCCGCCACGGAGAGCGGAGAATGTGGGTGAGCAGGGGGATGCCGGTGACGTAATCGTAGACAATCGCCGGCCGTCCCTGCCACTCTTCCCTGGCGCGGGCGGCCGGTGCGGGCAGCACCAGCCGGGTGACGTGCTGCGCCGCCAGCCATTCCGCCTCCGCAAGCTGTACCGGAATCCCCGGCCGAAACAGCTTTACCGCCAAACGGTTGTCCCGGAAAAAGATCTCCGCGGTATGTCCTTCACCGATTTTCGGCCCGATGTTCACGTGCGTTCCTCCTGTCCAAACGAATCTCTTCGATTATATCACCCGGCGGCGGAAGAAATGGCGCGTTTTGTAAAAAACTGGTGAGAAAAGGCAATAAATGGTATATCGAGTATAACAATAGACACAGTTCATTGATAGTTGACTTCCACCTTGTCTATCCCTTATTCTATGGAGGATTAGGAATCAACTTCGAGAGTGCGTAAGGGAGATTGTTGTATGACCACCAATCACTATGACGTCGTCATTGTCGGCGGCGGACTGGCCGGTTTGTCCGCTGCTGCCTATCTTTCGTCCAAGGGCAAGAAAGTGGCGCTCTTGGAACGGGGTTCCTTGGGCGGACGAGCTGTCACGCTGAAGCTCAAGGGCTTCAATTTCAACTTCGGCGCCCACGCCATTTACGGCCGCGACACGTCCATTTTGAAAACGTTTGAAAAAGAGTTGGGCCTCCACATCGACTGGCAGGACTTCAACCCCAACAAAGCCAAATACGACCTGGGAGACGACCTGACCGCCGTTCCGGCCAACGTGCAGGGGCTGTTCCGCACCAAGCTGTTGAAAGGGCTGGACAAGGTCCTCTTTACCTTTGAAATCCTGAAAACGATGCTGAAGATGGAGACGGGCCATCCGCACCTGTCCATCCAAAAGTGGATGGAGAAGAAAAACGTCAGCGAGGACGTGCGGGAAATGATGCTGACGCTGGCGTCTTCCAACTTCTTTACCCGGGAGCCGGAAAAAATCCCGTCCGACGTGTTCTTTACCTACTATCGCCGCCTGTTTACGACCAACAAACCGGTGGCCTACATCGGCGGCGGCTGGCAGGCGCTGATCAACGAGTTTGTCCGCGTGATCGAGGCCAACAACGGCACGATTCTCACCAAGACCAGAGTGGAGGCGTTCCGCTGGGAAAACGACCGCGTGATCGCCGCCGTTACGCCGGACGCGGAGTATACGGCCGACGAGTTCGTCTGCTGCATTCCGCCCAAGGAAATGGTAAAGGTGTTCAAGGATACCAAGCTGGAGCACGCCATCGAACAGTACGCGTCGTACGAGCCGACGGTCGTGGTGGTGTACGACGTCGGCTTGAAACAGCGGATCGACGTGCCCTACACCTATGTGTACGACAAGCAGAACAACATTTTCATCACCGACATCTCGTACTACGACACCACCTGCGTGCCGGAGGGAGGCCAACTGCTGCAGGCGACAGCCTACCTGCGCCAATCGGAAGTGGGCAGCAAGGAAGCGGTCGAACAGCGCAAGCAGGAGATTGAACAGCTGTACGACAAGCACTTCCCGGGCTGGCGCGAAGAGCTGGTCGTCCCGCGCGTTTCGACGCGCGCCGTGGTGCAGGAGATCAAGTGGACGATGAACCAGAAGCCGATGCCGATCTTCCTGCCGGACTACCGCAATCTCTTCTTTGCCGGCGACTGGTGCGAAGGGCAGGGACAGCTTTCCGAGCTCTCCTTCTCCAGCGCGTACGAGGCAAGCAAGCTGATTCTCGAAAAGTAAACACGCCACGCAAAATCAGGGCGTCCTTCCCGGTTGGGGGAGGACGCCCGTTTTTGTCTGCGCGGCACCTGCCTGTGCGGTTGGGTGGTTCGAGTATCCTGAGAGCAAACACAAGTCAAAGGCACGTCCGCAAGAGAGCGATTCGTGCCGGGCTGCCGCTGACCACGGGTTTTGGTCAGGAGCGGCCCGCGTACAGGTCGTACACCATCCGTCCGATCCGTCCCATCATCTCGCCGGCCGCTTTGGCGTCCACGTCCCTGGACAGGGTACAGATGGTAACGGCGTGCCCGCCCACGTACAAGATGCCGGCGTCATGCGTGATGTTGGTCACCGTTCCGGTCTTGTTCGCCAGCTCCCACTTGGGCAGCATGCCGATGACATCGCCTTCCGGATTGGGCAGGCGGCACGGGATCCGGTCGCGGTGCTGCTGCCGCTTGAGAATGTTGATCATGTGCAGGCAGCTGTTGTACGAGATCGCTTTTCCCGTCGCCAGACAGCGGAAATGGCTGCCCATGTCGGCGGCGGTCACTTCGTTGTAGCCCTCCGGCTCCGCCGGGACAATCATCAGCTTGTTGTAAAACGAACTGTTGACCATCTCCGTACGGCTCATGGCGGCGCGGATGGCGTCCGTGCCGACCAGGTCGATCAGCATGTTGGTCGCCGTGTTGTCGCTCTGAATGATCATCAGCGTCACGGCGTCGTAGACGGTCAGTTCGGTGCCCGGCGTCAAGTGCTGCAGCACGCCGTCTCCGCCCACCTGATCCTCCCGCCGCAGCCGGAGCTTGTCTGACAGGGCCAGTCTGCCGGCGTACGCTTCGGCAAACACCGCCGTCATGATCGGCACCTTGATCAGGCTGGCGGCGTAGAAGCGCTGATGTTCGGCAAAGCCGAGCCGTTCCCCGGTCCGCACATCCTCCAGGTAAATGCCCCATTGGCCGCCGGTTTCTTCCATTAATTTTCCAATTGAAGGTCCGAGGGCAGACAGCACCGCAGCCATCTCCTTTCGCGTTTTACATTGGTATAGACAAAATTTTCATAAGATAATATTATTTAATCATGCTTGGAACAATCAAGAAAAAAAGTTACACGAGGGGGATTTTATGAAAGCACTTCAGAGACTGTCTCTTTGCGCTGTTCTTCTGTCCAGCCTCGCTTTTGCCGGCTGTGGAGGGAATGGCCCGCAAGACGCGGCCAAACCTGCGGATACGCCAGCCGCGCAGGGGCAGCAGGCAGCCGCGCAGGAACTGCGCGTTAACCTGAATACGGGTGACCCCAGCACGATTGACCCGGGACTGGCGGAAGACATTCCGTCCATGTCAGTGGCCCGCGCGGCGTTTGACGGTCTGCTGCGCCTCGACGCAAACGGCCAGCTCAAGGAAGCAGTCGCCGAGAAGTACGAAGTGTCTCCGGACGGACTGACCTACACGTTCCATCTGCGCGACAGCAAGTGGTCCAACGGCGATCCGGTCACGGCTCACGACTTTGAATACGCCTGGAAACGGGTGCTCAACCCGGAAACGGCATCGGGCTACGCGTACCAGCTCTACTATCTGAAAAACGGGCAGGCGTACAATGCGGGCAAGGCCAAGGCGGAAGACGTGGGGGTAAAGGCAACGGACGACAAGACGCTGGTCGTCACGCTGGAAAACCCGGCGCCGTTTTTCCCGCAGTTGGTCGCCTCCGTCACCTACTTCCCCGTCAACAAGAAAGTGGTGGAAGCCAACAAAAACTGGGCGGGCAGCCCCGACACGTACGTGGGGAACGGTCCGTTCGTACTGAAAAAGTGGGAGCACAAGTCGGTCATCGAACTGGAGAAAAACGAGTCGTACTGGGACAAGGATGCCGTCAAGCTGTCCAAGCTGACGATCAACATGATCGAAGACGCCAACACCGAGCTGTCCATGTTCGAGAAAGGCGATCTGGATTGGGCGGGCTCGCCGCTGGGCGACTTGCCGCTTGACGCGCTGGATGCGTTGAAGGACTCGGGCAAAATGCAAACCCAGGCGACCGCCGGTACGTACTGGTACGTTTTCAATACGACCCAGCCTCCGTTCTCCAACAAGAAGATCCGCCAAGCCTTCGCGTACGCGGTTAACCGCAAGGAAATCTCCGAGAATGTCGTGCCGTACAAGAGCACGCCGGCGCTCGGCATCCTGCCGCCGACGATGGCGTTCAATCCGGACGGCTACTTCAAGGACGGCGACGTGGAAACCGCGAAAAAGCTGCTCGCGGAAGGGATGAAGGAACTGGGCATCTCCAAACTGCCGGAGATCACGCTGTCGTACAACACGACGGAAGTGAACCAGCGCATCGCGACCGTCATTCAAGACCAGTGGAGAAAGGCGTTCGGCATCGAAGTCAAACTGGTCAACAAGGAAAACAAGGTTCACCGCGAGCAGATGAAGGCGGGCAACTTCCAAATCGGCCGGGCAAGCTGGATTGGCGACTTCAACGACCCGATCAACTTCTTCGAGGTCTTCAAGGGCGGGCTGAACACGTCCAAGTGGGAAAACAAGGAATTCCTCGCCCTGCTGGACCAGTCGGCAAAAGAAGCAGACCCGGCGAAGCGCAACGAAATCCTGAAAAAGGCGGACGCCATCGTCATGGACGAAATGCCGGCGATGCCGATTTACTACTTCACCTACGCGTGGGTGAAGCAGGACACGGTAAAAGACGTCGTGGTCGACCCGCTCGGCTTCATCGACTTCAAATACGCATCCAACGAAAAGAAATAACAAGGAGTGACCGCTCGTGCGTCCGATCATTGGCGTAGCGTGTACCAAAATGTACTTTCCCAACAACAACCTCGACCAGTTCTTCTACGTGGGTTCCGGCTATGTGGACGGGGTGGCCCGCACAGGCGGGATTCCGTTCATCCTGCCGCTGATGACGGTCCCGGACGCGCCGTTCCGCGCGATGGTGGAATCGCTGGACGGCCTGATCCTCACCGGCGGAGACGATCCCGCCCCCCATCTGTACGGCGAAGAGCCGCTGCAGGGGCTGGGGGAAGTGGAGTACGAACGGGACCTGGCGGAGCTGGCGGTGATCAAACTGGCTCTGGAGCTGAAGAAGCCGATTCTCGGCATCTGCCGCGGCATGCAGATCCTGAACGTGGCGTGCGGCGGCACGCTGATCCAGGACATCCCGAGCCAGGTGCCGGGTGCCTTTCAACACGCGCAAAAAGGTTCGCGCCAATACGGAGCGCACAAGGTCACGCTTCAGCCGGGGTTTGTGGCGGAAGCATTGGGCAAGACGGAAATCCTCGTCAATACGTCGCATCATCAGGCGGTGAAAGACGTGGCCCCCGGGTTCAAGGTGACAGGGGTGGCCGCTGACGGGGTGATTGAGGCGATTGAAAGCCTCGACGGGCTGCACGTGGGCGTGCAGTGGCATCCGGAGCGCATGTGGGCGCACGACGACACGATGCTGAAGCTGGCGGAAGCGTTCGTCAACAAGGCGCGTCAGGTGAAGGCGCTGGCCCGGTAAGGCGTCAGCCGCTGCAGGCATTGCGGAAGATAGAAAAACAAAAACGCAAACCGCTCTTCTCTCGGGAAGGGCGGTTTTTTCGTCAAAACGGCGGCGGCATCCGTCCGCGGCAGGCGGCTGTATCTTGCATCCGGCTGGAAAAAGGACGATAATAGCGATATGAGAATGTATGTTTGGTGGTATCTCCCGTGAAGAAGATCCTGCATCTGGACATTGACGCGTTTTTTGCCAGTGTGGAACAGTTGGATCACCCGGAACTGCGCGGCCGGCCGGTGATCGTCGGCGGCACGGGAAACCGCGGCGTGGTGTCCACCTGCAGCTATGAAGCGCGAAAATACGGGGTGCGGTCCGCGATGCCGATGGCGCTGGCCCGCAAAAAATGTCCGCACGGCGTGTTTCTGCCGGTTCGCTACGAGCGCTACGCGGAAAAATCGGCGGAGATCCGCGAGGTGTTTGCCGCCTATACGGATCGCTATCAAACCGTGGGACTGGATGAGGCGTACCTGGACGTCTCCGGCTACGACAACGCCGTTCCCGTCGCCCGGGAGATCAAGCGGCGGATTCAGAGTGAAACCGGGTTGACCTGCAGCGTCGGCCTCTCCTACAACATGTCCCTCGCCAAGATCGCCAGCGATTTGAAAAAGCCGGACGCCTTTGTCGTCATCCGGCCGGATCAGGCGCTGGAGGTGCTGCGGCCGCTGCCCGTCGGGACGCTGCACGGAGTGGGCAAAAAATCGCAGGAGCTGCTGACGAGAAAGGGCATTCACACCGTGGAAGACTTTTGGCGGCTTTCCCTGGACGAAGTGGTGCAGTTGTTCGGCAAGTTCGGGCAGGCGCTGTACTACCGGGCCCGGGGCGTGGACGACCGGGAAATCGTGACGGAGCGGGCTCCCAAATCGCTGAGCCGCGAGACGACGCTGCCGTTTGACCTGCACGACCGCGAGGCGGTCGCTCCCGTGGCCGCTTCCCTGCTGGCGGAGGCGGAGCAGGATGTGAGGCGGGAGGGAGTCGTCCCGCAAACCCTGACGCTGAAAATCAAATACGCCGACTTCACCCTCAGGACCAAACAGCGCAAGGCCGCCCCCGGCGCAAACTGGGCCGAACTGCTGGAAGAGCTGCTGGACGCGTTCGACTACTCCCCGGGGGTGCGCCTCGTCGGCGTCGGCTTCTCCAACTTTGCGCCGCCGGCGGAACAGCGGTACGAGCAGTTGACGCTGTTTTCATGGAAGAGCATGGAGGAAGCGGTGGAAGCGGAATCGGGAATTCTCCGTCTCGGGCGGTGACGCCGCGCTGCCTCGCGGATTGTTTTCGGACGCGGATTGAAACTTTTGCAAGCCGGTGGCGGAGTGTGGTATAGTAGGTGCCGAAATCGCGGTTCTCGTCAGGCCGTGTTGGAGGTGCCCCGTGTTTCTGGAGAAGCTGATGCCGGACCAGTTTGTGGAGTCCATCCATCATATTGACATAGATCAACTGCGGAAAAGACACATACGCGCGGTCATTACCGACCTGGACAACACCCTGGTGGAGTGGGACAGGCCGCACGCCACCCCCGAGGTAGAAGCCTGGCTGAAACGGCTGAATGAGGCAGGCATCCAGGTGACGGTCGTGTCCAACAACAATCAGGACAGGGTGGACCGCTTCTGCGCCCCGTTGGGGGTCCGGTTCATCTGCGCGGCGCGCAAGCCGTCCCGCCGCGCCTTTTTGCAGGCGGTCCGGGACATGAACGTGACGATCGCGGAGACGGTTGTGATCGGCGACCAGTTGTTTACCGACGTGCTGGGAGGCAACCGGCTCGGTTTTCATACCATTCTTGTCGTCCCCGTTGCCGAGACGGACGGGTTTTGGACGCGGATCAACCGCCGGATGGAACGGGTGGCGTTATACTTGATGCGCAGGAAAGGAATGATTACGTGGAAGACAAAATCGTGAACGAACAAACGCCGGGGACGTGCGCAGGCTGCGGCGTGGCCATTCAGACGGAGGACCCGAAACGGCCGGGGTACGCGCCGGCGTCGGCCCTCGCCCGGGAAACCGTCATCTGCCAGCGCTGTTTCCGGATCAAGCACTACAATGAAGTGGCGCCGGTCAGCATGGAGGACGACGACTTCTTGCGGATTCTGCACGGCATCGGCGCGACCGACAGCCTCGTGGTGATGGTGGTCGACATCTTCGACTTCCAGGGGTCGTGGCTGAGGGGCCTGCCCCGTTTTGTCGGCAAGAACCCCATTTTGCTGGTCGGCAACAAAGTGGATTTGCTGCCCAAAAACATCAACCTGAACCGCGTCCGCAACTGGATGCAGCACGAGGCGAAAGAGCGCGGACTGCGCCCGGCGGACGTCATCCTGGTCAGCGCGCAAAAAGGCGTCAACATCGACGAGCTCCTGGCGCGGATCGGCGAGTTGCGGCGCGGGCGGGACGTCTACATCGTCGGGGTCACCAACGTCGGCAAGTCGACCTTGATCAACCGCATTCTGCACGACTACGGTTCGGCCGACTTGGAAATCACCACGTCACCGTTCCCCGGCACGACGCTGGACAAGATCGAAATTCCGCTGGAAGACGGCCGCTCCATCTACGACACGCCCGGGATCATCAACCGCGACCAGATCGGCCACATGGTGTCGCCGCAGGACCTGCGCAGGATTACGCCCACGGCGCGGATCAACCCCAAGGTCTACCAGTTGAACGACAGACAGACGCTGTTTTTGGGAGGACTGGCCCGCATCGATTTTGTCCGCGGCCAGCACCAGCCGTTCGTCGTCTACGTGGCCAACAACCTGTACATTCACCGCACCAAGCTGGAGAATGCCGACGAGGTCATGGCCAAGCACCACGGGGAACTGCTTGCTCCGCCCACGGGAGCGGAGGCGGCCCAGGCGCTGCCCCCCTTTGTCAAGCATACGTTCAAGATCCCGCCTGCGGGCGCGACGGACATCGTCATTTCCGGATTGGGCTGGGTCAGCCTGCGGGGCAAGCACGAGGCGCACGTCGTCGTGCACGCGCCCAAGGGCGTCAGCGTCGGGATGAGAAAAGGCCTGATTTGAAGCGGCGGCGGTTTTTCGCCTGCCGCCTGCCCTGTCATATGCTACAGAAAGAGCAGCAGAGGGGAAGGAGATCCGCATGATCACGAGCAAAACACAGTTGGTTGGCCTGTTGGGCCATCCGGTTTCGCATTCGCAATCGCCGCTGATGCACAACGCCGCCTTTTCCGAAAAGGGGCTGAATTTTGCCTACGCCGCTTTTGATGTGGAACCGGAGCGCTTGGAGGAAGCGGTGGCCGGCATTCGCGCGCTGGGGATCAAAGGGGTCAACGTGACCATTCCCCACAAGGTGGCGATCATGCCGATGCTGGACGAGATCGATCCCCTGGCCCAGCGGATCGGCGCGGTGAACACCGTCGTCAACCGGGACGGCCGCCTGATCGGCTACAACACCGACGGCACGGGCTACGTCCGTTCCCTGGTGGAGGAGACGGGGATTGACTTGCGCGAGCAGGTTGTCACCATGATGGGGGCCGGGGGAGCGGCCCGCGCCGTCGCCTTCACCCTGGCCGAACAGGGCGTTCGCGAGATCCGGATCATCAACCGCTCGCGGGAACGAGCGGCGCTCCTGGCGGAACACGTGGGAACGATCGTGCCCACCTCGGTGATCGATCCGACGGACGGAAAAGCGGCGATTGCCGACGCCACGCTGCTGATCAACACCACGTCGATCGGCATGCACCCGCAGGTGGACGAGATGCCGGTGCAGGCGGAATGGCTGCACCCCGGTCTGATCGTCAGCGATCTGATTTACAACCCGCTGGAGACCCGTCTGCTGAAAGAGGCGCGCGCGTGCGGTGCGCGCGTCCATTCCGGCGTGGGCATGTTCGTCAACCAGGGAGCGCTCGCGTTTGAACTGTGGACGGGGCAGGCGGCGCCCGCCGAGACGATGCGGGACATTGTTTTGCAGCAGCTTACGAAGACTAGTTCATGACGATAGACGTCAGAGAAGGAGGCAAGCCGATGCTCACCGGCAAGCAGAAGCGTTTTTTGCGGGCGCAGGCCCATCATCTCACCCCGATTTTTCAGGTGGGAAAAGGCGGCGTCAACGACAACATGATTACGCAGATCAAAGAGGCGCTGGAAGTGCGGGAACTGATCAAGGTGTCCATCCTGCAGAACAATCTGGATGACAAACACGAGGTGGCGGAAGCCCTGGCGGCGGGAGCGGAGGCCGAACTGGTGCAGCTCATCGGCCATACCGTCGTGCTTTACAAGGAGTCCCGGGAAAACAAGACGATCGAGCTGCCGTAAGCCATGGAACAGCGGGAAAAGCAGATCGGCATCATGGGCGGCACGTTTGACCCGATTCACTGCGGCCATCTCCTCGCCGCGGAGCAGGCCCGGGAACAGATGGGGCTGGACGAAGTCTGGTTCATGCCGGCCCGGATACCGCCGCACAAGACGAGATCGGGCATCACGCCGGCGGAACACCGGCTGCGCATGGTGGAACTGGCTGTCGCGGACCATCCGGCGTTTCGCGTGACCGACGTGGAACTGCGGCGGGAGGGGCCGTCCTACACCTACGACACGATGCGCCAATTGGTGTCCGCGTATCCGGACTGCCGCTTTTCGTTTATCGTCGGGGCCGACATGGTGGAGCTCCTGCCCAAGTGGTACCGTTTTGCCGAGCTGATCCGGCTGGTACGGTTTATCGGGCTGGCGCGGCCGGGGACACGGCTGGACCGTCGGGCGCACGAAGCGTACGTCAGCTTCGTGGAGATGCCGGCCTGGGACATCTCGTCCTCGCTGATCCGGCAAAAAGCGGCCGCGGGCAGGAGCATCCGCTACCTGGTCCCGCCGGTCGTAGAGCGTTATATAAAGGAGCACGGGTTATATGAACGGAGCGATTGATCGGGAGGCGCTGCTCGCGAAGGTGCGCGCCCAAATGCATGACAAGCGGTACCGCCACACCCTGGGAGTGGCGGAGTCGGCGAGACGGCTGGCGGAGCGCTTCGGCGCCGATCCGGACAAGGCGGAGCAGGCCGGCTACCTGCACGACTACTGCAAGTGCTGGCCGGTGGAGCAAATGCGCGACATTCTCGTCCGCCACGACATGCCGCGCGAGCTTCTGGAGGGGGAAAAAGAGCTGTGGCACGCGTTTGCCGGTGCCATCGTCATCCAGACGGAGCTCGGCGTGACCGATCCGGAGATTCTGCAGGCCGTCCGCTACCACACGACCGGCCGTCCGGGGATGAGCCTGTTAGAAAAGGTGGTCTGTGTGGCAGACTATATAGAACCGAACCGGGATTTCCCCGGGGTGGAGATGATTCGCGCCCTGGCCGAGCAGGATCTGGACGAGGCGCTGGCGTGCGCGCTTGGGGGCACGATCCAGCATTTGATCGACAGGCGGAAAACGGTGTATCCGTTGACGCTCTTGGCATACAACGATCTCGTATCCCGCAGGGATGCACAAGGAGGAGTTTGATGGTTAAAACGGTGGAAGACCTGGCACGCCTGGTGGTAAAAGCTGCGGAAGAGAAAAAGGCGGAAAACCTGATCGTTCTGGACATCAGCAAACAGTCCGTGATCGCCGACTATTTCGTGATCTGCCACGGCAACAACGAGCGCCAGGTTCAGGCGATTGTCAACGAGATTCGCGATCAGGCGCACAAACACGGCTACAACGTCCGCGGCATCGAGGGGGCGGACGAGGGACGCTGGGTGCTGGTTGACCTGGAAGACGTGGTCATTCACGTGTTCCACCGCGAAGAACGGGAGTTTTACAATCTGGAGCGGCTCTGGGGAGACGCGCCGGCGGTCTCCTTTGGAGAGCAGGGCTGACGGCGATGGCGTACGCGCATTTGGCGGCCGTCTACGATAGGCTGATGGCCGATTCGCCCTACGATCAATGGCTGGATTGGCTGGAGCGGGTCTGGGAAAAACGGGGAAAACCCCGGCAGGTGATCGACCTTGGCTGTGGAACGGGCAGCATCGCCATTCCGCTCGCCAAGCGCGGTTACCGGGTGACGGGGGTGGACCTCTCGGCGGAAATGCTGGCGGTGGCCTACGATAAAATGAAGCGGGAGCAGGTTCAGGTCACCTGGGTGGAGCAGGACATGCGGGAGCTGGATCTGCCCGCGGCCGACGCCGTCATTTCCCTGTGCGACTCGCTCAGCTATCTGACGGAAGAGGAAGACGTCAAGCGGACGTTTGCCCGTGTCTATCAGCATCTGAATCCCGGCGGCACGTTCTTGTTCGACGTTCACAGCCCCTACAAGATGCTCCACGTGTTTGGCAATCAGACGTTTACGCTGGTCGAAGACGAAGTTTCGTACATTTGGCAATGTTTCTGCGACCCGATTCGGCTGGAGGTGGAGCACCAGCTCACCTTTTTCCTGCGCCAGCCGGACGGGCTGTACCAGCGGGTGGAGGAGGAGCACTGGCAGCGGGCGTACCAGCCGGTTCAGATGATGCGCTGGCTGGCGGACGCGGGGTTTGTCGAGGTGGAGATCACGGCCGATTTCACCGGCCTTCCGCCGCACGAAACCAGCGAACGGCTGTTTTTCGCCGCCCGTCGACCCGAGCGTTGACACGGTTGGTACGGATTGACTATAATCGGAATACAACCGCAAACGTGAGAATGCGTTGAAGAGGAGTAGTACGAAAGGCAACCACGGCATCAGAGAGTTGACGGCAGGTGCGAGTCAACCCGTGACTTTCCGAACTCGCCTCGAAGCACTCCGCCCGAAGGCCGGCTGGTTCCGCCGGCTGCGTAAGGAGGAGCGTCTCGTCCGCGATAGGGACATCAAGCGGGTGAACGATTCGTTCGCCAATCAGGGTGGTACCGCGGGAGCGTCTGAATCCTCTCGTCCCTTTCGGCCGTGCGCCGGGGGCGGGAGGTTTTCTTATTATCGTTATCTTTTCACGATGGGAGTGCGTCACAATGGTTTACAATCATCACGAGATCGAAAAAAAGTGGCAGGAATACTGGGAGAAGAACAAAACGTTTAAAACCCTGGAAGACAAGAGCAAGAAGAAGTTTTACGCGCTCGACATGTTTCCGTATCCGTCCGGCGCGGGGCTGCACGTCGGCCATCCGGAGGGCTATACGGCTACCGACATCCTGGCCCGGATGAAGCGGATGCAGGGCTACAACGTGCTCCATCCGATGGGGTGGGACGCCTTTGGCCTGCCGGCCGAACAGTACGCGCTCGACACCGGAAACGATCCGGCGGAGTTTACGCAGCGCAACATCGACAACTTCCGCCGGCAGATCAAATCCCTGGGCTTTTCCTACGACTGGGATCGCGAGGTAAACACGACCGACCCCAACTACTACAAATGGACCCAGTGGATCTTTACGAAGCTCTACGAACACGGGCTGGCCTACATCGATGAAGTGCCGGTAAACTGGTGCCCCGCGTTGGGAACCGTGCTGGCCAACGAGGAAGTCATTGACGGGAAGAGCGAGCGCGGCGGCCACCCGGTTGAGCGCCGCCCGATGAAGCAGTGGGTGCTGAAAATCACGGCCTACGCCGACCGCCTGCTGGAAGACCTGGAAGAACTGGATTGGCCGGAGAGCATCAAGGAGATGCAGCGCAACTGGATCGGCCGCTCGGAAGGGGCGGAGGTCGTCTTCGGGATCGAGGGTCACGGCGCGACCGTCACCGTCTTTACCACCCGCCCGGATACGCTGTTTGGCGCCACCTATGTGGTGCTCGCGCCGGAGCACAAGCTGGTGAAAACCATCACGACGCCGGAACAGCAGCAGGCGGTGGAGGCGTACCTGGAGCAGACCAAACGGAAGAGCGATCTGGAGCGCACCGACCTGGCCAAGGAAAAAACCGGGGTGTTTACCGGCGCGTACGCGATCAATCCGGTAAACGGGGAGCGGCTGCCGATCTGGATCGCCGACTACGTGCTGATCAGCTACGGCACGGGCTCCATCATGGCGGTGCCGGCGCACGATGAGCGCGACTACGAGTTTGCCCAAAAGTACGGCCTGCCGATCAAGGAAGTGATCGTCGGCGGAGACGTGACCAAAGCGGCCTACACCGGCGACGGCGAGCACGTCAATTCCGGCTTCCTGAACGGGCTGAACAAGGAGCAGGCGATCAACAAGATGATCGAGTGGCTGGAGGAACACGGCAAGGGAGCGCGCAAAGTGTCCTACCGCCTGCGCGATTGGCTGTTCAGCCGTCAGCGCTACTGGGGTGAGCCGATTCCGATCATCCACCTGGAAGACGGAACGATGAAAGTGGTGCCGGAAGAGGAGCTCCCGGTCGTCCTGCCGAAGACGAAGGAAATCAAGCCGTCCGGCACGGGCGAATCGCCGCTCGCCAACATCACGGAATGGGTCAACGTCGTCGACAAGGAAACGGGGCTGAAGGGACGCCGCGAGACCAACACGATGCCGCAATGGGCGGGAAGCTGCTGGTACTACCTGCGCTATATCGATCCGCACAACGACCAGCAGTTGGCCGACCCGGAAAAACTGAAGGAATGGCTGCCCGTTGACATTTACATCGGCGGGGCGGAACACGCCGTGCTCCACCTGCTCTACGCCCGCTTCTGGCACAAGTTCCTGTACGACATCGGCGTCGTGCCGACGAAAGAACCGTTCCAGAAGCTGTTCAACCAGGGCATGATCCTCGGCGAGAACAACGAAAAGATGAGCAAGTCCAAAGGAAACGTGGTCAATCCGGACGAGATCGTGCAGAGCCACGGCGCCGACACGCTCCGCCTGTACGAGATGTTCATGGGGCCGCTGGACGCCTCCATCGCCTGGTCCACCAAAGGGCTTGACGGGGCGCGACGTTTCCTCGACCGCGTATGGCGCCTGTTCGTCGACGACAACGGCCGCTTGAACGAAAAAATCAAGGAGAACTGCGAATCGGCCGCACTGGAGCGCGTGTACCATCAAACCGTGAAAAAGGTGACCGAAGACTACGAGGCGCTCCGCTTCAACACGGGCATTTCGCAGTTGATGATCTTCGTCAACGAAGCCTACCGGGCGGAAGTGCTGCCGAAGAAATACATGGAAGGGTTCGTCAAGCTGCTGTCGCCCATCTGCCCGCACATCGGTGAAGAGCTGTGGGAAAAACTGGGCCACACCGATACGATTGCGTACGAGCCGTGGCCGGAGTACGATGAATCCAAGCTGGTGGAAGACGAAGTGGAAATCGTGCTGCAGATCAACGGCAAAAACAGGGAAAAGCTGCGCATCCCTGCCGACGCGACCAAAGAGCAGATGGAAGAACTGGCCGTCAGCAACGAGACGATCAAGGAACTGACCAGCGGCAAAACGATCGTGAAAGTGATCGCCGTCCCCGGCAAACTGGTCAACATCGTGGTCAAGTAACAGGTACGCATCCATTCCCGCACGCTTCACAGCGGAAGCACGGAAGACAAATAGGCAGCACGGAAGATACAGGAGGCAAACGCATCTACCAGAAGAGGCGCGTTCCGGCAGGGAACGCGCCTTTTTGGTTTGGTGCGTCAGTCAGGCGGCGCCTCAAGATGGCGGGCCATGTGCTCGCGATCTTCGGCAAATTTGGCGTGCGTCCGTTCAAACACCTGCTGGAACAGGCCGGGAACGGCTTCGCGCAGGGGGATCAGCCCTTCGCCAGTGATGCCGCCCGGCACGCACACCCGCTCCTGTAGGGCAGACAGCGTAAACATCTCCTGTTTCAGCAGGTCTGCCATTCCGATGAGCATCTGGGACGTCAGATAAGAGGCGGCTTCGGCGGAGATGCCGGTTTTCTCGACGGCGGCCTCGATCATCTGGCTCAGGATATAGCTGAGAAAGGCCGGGCCGCAGCTGCTGATGTCGGACGCGATGCGCAAAAACGGCTCCGCCACTTCCACCGGATGGCTGATCTGGGAGAAGAGGGTCAGAATTCGTTCCCGCGTGTCACTGTCGATTCTCGACCCGAATTCGAACAGGCTGACGCCGCTGCCGGCGGCATTCGTAATGCTGGGCACCACTCTGGCTACGGCGCAGGGGACGAGCGTTTCCAACTGCTTCAGACTGACGGGGCTGGTGATCGTAAGCAGGGTGTGTTCCGGTGTGAGCGCCGGAAGCGTCTGTGCCAAGGCTTGCCTGTATTCGAACGGTTTGACGCACAGCAGCAGCATACGGGCATCGCGGGCCACGTCGGCGTTGCTGGCCGCCACGGTCAGACCGGGGTGACGTTCGGCCAACCATTCCGCTTTGGCGGGGGTGCGATTGCTCGCGATGATCTGGCCGGGAGACAGGGCTTTGGCCGCGAGCAGGGCTTCGATCAGGATGCTGCCCATGCTGCCCGTGCCGATAAACCCGATCCTGTCCATGTCCATTCCTCCCTCGCTGGTTCTCTCCCCATTGTATGTGCACAGGAGACGGAACATGACCATCACTAGCGGACACGGACGAGGTCTTTTAGCCGTTGGTACAGCTTGTCGCCGATGCCGCTGATCCGTTTCAGCTCCTCCGGCGAACGGAACGCCCCGTTTTCCGTCCGGTAGGCCAGGATCGCCTTGGCCCGCGCTTCGCCGATTCCGGGCAGCGTCATCAATTCCTCCAGACCGGCGGTGTTCAGATTGACGGGTTGTGCGCCGCCGGCCTTCCCGCTGCCGGAAACGCCGGTGGAGCTTCCCGCAGCCAGGCTGCCGCCCGGACTGCCCGCTCCCACGCTTCCGGCGCCTGCCCCCGCGATTGCGGAGAGAGCCGCCGTCTGGCCGCAGGGAGAGGCCGAGCTGCCTTTGGCCGGCACCACGACGGCGCTGCCGTCCGTTAGCGGCTCGGCCAGATTGATCCGCTCCACGTCCGCATCCGGCGCGGCTCCCCCCGCCCGGGCAATGGCGTCGGCTACTCGCGCTCCGGCCTCAAACCGGTACAGGCCGGGCTGCTTTACCTTTCCTTTGACGTCCACGAACAGGGGCGGAGCTCCGGTATCGGGCGGCCGCCCAAGCTCTACCGCATCCTGCTGAAGGGAACGTTCGTCCCCAGCCGCGTCTGGTTCGCCGGAAGGACGCGTTTCCCCGGCAGGGGGAGACGGCTTGTCCTCCGCTGCGGCGGCCACTTCTCGCAGCGGCAGTTCCGCTGTACTCCTGGCCTGCTGTTCTCCGTACAGCCAAACACTAATTCCCGCAAACAGGATCACTGCCGCGGCGATTGCGATGCGTCGGTATCGTTCCCACCATTCGTACAGCATGAAAAAACCCCCCTTGCGTCTCGTCCGGCCATGCCGCGAGGGCTTCAACGGCTCTCTACCCGGATGCTACAAAAAGACAGCGGGGGTGTGCAAATGATTCGGAAAGGGTGGAGCAATCATAAGTTGTAGCCTGCGCTTCCATCAATAAAAAACATGGCAGGGAGAACAAAAATAACGTTCTAGACTGCCACGTTTTATTGAACGATCGCTACCCGATAGCGGAATGATCTGACCTCTCATTCATGGTACGGTTCTCCGCTCCATCTGTAGCGGCAAGGGCCTCACGCACCACGGCTTTTCATAAGGTTTATACTTTTCTGACGACCGGAACCCATAACTCATTTTTATTCTCTTCGATAGGCAAATAGCATTCAATTGCGGGCAAATCAGCAAGATCATAGGTTGATACGGGAAGCCACTCCGTATATAGACGTTTCCAGATGGCTTGAATACCATCCGGGGATCCAGGTGCTTCAAATACCGCCCAAGCAGCTTCCGGAACGTTCATTCTTATCATACCTTCCGGAGGAACTTGATCAGACACGATAGCTAATAGGTAGTCGAATTCTTCATTTTTCCCCCATTCTCCATTCGCACAAACCCCTAAAATACCTCGTAACTTGTGGGTAGCATTACGAATCTCCCACAGTTTCTCGAAGACGCCCTTCTCTCTTGCACCAGTCCATATTCCAGGCACTAGGCGAAAAGCATTTTCTGTGTTGACACGTTCCTTTAAACCAACAATTGTAAATCCACTGAGTTCTTCAATCCTGTAGTTCATTTCCGCAACTCCTTTGATTGAGAATTGAAAGGTCATTCGTGGATAGGCTTTCAGTTTGGTTCCTACGTTACGTGCAGCAGTCGGCGTAGTGCCGTGTAGATTTTGAAACGCACGGGCAAAAGCCTCGGGTGAATCGTAGCCATACTTGAGCGCAACATCAATTACTTTTATATTGCTGCTTTGAAGTTCAAAAGCCGCTAACGTGAGACGCCGTCGTCGAATATATTCAGACAAAGAAACATCAGTCATAAAAGAGAACATGCGTTGAAAATGGTAGGCGGAGCAACACGCGACTTTGGCTACTTCAGCGTAAGCAATATCTTCGGTAAGATGATCTTCGATATAGCGAATTGCCTCATTCATTCTGGAGACCCAATCCATCCTCATGACCATCCTTTCGCCATTCAATATAAAGCAATCGAAATAACAAGGTCTTGCATTTCGTGCACAATATTGCAAGATAACAACGAATAGACGTACTTGTGCCATGTTCTTTCCAGCAGTTATAAAACCGAATCAAATGGAAAACGAAGACATATATCATATTCGTAACACAGTACCAAGCCTCCTTTTACGAGGGTTTTTCATACGTCTGGCTTGTGTTAGCAATGGAAGTTCATGATGATTTGTTTTCAGCAGCTGCTCCAAGATACTTTTTGAAAAATAAAAAACTTGCATCTAGGCAAGTTCATCAAATATAGATATAGCGGTCTTCACGTTGTAAACAGGGGGAAAACGGGCTCATTGAAAAAGGCCCCGCCCGGAGTCGTTCCGGGCGAAGCCGTTGGGGTTCGGGTACCGCTATTATCCGATGTGCTCCAGCGATTCCTTTTTGCGGCGGATTTCCACACTGGGGCTGACATACGGCCCGAAGCTGTATTTCTGCTCGATAAAGATCTGATGCCACAGCATGAAGATCAAAATCGTCCAGATCTTGCGGCTGTAATCGGCGTTGCCTTCGCGGTGCTCATCCAGCATGTACAGGACGTACGCCTTGTTGATCAGATCGTCCACCTTGGATTCGAAGATGATCTCCTTTGCCCACTTGTAAAAGTGGTTTTTCAGCCAGTGGCGCGTCGGCACGGGGAAGCCCAGCTTTTTGCGCGTCTTGATTTCCGGCGGGAGAAAATCTTTCATCGCTTCCCGCAGCACGTGCTTGGTGGTGCCGTTGGCGATCTTGTACTTGGTCGGGATGGTGGCGGCAAATTCGAACACCTTGACGTCGATGAACGGAACGCGCAGTTCCAGAGAGTTGGCCATCGTCATCTTGTCCGCTTTCATCAGGATGTTGCCGCGCAGCCAGGTGTGAATGTCCAGGTACTGCATTTTGGTGACGTCGTCGTACTCGCTGGCCCGCTTGTAGATGTCTTCCGTAATCGTCCACGGGGAGCGGTACTCCTCGGAGCGGCGAATGTCTGCCATGACGACCCGTTCCTTCATCTCTTCGCTGAAGATCAGGGCGTTGCCGAAGAAGCGTTCTTCCACCGTCTTCGAACCGCGGATCAGGAAGTTTTTGCCCTTGACCTGATCCGGCAGCTTTTCCGCCAGGTAGCGGATGGAATGGCGCATCCAGCCGGGCATTCGGGAGAACATCCGCAGCGAGTGCGGTTCGCGGTAGATGTTGTAGCCGCCGAAAAATTCGTCGGCCCCTTCCCCGGAGAGCACCACGGTGACGTGTTCGCTGGCCATCTGCGCGACGAAATAGAGCAGGATGGCGGACGGGTCGGCCACCGGTTCGTCCTGGTGCCAGACGAGTCGGGGCAGTTCGTCCATGTAGCGCTGCGCGTTGACGACCAGCTCGTGGTGTTCGGTGCCGAGGTATTCGGCGGTACGGCGGGCGTAGTCCAGCTCGCTGTAGCCAGGGATGTCGGAGCCGACGGAAAACGTCTTCACCGGCTCAAACGTGCGCAGCATGGCGACGATGCTGCTGGAGTCGACGCCGCTGGACAGAAACGCGCCGCGCGGCACCTCGCTGACCCGGTGCTTGTCGACGGATTCGAGCAGGATGCTGCGCGTGCCTTCCACAAAGTAGGAGAACGGCTTGCTTTCGTCCGGTTTGAACTCGACGTCCCAGTAGCGCTGCAGCCGAATCCGGTCGTTCTCGATGACGAAGGAGTGGGCGGGCGGGATGCGGTAGATGCCCCGGTACATCGTCTCCGGATCGGGGACGTATTGGAACGTCAGGTAATGATAAAACGCGGTGTGGTTGACTTCCCGGCTGACTCCGGGCAGTTCCAGCAGGCTCTTGATCTCGCTGCCCACGGCGATCGCGTCGTCCGTCTCCACGTAGTAGAGCGGCTTGATGCCGAAGTGGTCGCGGGCGCCAAAGAGCCGCTTGTTGCGGGAATCCCAGATGGTGAAGCCAAACATGCCGCGCAGGTGTTTCGGTGCGTCCATTCCCACCTCTTCGTACAGGTGCAGAATGGTTTCGATATCGGAATCGGTATGGAAAACGTGTCCGCACCCCTTCAACCAGTGCTGCAGTTCCTTGTAGTTGTAGATTTCGCCGTTGCCGATAATCCAGATGTCACGCGTCTCGTTGAACAGCGGCTGGTGGCCGCCTTCCACGTCAATGATGCTCAAACGACGAAAGCCCAGGGCGATGTTGTCTTCCAGGTGAAAGCCGTCATCGTCTGGACCGCGGTGCAGGATGACACGCGTCATGGCGCCGATCGTCTCTTGGTCGACGGGCGCTTGCCGCTTGTTGTAGACTGATACGATTCCACACATATGAAATGACTCTTCCTCTCACTGATTGCTCTAGCTAACTCTATCACGGATTGACGGTCAACGCAATCGCTCCGAATGCCCAAGCTGTCTCCGCAGCAAAGAGAGGTCCCCTCGGGCACCTCATCGAAAACGGGCGTGTCGTGCGCGCCGCCGGGTCTTTCGGACGGGGGAGCAGAGCGGAAAGTGCCCCGCTTCGCTCACAGGAGTCAGTCCCGCCGCGACGGTTCCGGCGGCATGTGAACGACTTCCAGATCCTTGAGAAAGTACTGGTTCCATTTGTTCGGATAGGCGTTGCGGTAGACGATCCGCCTGATGCCCACCTGGGCGAGAATTTTGGAGCAGGTTTCGCACGGTTCATGCGTCACGTAGGCGGTGGCTCCCTTGAGGCTGTCCCGATCCGCGTGCAGGCAGGCGTTTGTCTCGGCGTGGATCGTCCGGTGGCAGCGGTTGTCGTCCCCCAGAAGACAGCCTGCGTCTTCGCAGTGATCGTGTCCGTGGATGGAGCCGTTGTAGCCAGTGGCGACAATGTGCTTGTCCTTCACGATGACACAGCCGACGTGCAGCCTGTTGCACGTAGAACGGGCAGACACCTGCTCGGCGATGTCCAGGAAGTATTCGTCCCAACTTTTCCTCGTCATGACTGCCCTCCCTCTGATCGGACCATGCGGGTCTGGTTTCCGCTGGCACGCATTTTTTGCACCGTTTTTTTGTCCCTTCCCCCTTGTGTACACTCGATGTCTCAGGCACATGACACGGGGGTGACGTTCGTGACCGTTTTTACCGCGAGCCTCGCGGCAGTCTGCGGGCTGCTGGCGGGGGCCTACCTGCAGGCCGCCTGGCTGGCCCTTTTGGCCGCCGCCGCGTCGGCAGTGTGCCCGCTCCTGCCCCGCCCGCACCGCAAACGGATTCTTTGCCATGCGCTCATCTGTATTCTAGCAGGTCTTTACTTTCAAGGGTACGACTATCTCCACCGTTCGACGCTGCTGCCGATGGCGGAGGACGGCGAGACGATCGTGGTCGCCGGCGTCATTGACTCGCCGGTGAAGCGCGACGGCGATACGGCCCGGCTTTTTCTGTCCGTCGAAACGTGGGGAAAAAACGGGCGGCAGATGTCCGGGATGGCGGCAGCGGAGCGGATCGCCCTGCGGGTCCGTTTGTCCCGTGAGCCGGAAGCGCGTGAGGCGGAGCGGTGGATGCAGGGCAGCCGCCTGTCGGCCACGGTCCGGCTGTCGCTGCCGTCTCCGGCCCGCAACCCCCATGCGTTCGACTACGCCCGCTATCTGCGTTGGCAGGGCGTGCGGGTCACGGCGGAAGCGGAGTACGGCGACATCCGGGTGGAGCCTGCCGAGTCCGGCGTGATGATGCTGTTTCGCCTGTGGCAGACGGAAGCCGCCGACCGCATCGCCCTGCTGTTTCCCGACCAGGAAGCGGCCGGTTACATGCAATCGCTGCTGCTGGGCATCACGGACGGGGTGTCGCCGGAAACGGAAGAGATGTACGACAACCTCGGCTTGAGTCACGTGCTGGCCATTTCCGGGCTGCACGTGACGCTGGTCAGCGGGATGTTCGTGTGGAGCGTGGAGCGGGCGGGGATGCCGCGCCGGCCGGCCCTGGCGCTGACGATGGTGCTGCTGGCCGGCTATGTCCTGATCGTGGGGGCCGGCGCCTCCGCGGTGCGCGCCGGAATCATGGGGGCGATCGGCCTGCTCTGCCAGGCGGGAGCCCGGCAGGCGGAGGGGAGGGACGTGTGGGGCTGGGCGCTGCTGTTGATGCTGGGGTACAATCCGTACTACCTGTGGCACCTGGGGTTCCAGCTCTCGTTCGGCGTGACGCTGGGGCTGATCGTCCTCGTGCCCGTCGGCCGCCGGTTTTTCACGCGCGGTCCCGAGTGGCTGCGCACGTCGCTGGCCGTCACCTTTGCCGCGCAGGCCGTCTCGTTCCCGTTTCTCATCTACCATTTTCACCAGTTTTCGCCGCTCTCCTGGCTGGTCAACCTGCTGGCAGTGCCGCTGCTCTCGATAGTGGTGCTGCCCGCAGGCTACCTCGCGCTATTGCTCGGTCTGATTCACCCGGCGCTGGCCGTACTGCCCGTCCGGCTTGCTTCCGCCCTGCTGCGCTGGCTGCACGGGCCGCTGTTTTGGCTGGAGGAGCTGGCGGTGCCGTTTTCCCATTGGCCGCATCCCCAGTGGTGGTGGATCGCGGTGTACGCGCTTTTTCTCGCGGCGCTGCCCGTTCTGTGGCGGCGGGGCTACCATCGCCCGAGAGACCGCTGGCTGTACGCCGCCCTTTTTCTGTTTCTGCTCGCGGCCGCCAGACAGCCGTTCGCCGACGGGGACGAAGTGCGGATCACGTTTCTTGACGTCGGTCAAGGAGATTCTATCGTTGTCGAAGTTGGCAAAAAGAAGGTATACTTAATAGATGCGGGTGGAACACCCCGGTACCCTGCCAGGGAATCCTGGCGGGAGCGACGCGATCCGTTTGAAGTGGGGAAAGACGTCGTGCTGCCTTTTTTGCGAGCGCGCGGGATTGAACGGATCGACCATGTGGTGATGACGCACGGGGATCACGACCACATCGGAGGGATGGCAGCGCTGGTGCCGCGCTTTGCCTTTGGCTCGGTGCTCGTCAACGGCACACCTCCCCGTGAAGAGGAAGCAGCGATTCTCGAACGTTTCCGCGCAAGACGCGTACCTGTCCTGACCGGCAGGCCGGGACAGACATGGACGGACGTCCCCGGCGTGGAGTGGACCTGGCTTCACCCGGACGGAGATTCGGCACATACGGGTAACGACGCTTCTGTCGTGCTGCGTCTCACCGCTTACGGCACGACTGTTTTGTTTACCGGCGATATTGAACGGGCAGGGGAAGAGCAGCTGCTTTCCCGCAGCCTGCCGTCACCCGTCGACGTGCTGAAAGTGGCGCATCACGGCAGCAGCACATCCAGCTCTCCCGCTTTGCTGGCCGCAGCAAAACCACGGTCTGCCGTCATTTCGGCCGGCCGCAACAACCGCTACGGGCATCCCTCGCCCGTCGTGGTCAAGCGTTTGATGGACACGGGGGCAGATGTTTACCGAACAGATCTGCAAGGGGCCGTCACCCTGGTCATCCGCAAGGGATCGGTGCACTGGCAGACGCAAATCACCGATATATAAAAGCTTGCAACCTTTTTCAGCAGCGCCCCGTCTGTAGGAGGGAGAGGAGATTATGCGAGAAGCAGAGCTGATCAGGATGGCGCAAGCCGGGGATCACGACGCGCTTGTCGAGCTGCTCCGATCGATTGAGGCCTCTGTTTACCGCAGCGCCTATTATATCCTAGGAAATGAACAGGACGCTCTCGATGCTTCCCAGGAAGCGTTGATCCGGATTTATCGAAAGCTGGACACGTACCAGGAAAAGGCAAAGTTTGCCACATGGGTGCAGCGGATCGTCAACAACGTTTGCATGGATAAATTTCGCGCCAAGAAGGAAACGGTCTCGATTGACGAGCATGAGCTCATCATCCCTGATCGAAACAACGTAGAAGACGAAATCCTTCTCACCAGTTTGTCGAGCGATATTCAGCAGGCGATCGGAAAACTGCCCAAACAGTACCGCATGGTGGTGGTGCTCCGCTATCTCGAGGATTTGTCCTACCAGGAGATCGCCGAGACATTGGATCTGCCGCTGAATACGGTCAAGTCGTATTTGTTTCGGGCCAGACAACAACTGCAGGAGTTGTTGCACGACTATCAGAAAGGGGGGATCGGTTGATGATGGACGAAGAAATCTGGGAGTGGATGCAGCGGGATATGGACGGGGACCTCTCACCGGAAGAGCGGGAGAAGCTACTCGCCATGCTCCGGAACGATCCCGACCTGCAGCTCAAGTACGACCGCTTGAAAAGGGTGTCTGAGCAGTTGGAACAACTTCCCCCTGTCACACCACCCTACAGCCTTGTGGACGCGATCCTGCCGCAGTTGGAGTCAGGCTCGGTCCGGCCGGCAGCTGAATCAGGCCCGAAGCGGGAACCGCTGCCCAAGCTGGAGGTGAAGCAGGCGGCTTCTGCTGCCGAGAAACCGGCGAAGTGGCGGCGGGCGTACGTCTGGATGGCCCGCATCGGCAGCGGCGCAGTTGCCGCCTGTCTGCTCGTTTTTCTGCTCTTCATGGGCAGCGGCGACAAGCAGCCGGAAGCGGACGGTTACCAGCAAGGTTCGCCTGGTGAAGAAGCGCCTGCGGTGGCCCCTGCCGTGGTCGGCCCGCCAGTGCCCCCACCGAGCACTCATTCATCATCCGTAACACCGGGGGAACAGCCGGAGAAACCGGCGCAGACGGTGAAACCGAAGGCTACAGAGAAAAAAGATCAAAAGCCCAAGGCGGAACCGAAATCGCAACCAGCAAAGCCAGCCGCCCAACCGAAAAAGACGGTGGAACCCAAACCGCCCGTAAGGCCGGTCATCGAGCCTCCGGAAGAAAAGCCGGTTTTTCCGATTGGCCTGGAAGAAAAGCAGGACGATAAGGAAAAAAAGTCCGACAGGAAGGAAAAAAAAGAGCATGACGGCGGCGACGACCGCGATGATCGGAACAGCCGGGATGACGACGATCATTCCGGCAGCGACAGAGGGAAATCGCGCGACAGGGACTGACGCCCCCTCTGCGCGTGCAGCGTTCGTGTCCGCTCGTGACAAACGCGTCTTTTACCAATGGACCGGCACCGGCAGGGAGGGTGTTGCGTATATTGCAGTATCCAGCACCCCCTGCTTACCGTTTCAGGAGGAGGCATCCCGGGACTTCTCCCAAAACGTTTACATAGAGGTGCCCATACGAAAAACCGCAGCCTGTACGGCTGCGGTTTTTCGTTTCGCCCTACAGGAGAACACCCCCGCCGGGAAGGAGCGGACCCGCCCGCCGCGTCTGTGACGGAGACGTCCCCGGGTGCCCGTTGCGCGCGCAACTGTGCTATAATAGCCCAGGAATACGAAGGAGGAGGAGAAGCCATGCCGCTGCTTTCGGCCATCCGGGAGATCAGACAGAAGCAGTTTGCGCCGGTTTACGTCCTGTACGGCCCCGAGTCTTTTCTCGCCGAAGAGTTTCTCGCGGCGGCCCGCCGGGCGATGATCGATCCGGCCTTCGCCGATTTGAACCTGAGCGTGTACGACTGCACGGAAACACCGCTCGCCGAAATCGTCCAGGATGCGGAGACGCTGCCGTTTTTGGGGGACCATCGCCTGGTGATCGCCCGGCAGGCGTACTTTCTGACCGGCAGCAAGCCGGCGACGAAGGTGGAGAGCGATCCCGACGTGCTGCTTGCCTATCTGGAGCAGCCGCCGACCTACACCTCGCTGGTGCTGCATACGGAGGCGGACAAGCTGGACGAGCGGAAAAAACTGGTCAAGGTCCTGCAGCAGAAGGCCAAGGTAATTCCGTTTCAGCCGCTGCGGGACGCCGATCTGTACGCCTGGGTGGAGCGTCAGGCGGAAAAGTACCAGGCCGTCATTCAGCGGCCGCAGGCGGTGAAGCTGGTGGAGCGCGCAGGCGGCGACCTGCGCCTGCTGGACAAGGAGCTGGAAAAGATGGCGCTGTTCGTGGGGGGAAGCGGAGCGGTCATCACGGACGAGGTGATCGAAACGCTGGCCTCGCGCACGCTGGAACAGGACGTGTTCGCCCTGATCGAGCATGCGGCCGCAGGCAGGCTGGACAAAGGTTTGCGGATGCTGTACGACTGCCTGAAGACGGGCGAAGAGCCTATCCGCCTCGTGGCGCTGATGGCAAGGCAGTTCCGGCTGCTTTTGCACGTGCGGCAGTGGGCGCCGCGCGGGTATTCGCAGCAGCAGTTGGCCGGCATGCTGAAAGTGCACCCGTACGCGGTGAAAAAAGCGATGGAGCAGGCGCGCCACTTTTCCGAAGCAGCGCTGAGAAGGCTCCTGGCCATATTGGCCGAGGAAGACTACCGGATGAAGTCCGGACAGGTGGACAAGCGGCTGGCCCTGGAGCTGTTCATGACGCGCGTCTACGAGGAACGGACCAAAGCAAAAAACCCGTGAACCAGGTGTTCGCGGGTTTTTTCTCTGATGTACCGTTTACTCTTACGCCACAGGAGCGTTCAGAGCGTTGAACTTTTTCATCAAGCGGGACTTTTGACGGTTTGCTGCGTTTTTATGAATGAGACCTTTCGTAGCGGCCTTGTCCAGCTTTTTCACAGCCACCAGAAGAGTGGATTTCGCCAGTTCGACATCGGAAGCAGCGACCGCTTTCTCAAAGTTCTTCATCGCAGTACGCAGGTCGGACTTTTGAGAAGCGCGTTGTGCGCGGCGCTTTTCGATTTGTTTGGTGCGCTTGATCGCGGATTTAATGTTTGGCATGTGTGTCACCTCCTTAGACGACCATAGGCATGCAGGAAATACAACAAAACTTATTCTAGCACGCAGACCTGCCATTTGCAAGAAAGGATTCGGAATAAAAAACGGGGTTTCAAGCAACCTAACAGCAGGAACAAATTGGAGAAGGGAGCATGTACAGATGGAGCACAACATCGATTTGTCCGGGTATGCCATCCGGACCGACCTGGCCCTCGAAGCGCATGAACTGGCCCAGCAGCGGCAGCCGCAGGGCGGCCCGATTTCCGGCGTCCGGATCGAGACGGACGATTCGGAAGCGGGGATCAAGGTAACGCGCCTGGCCGTGGAGAGCGAGGAAGCGGGCCGGCAGATCGGCAAGCTGCCCGGCCACTACATCACCATCGAGGTGCCGAAGCTGCGCGACAACGACACGGCCGTCGAAGAACGGGTAGCCCAGCGGTTCGCCCGGGAGTTTGCCCGGTTTCTCCGCGAACTGGGCATCACGGAAGAGAAGAAGGCGCTCGTCGTCGGCCTCGGCAACTGGAATGTGACGCCGGACGCGCTGGGACCGATGGTGGTGGAAAACCTGCTCGTCACCCGCCATCTGTTTACGCTCGCTCCCGAGTCGGTGGAAGACGGGTACCGCGAAGTGAGCGCCCTCTCGCCGGGGGTGCTGGGGATCACGGGCATCGAGACGAGCGAGATCATCTACGGCGTGGTGGAAAAGAGCAGGCCCGACTTTGTCATCTGCATCGACGCGCTGGCCTCCCGCGCGCTGCACCGCGTCAACACCACGATCCAGATCTCCGACACGGGGATTCACCCCGGCTCCGGCGTCGGCAACAAGCGGAAGGCGATCGATGAGAAGACGCTGGGCATTCCGGTTATCGCGATCGGCGTACCGACGGTCGTGTTTGCCTCCACGATTGTCAACGACGCCATCACCTATCTGCTCGGCCACTTTGGACAGTCGATGCAGGAAAGCAACCGGCCTGCCAGCAAGCTGGCGATGAGCAGCCTGCCGGAGCGGAAAGAACCGTATACGGAAGAAGATCTGCCCGACATGGAGGCGCGCAAGACGTTTCTGGGCCTGGTGGGCTCGCTGCCCGAGGAGGAAAAGCGGCAGCTCATTCACGAGGTGCTGCGGCCGCTGGGACAAGACCTGGTGGTGACGCCCAAGGAAGTGGACGACTTCATCGAAGGGGTGGCCAACGTGCTCGCCACCGGGTTGAACCAGTCGCTGCACCGTGCCGTCAACGGGCAGAACAGCGCTGCCTACACGCACTGACGGACCGCCGTCTTGGCCGTCTTTTGGAGAGCGCTCCCCTGTGACGGCGCGGACGGAAAAACTAGCGGTGAGAGAAAAGGTAGAAAAGGGTTCTATCGTCTCTATGACGCTCATAGGCTAAAGCATAGACAAGCGTTCGGCGATTGTACAGTCCGCTGTCAATGCAAACAGCATGAGGAGGGAGACAGATGGCAACCCTGATTCAGCGCCAATTTGTCGCGCTTTCCATTATTACGGCCTTCCTGTTCATCGTCACCGGAGTGATGGCGATGCACGGCAACCGCGTCATGATCGCCTCGTCCGCCGTGCAGCAGGCGGCGGCCCGCGTGTCCAGCCTGGCCATGCTCAAGTGGATGGGACAGGAGATTCCCGCCCTGACCGAGACGGTGCAGGCGTCGACAGAACGGGGCGCCAACAGCGTATCCGGCTTTTTGTTCCAGGTGGCCACCGGCATCCAGCCGGGTGACCTGCGCAGCCTGCTGGGAAGGGAACTGCCCGGCATGCTGACGGCGGACGACGCCCGCTTTGTCGTCGCCGGCAAAGACTCCACGCTGGCCGACCTGTACGTGGAATATCCCGCCTATCCGCATCAGGTGATCGATGCAGCGCCGTCCGGCGACAGCGGCGAGACGGCAGCGGACGATGCGCAGCCGAAGCCGGAGGAGAACAAGGCGGCACCGCTGCCCAACCCGACCACCGGCGGAAAGAAAATCGTCTACGTCTACAACACCCACAACCGCGAGTCCTGGTACAGCGAAACCAAGCCCGTGGGGACATCGGTCGACCACCCCCAGCGCAACATCTCGCTGGTCGGCAAGCGGCTGGCGGAAGCGCTGAACGAGAAAGGCATCGGCACGGAGTTCAATGCGGAAGACATCTACCAGAAGCTGCTGGACAAAAAATTGGACTACGCCCTCTCCTACGCCGAATCGCTGCGGGCGGTCAAGGCGGCGACGGAGCGGAACCGGGAGCTGCACTACTTCTTTGACCTGCACCGCGACACCGCGCCGCGCAGCAAAACCACCGCCACCATCAACGGCAAGACCTACGCCCGCGTCCTGCTGGTCATCGGCAAGCGAAACAAAAACTACGAGAAAAACGAGCAGTTTGCCACCGAACTGCACCACCTGATGGAAAAGATGTATCCGGGCCTGTCCCGTGGCGTCATGGAAAAAGGGGCGAAAACCGACCACGGCGAGTATAACCAGTCCATCTCACCGGGAAGCCTTTTAATGGAAATCGGCGGAACGAGCAACACGCTGCAGGAGTCGCTGAACACGGCGGAAGCGCTGGCGGACGTGTTCGCCGAGTACTACTGGCAGGCGGAAAAGGTGGGCAAACCGCTCACCGGCGAGCCCGCCAAGAGGTGAGGACGCATGAACGTGACGGTGAAGCTGGCGGGGATGGTGGTCATCCTGCTCGTCGGCGTGGCGCTGGGGCTGCAGACGGCCGAGCGCGGCATCCACAAGGTGAGCGGAACGCCGGAGCAGCATCCGCAGACCTTTTACATCAAAAAGCTGGACAAGGGCCAGATGGAGATCGCAGTGATGGGCACACAGGTGCAGGCGGCGGCGCCGCAGGAGATGGTCAACTACGTCAGCAGCGCGGGCCAATCGCTGGGGCGGCTGGTGAAAGACGGGGCGAAGTCGGCCGTTGAGTGGATGGCCGGGATTTTTGCCCCATAAGCGGTCGTTTACGGACAAATAAATGAAGGCGAACAGTCAGGTTTCAAACAGGCTCGCTGCACATGCGGGTCTTTCTTGTTGGTTCAAACGGATAAAAGATTTTGTTTATTTAGTCAAGTTGTAATTATATGAATTTAATACGTTGCCAAAAAATTGGATTAATGGCATAATTGATCACAGCTAGTCGTCTTGTCCTATGGAATATATCGGTAAGAGAGGTGCACGGCGTGTCACAGCCTTTGCTTGAGATCGAAAACCTGCAGACGCACTTTTTCACGGACCGCGGACAAATCCCCGCCGTCGACGGCGTTTCCATCAGGGTGAACAAAGGGGAAGTGGTCGGCATCGTCGGCGAATCCGGGTGCGGGAAAAGTGTGACCTCGCTTTCCGTGATGAGACTGGTGCCGAACCCTCCCGGCAAGATTGTCGGCGGCTCCATCCGGTTCAAGGGGGAAGAGCTGGTCGCGGCCAGCGAAAAGCGCATGAGGGAGCTGCGCGGCAACGAGATCGCGATGATCTTTCAGGAGCCGATGACATCGCTCAATCCCGTCTACACGATCGGCGACCAGATTGGCGAAGTAATCCGTTTACATACCGGCGCGACGAAAAAAGAGGCCAGGCAGCGCTCGATCGACATGCTGAAAAAAGTGGGCATTCCGCGTGCGGAAGCGATCGTTGACGAATACCCGCACCAACTGTCCGGCGGCATGAGGCAGCGGGTCATGATCGCCATGGCGATGGCCTGCAATCCCGAGCTGTTGATTGCGGACGAACCGACGACGGCGCTGGACGTGACGATTCAGGCGCAGATCCTCGATCTGATGCGGCAGCTCAACCGCGAGTCCGAAACGGCGATCATGATGATCACGCACGACCTCGGGGTGGTTGCGGAGATGTGCCACCGCGTCGTCGTGATGTACGCGGGCAACGTGGTGGAGGAAGGCGACGTCCGCTCCATCCTGAAAGAGCCGAAACATCCGTACACGATCGGTTTGCTCCATTCCCTGCCCAAGCTGGAGGGGGCGCGGAAGCGGCTGTACTCCATTCCGGGCAACGTGCCGATCCCCGGATCGCTCACCGTGGGCTGCCGATTTGCCCCGCGCTGCGAGCACGCGACCGACAGGTGCAGGACGGAGATGCCGGAGCTGAGACCGGCGGGACCGAATCGACGCACCCGCTGCTGGCTGTACGATTAACCCGAAAGGAGCATGCAGGTGGCTGAAGATCTGCTGATTGTCAAGAACCTGAAAAAATACTACCCCATCACAGGCGGCGTTTTCGGGAAAGAGATTGGCGTAGTCAAGGCGGTGGACGACGTGTCGTTCACGGTCAAGCGGGGGGAGACGCTCGGCTTGGTGGGCGAAAGCGGCTGCGGCAAGTCGACGACCGGACGTTCCCTGCTGCGGCTGATCGAACCGACCGCCGGCGAAGTGACGTTCGACGGCGTCAACATCACCGCGCTCACAGCGGACGAGATGCGCAGGATGCGCCGCCACATGCAGATTGTCTTTCAGGATCCGTTCGCCTCGCTCAATCCGCGGCACAATATTGAGAAGATTTTGGAAGAACCGCTCGTGGTGCACGGCATCGGCACGCCCGCCGAACGGAAAAAGCGGGTGAGGGAGATGCTGGAAGTGGTCGGCTTGAGCAGCTACCACGCGCAGCGCTATCCGCACCAGTTCAGCGGCGGCCAGCGGCAGCGGATCGGCATCGCCCGGGCCCTGATGCTCAACCCCAAACTGATCGTGGCGGACGAACCGGTGTCCGCGCTGGACGTGTCCATCCAGTCGCAGGTGCTCAACCTGATGCAGGACCTGCAGCGGGAGCTGGGGCTCACCTACTTGTTCATCGCCCACGATCTGAGCGTCGTCCGCCACATCAGCGACCGCGTCGGCGTGATGTACCTGGGGCGTCTGGTGGAACTGGCGGACAGCGAAACGCTGTACGCCCATCCGCTTCACCCGTACACCCGCGCGCTGCTGTCGGCGGTGCCGTCGCCCGATCCGGATGCCGCGCGGGAACGGATCATCCTGCAGGGGGACGTGCCCAGCCCGGCCAATCCGCCCGGCGGATGCACGTTCCACACCCGCTGTCCCCATGTGACCGAGGAATGCCGCAGCGTGCGTCCCGCGTTTCAGGACGTTGGCGGCGGCCATTTCATCGCCTGCCATCTGTACAAGGCCTGAGTCACGGAGGGGACCGGGCAGGAGCGGAAGACCGCCACACGGGCGGGGGAAACGCTGCCTGTTCCCAGGCAAAGGGGGGATGCGGAAAACGGTGACGGTCCAAACCAATCAATCGACGGCATGTCAAAAAAACGGAGGAAAAGGGGGCATTCATCCATGAAGAAGAACGTGCTTACCGCTGCGATGGCCAGCCTGTTGGCGCTCTCCATGGCGCTGGCAGGATGCAGCGGCTCGCAAACGGCCCAGCAGCCGGCTGACCAGTCGAAACAAAACCAGCCGGGGCAGACGGCGACGGAACCGGCCAACAGCGGTCCCAAGCAGTTGATCATCGGCCGCGGCGCCGACACGAAAAGCCTCGATCCCATCCGGGAGACCGACGGCGAAACCTTCAAGGTGACGGAAAACATTTACGAAACGCTGGTCAACTATGAAGATACCAGCACCAAGGTCATTCCGGGATTGGCGGAGAGCTGGGAAATCTCGCCGGACGGCTTGACCTACACCTTCAAGCTCCGCCAGGGCGTGAAGTTCCACGACGGCACCGATTTCAACGCCGAGGCGGTCAAGTTCAACTTTGACCGCTGGATGGACAAGAACAACAAGTACCACGACAGCGAGGGCTATCCGTACTACAACGACATGTTCGGCGGCTACAAGGGCGACAAGGACCACGTGATCAAGGAGGTCAAGGTGGTCGATCCGTACACCGTGCAGTTTGTGCTGAACCGGACGCTGGCGCCGTTCCTGGCCAACCTGGGCATGTCGCCGTTTGCGATCGCGTCTCCGAAAGCGATCGAAGGCGGAAAGCTGGGCGAGCAGCCGGTTGGTACGGGGCCGTTCAAGTTCGTGGAGTGGAAGCGGAACGACACCATCACGCTGGAGAAAAACCCCGACTACTGGAACAAGGGACTGCCCAAACTGGACAAGGTCGTCTTTAAAGTCATTCCGGAAAACACGGCGCGCCTGACCGCGCTTACCTCCGGCGAAATCGACCTGATGGACGGCCTCAATCCGGACGATGCGGAGAGCGTGAAGGAGAACCAGGACCTGCAGTTGATCCTGCGCCCGTCGATGAACGTCGGCTACCTCGCGTTCAACACGGAGAAGAAGCCGTTTGACAATCCGAAGGTGCGTCAAGCCATCGGCCACGCCATCAACAAGCCGGAACTGGTCAAAGCGTTCTACAGCGGCCTGGGTGAACCGGCCACCAACCCGATGCCGCCCAGCCTCTGGGGCTACAACGACCAGATCAAGGACCGCGACTACAACCTGGACAAGGCCAAACAACTGCTGGCGGAGGCGGGCTATCCCAACGGCTTCAAGGTTCAGTTCTGGGCGATGCCGGTGCCGCGTCCGTACATTCCGGACGGCAAGAAGATGGCCGAGGCGATTCAGCAGGACCTGAAAAAGATCGGCATCGAGACGGAAATCGTCACGATGGAGTGGGCCACCTATCTGGAAAAAACGAGGAAAGGCGAGTACGACATGTGCCTGCTCGGGTGGACCGGCGACAACGGCGACCCGGACAACTTCCTGTACACGCTGCTTGACAAAAACACGATCAACGGCAACAACATTCCCCGCTACGCCAACGAGGAAGTCCACCAACTGCTGCTGAAAGCGCAGTCCTCGCCCGATCAGGCGGAGCGGGAAAAACTGTACAAGCAGGCACAGGAGATCATCTTCAACGACGCGCCGCTGATTCCGATCGCGCACTCCACTCCGCCGCTCGCCGCGAAAAAGAGCGTCACGGGCTATCAG
Organism: Brevibacillus sp. LEMMJ03; assembly: GCF_007197875.1. Classification (NCBI taxonomy): domain Bacteria; kingdom Bacillati; phylum Bacillota; class Bacilli; order Caryophanales; family Paenibacillaceae; genus Brevibacillus; species Brevibacillus sp. LEMMJ03. The sequence continues at coordinate 63,095 of NZ_VKJN01000005.1, read as the reverse complement.
CCTCATCCCAAAGGCAGCGAAAGCGTAGAAAAGGTAGACATCCAATAAGGCAGACGGCAACAAAGGGTAAGAGGAACCCTTCTTCTTACCCTTCTCTCATGTGCAAAACGCGAAGGAAAGCGAGGAGATGGCCTTGCTGTCATACACCATTCGACGATTGTTGATGCTGATTCCCGTGCTGTTTGGCATGTCGCTGATTGTATTTGCCATTATTCACGCCATCCCCGGCGATCCGGCGCTGACCATTTTGGGGGAAAAGGCAAGTCCCAAAGCTCTGGAGGAGCTGCGGCAGCAGCTCGGGCTGAACAACCCCTGGTACGTGCAGTACTTCCACTACCTGTGGGACATTCTCAGAGGAGACCTGGGCGACTCGCTGCACACCAAGGCCCCCATCGCCAAGGAAATGGGGCCGTACCTGGCCGCCACGGTCGAATTGACGCTGGTCAGCATGATATTTGCCGTCTTCATCGGCGTAAATGCCGGAATCATTTCGGCCTGGAAGCAAAACTCGTGGTTTGACTACATCTGCATGCTGATCGCGTTGATCGGCGTATCCATGCCCGTATTCTGGCTGGGATTGATGGAGCAGTGGGTGTTTGCCCAGGAGTTGAAGTGGCTGCCTTCCATTGGACGCGACAATCCGCGTGATCCCGTAACGGCGATTACGCATTTCTATATCATCGACGCGATGCTGGCCGGACGTTGGGATCATCTCCGCGACGTCATCCAGCACCTGATTCTGCCAAGCATCGCGTTGGGGACCATCCCGATGGCGATCATCGCCCGCATCACCCGTTCCAGCATGCTGGAAGTCATGCGCGCCGACTACATCCGGACGGCGCGTGCCAAGGGGCTGGGGCAGTTTTTCGTGGTGTACAAGCACGCCTTGAAAAATGCGATGATTCCCGTCCTGACCATCGTCGGGCTGCAGACGGGGCTGTTGATCGGAGGGGCCGTCCTGACCGAGACGATTTTCGGCTGGCCCGGCGTAGGCCGCTACATTTTTACGGCGATTGGAAACCGCGATTATCCCGTCATTCAATCGAGCATTCTCGTGATCGCCACCATTTTTGTCCTGATCAACCTGTTGGTCGACCTCCTCTACGCCTACGTCGATCCGCGCATCAAATACCGCTAAGGAGGACGTCTTATGGCAGAAACCCATGTGGAAACGGTACGCGTGCAGCAACCCGACGAGCCGGTCTCGTCTCCTTGGCGCGACGCTTGGCGGACGCTCCGCAAAAACAGGATGGCCATCGCCGGCTTCGTCATCATTTTCGTGTTTGTGCTGCTGGCCCTGCTGGCTCCGTACATTACCCCCTACGCATACGACAAGGGAGAGCTGATCGACAAGAACAAGCCGCCGTCGGCCGAGCACTGGTTTGGGACCGACTACAACGGGCGGGACGTGTTTACCCGGGTGATCTACGGGGCGCAAATCTCCCTGCGCGTCGGGCTGTTCTCCGTTATCGGGTCGGTGATCGCCGGCACGTTTCTCGGCCTGCTCGCCGGCTATTACGGCCGGTGGGTGGACATGATCATCTCCCGGCTGTTTGACATCATGCTGGCCTTCCCCAGCATCCTGCTCGCCATCGCGATTGTGGCGATGCTCGGCCCGTCGCTGGAAAACGCCCTTTTGGCGATCGCCATCGTCAACATTCCCACCTACGGGAGGCTGGTCCGTTCGCGGGTGTTAAGCCTGAAAGAGGAAGAGTTCGTCATGGCGGCGAAGGCGATCGGATCGAAAAACTCGCGGATTATTCTGCAGCACATCCTGCCCAACAGCCTGGCGCCGATCATCGTCACCGGCACGCTGGGCATCGCCACGGCGATTCTCGAAGCGGCGGCCCTGGGGTTCCTCGGACTGGGTGCGCAGCCGCCGCAGCCGGAGTGGGGACTGATGCTGTCCGACTCCCGCCAGTACATTCAAAAAGCGCCGTGGACCGTCATCTTCCCCGGCTTGTCCATCATGCTGACGGTGCTCGGCTTCAACCTGATCGGCGACGGTCTGCGCGACGCGCTGGACCCGCGGATGAAACACTGAAAAAGCCAACCCGTCCGGCTGTCGAGGTGCTCGGCAGCCTTTTTGCATGGGCGGCAGCCTTTTTCGGCTTCATCCGCCGGGTCCATGCAAAGACCCAACCGGACGGATGCCTCTGCGCTCACCTTACATCGACAGTCTCGCGTCCAACCGATTGGACAAACGCCCGGCACCGTTCGTTACACGCATCGGCGCCCCGGGTGACGACCTGATGCGTGACGCCGGGAATCAGGACCAGCCGGGCATGGGGCAGGCGCTTGGCCAGCAGCCGGCCGTACGCGTGCATCCGCTTGTCCTGCTGGCCGTAGACGAGCAGCGCCGGCACGCGAATTTCCGGCAGCCGTTCGGTGCAGCGGTAGCGATGGCCCGCCGCGTACTGCCGGCACAGGGTGCGGGCGTCGGTTTTTTTTGCCCGTCCGCTTCTTTTTTTCCCGGGGACATGGTATCCTCGCAGTAGAAACCAAGAGAAAGCAGGGTGAGCGAGTTGTACCAGGAGCGCATGCAGCAGTTGCGCGCGTATATGGAAAAGGAAGAGCTGGACGCGGTGTTGATCACCTCGCCCAAACACGTTTACTATCTGACCGGCTTTTTTACGGAACCCCACGAACGGTTCATGGGCCTCATCATCCCGGCGCAGGGCGAACCGTCGCTGATCGTCCCGGCGCTAGATCGCGAAGCGGCGGCCGAGGCGGCGTCCGGCGTCAAGCAGATCCTGACGCATACCGATACGGACAATCCGTACGACGTGTTGAAACAGGCGCTGCCCGCCGGGTTGACGCGGCTGGGCATCGAAAAGAGCCACATGACCGTGGAGCGCTTCGAAGCGATGAGCGCGGTCGTGGCGGCAGCGCGGTACGCCGATGTGGAAGAGCCGCTCCGCGAAATGCGGCTGATCAAGTCGGCGGAGGAAGTGGCCCGCATCAAGCACGCCGTACGGCTGGTGGAAGAGGCGCTGCGCGAGAGCCTGAAAAAAGTGAAACCGGGCGTCACCGAGATGGAGATCGTCGCCGAACTGGAGTACCAGATGAAGCGGCTGGGGGCGGACGGGCCGTCGTTTGACACGATAGTGCTGGCCGGGGAAAAATCGGCGCTGCCGCACGGAACTCCGGGCAGCCGGCAGGTGTGCGAGGGAGAACTGCTGCTGTTTGACCTGGGCGTGGCGGCTGACGGCTACGTGTCCGACATCACCCGCACCTTTGCGGTCGGCGAGATCAGCCCGCAGCTCCGGGAGATCTACGAGACGGTGCTCGCGGCCAACGAAGCGGCCATCGCCGAGGTGCGCCCCGGCGTCACGCTGGCTCACCTCGACCAGACGGCTCGCCGCGTGATCGAGGAGAAAGGGTACGGCCCGTATTTCATGCACCGTCTGGGCCACGGGTTGGGCATGGACGTCCACGAGTATCCGTCGGTTCACGGGCAAAACCAGGCAGTGCTTCGTCCCGGCATGGTCTTCACGATCGAACCGGGGATTTACCTCCCCGGCGTGGGCGGCGTGCGGATCGAGGACGACGTGCTGGTGACGGAAAACGGCAGCGAGGTATTGACGCAGTTCCCGAAACAGCTGACCGTCATCGGGTAAGGCTCAGACGAAAAAACGGAATAGCGCGTTTCACGGTGCCGTCCGGGTGCAGGTGCGCCCGGGCGCTTAAAAGGGAAGTTCGGTGAAAGTCCGACGCGGTCCCGCCACTGTGACGGGGAGCGCCCTGCGACAGCCACTGTCTCGCTTGATTCGGGGAGATGGGAAGGTGCAGGGGGCGATGAACCCAAGCCAGGAGACCTGCCGTGAAGCGATCACGCTCAACCCACGAGGATGGGGATGTGTGGAAAGCAGGGAACGGAAAGAAAAGGCGCCCCGCGTCTGTTCTTTTGTCGTGTCCGCATGCAGACTGGCATCTCTCGTCCAACACGGGGGATGCTTTTTTGTTGCTGCGGAACACGTGGGAAAAAGGTTTACAACGAGCGGGCGAGACCGTATCATGGAGGTTTTGTATAAAACGTAATGATTGCGATTATCAAATATGCAGAGGAGGACGTGTCATGAAAAAATTTCGTTTCAATTCCCGCTTTTGGCTGGTCAAAACAGTGCTGCTTGCCCTTCTCCTGTCGGCGTGCGGCAGTTCCCACCCGGACGACCGTCAACAGCAACCGGCCGCAGAGCCTGCAGCAGCGGAAGCGGCGCAGCCGGTTACCGTTCAAAACGGCGATCGCGTGCTGACCTTTGAACAGCCGCCCAAACGGGCCGTCACGCTGAATCAGCACACGACGGAAATCATGCTGGCCTTGGGTCTGGCGGACAGGATGGCGGGAACGGCTTATCTGGACGACCGCATTTTGCCGGAATACCAGGAAGCGTATGAAAAAATCCCCGTGCTGTCCAAGACATACCCGTCCAAGGAGGTGCTGTTGGCGGCGGAACCGGATTTCGTCTACGCCGGATGGAAAAGCGCCTTCACCGACAAAGCGGTGGGCACGGTGGAAGAGCTGGAGAAGCTGGGGATCAAGGCGTATCTGCATCAGTCCTCCAACATGACGTCGCCCACACTGGAAGACGTGTACACGGACATCCGCAACATCGGCCGCATTTTCCGCGTGGAAGCAAAGGTGGACGAGCTGATCGCCCGGATGAACGAACGGATGGAGCAGATCGCCAAGCGGATCGGACAGCCGGAAAAACCGCTGCGCGTGTTTGTCTACGACAGCGGGGAGGATCAGCCGTTGACGGCCGCCAACAACTACATGACCCGCTTGATCGCGATGGCGGGCGGCAAAAACATCTTCGACGACATCCCCAAGGGCTGGGCCACCGTCAACTGGGAAGAGGTTGTCAACCGGCAGCCGGACGTGATCGTCATCGTCGACTACGGCGACAAGACCGTCGAGCAAAAACGGGAGCTGCTGCTGTCGAAAAAAGAGCTGGCCGACCTGCCGCCCATTCGAAACCAGAAGCTGATCGTCCTCCCTCTCTCCGCGGCGGCAGAGGGGGTCCGGGCGCCAATGGCCCTGGAGGCGCTCGCCAAAGGATTCTATCCGGAGAAGTTTCAAGACTAAGGCCGTGCGGGCGGGACGGAGCCGTCCTCTCCCGCCGCCTCACCACATTCGACAGGAGGGATTGGTTTGCGGAAAGCAGCGTTTTTCATCGGGGAGAGAGGCCGGGGGTGGTTCTGCGCGGTTCTCGTCGGTCTGACGGCTCTCCTGCTGGCGTCCGTTACGTTTGCCGTCACGCTGGGCTCGGTTGACATCCATCCCCGTACGGTCTGGGGAATTGCCCTGTCCAGGCTGCCGTTTTTCGGCGAATGGGTGCAGCCCGACTGGTCAAAGGCGGCAGAGACGATCATTTGGGAGATTCGGCTCCCCCGCGTCCTGCTTGGCGCCCTCGTCGGGGCCGGCCTCTCCGTAGTCGGGGCGGCCATCCAGGCGCTCGTCCGCAATTTCCTTGCCGATCCCTACATCCTGGGCGTCTCCTCGGGGGCGTCTGTCGGGGCCGCGTCGGTCATGCTGTTTGGCGCGTTCGGGCTGTATGGCCAGTACGCCCTGTCCGTCGGCGCGTTTACCGGATCGCTTGGCGCCCTCCTGCTGGTCTTTTTCCTCTCCCGGCTCGGCGGGCAAAACGCCACCGTTCGCCTGCTGATGGCGGGCATCGCCGTGTCTGCCGTCTTGTCCGCCGCGACCAGCCTGCTCGTCTTTTCCTCTCCCCAAGAACACGGCATTCAGGCCGTGCTGTTCTGGATGACGGGCAGCCTGGCCGGCGCCAAATGGGAGTTTCTCGCCCTCCCGGCTGCTGCCGTGACCGCCGGGCTTGCGTTTCTTCTGACCCGCTACCGGTCGTTGAACGCCATGCTGATGGGCGAGGAGACCGCCCGCACGCTGGGGGTGCATGTGGAACGGTTCCGCAAGGGGCTGCTCGTGATTACCGCGCTTTTGACCGGCGTGATGGTGGCCATCAGCGGCGCAATCGGATTCGTCGGGCTGATGATGCCTCACATCGTGCGGATCGTCGTCGGCTCCGACCATCGGCGGGTGCTGCCCGTCTGCGCCCTGCTGGGAGCGGTATTTCTCGTCTGGGCCGACGTAATCGCCAGACTGGCGTTCGCGCCGCAGGAACTTCCCATCGGGATCGTCACGGCCCTGTGCGGCGGACCGTTCTTTCTCTGGCTGATGCGCCGCAGTTCCTATTCGTTTGGAGGTGATGGACGGTGAACGTGACGGCCCAAGACCTTTCCGTGACGCTCGACAAAAAAGCAGTGCTCCACGATGTCGGCCTGCAGGTCCGGACAGGGGAGCTCGTCGGCCTGATCGGCCCGAACGGGAGCGGGAAGTCGACGCTGTTGAAGAGCATCTACCGCGTGCTGAAGCCGGACGCCGGGCTGATCTCGCTGGACGGCGATGATCTCTACCGGCTGTCGCCGCAGCAGGCGGCCCGGCGGATGGCCGTGGTGCGCCAGGAGTCTTCGATGGAAGTCGACTTCACCGTGGCCGAAATCGTCATGATGGGACGATTTCCGCACAAGCGGTTTTGGGAGGCGGATACCTCCGAGGATCAACAAATCTGTGAGGAGGCGCTGTCCCGGGTGGGGATGCAGGCGTTTGCGCAGAGAAGCTACCTGTCGCTGTCCGGCGGGGAAAAACAGCGGGTGCTGATCGCCAGGGCACTGGCGCAGCAGGCGAAGCTGCTCGTCCTGGACGAACCGACGAACCATCTGGACATTCGATGTCAACTGCACATGCTGGATTTGTTGAAAACGCTGCGGGTCACCGTCCTCGCCGCGCTGCACGACCTGAACCTGGCCGCGATGTACTGCGACCGTCTTTACGTGATCCGGGAGGGACGGATCGTCACCTCCGGCACGCCGGAGAAGGTCTTCACGCCGGAGCTGATCCGCGACGTCTTCGGCGTGGAAGCGGACGTGATGATCCACCCCCGGACGGGGAAGCCGCACATTTTCTTCATGCCGGAGCGGACGGGCGGCAGTCAGGCAGCCGTCTGGCATAGGTGACGTAAGACGTACTTCCGCGCACCTGGACCCGTTTTTCGCCATAAACGTTGTAACATTCCGTCGGCCGGCCGCATCTAAACAGGTGAATGCACACGAAGGGAGGCGCGCCGCGTGGAGAAACTGCAGCCGACGGCGGAAGCGGTGCTGGAACAGATCATGCGGGAATACGGGACGCGCGTGCTTCGCCTGGTCACCTTGATGGTGAAAGACCGCAGCCTGGCGGAAGACATCACGCAGGACATCTTTTTGAAAGCGTACCGTCACCTGCCCCGTTTTCGCGGCGAGAGCAGCATCCGCACCTGGCTCTACCGGATCGCCGTGAACGAGTGCAAAGGGTGCCTGCGCTCCTGGGCGTTTCGCAACCTGCTGCCTCGTTCCTGGATCAGCCGGGAGAGCGACGTGTCCGCGGAGCGGCAGGTCATGGAGCGGGCGCAACGGGACGAGCTGGTTCGCCTGGTGCTGGAGCTGCCGCCGCTGTACCGCCAGGTGATCGCGCTGCACTACTACGCCGATCTGTCCATCGCGGAAACGGCCGAAGTGCTTGGCGTGACGGAGGGAACGGTCCGGACACGGCTGCACCGCGCCCGGCAGCAGTTGAGACAGCGGATGGAGTCAAGGGAGGAATGGGAATGGAACGGGACCAATGGCTGCGAGAGCTGAAGGAGCGGGCTGACGAAACGGTGTGCAAGGACGTGACGTTTACCCCCGGAATGGAAGAAGCCGTGCGAAAGCGCATCAGACAGCGGTCGCAGCGGCAGAGGCGCGGACCGCTTCTGGCGTCGGCGTCCGCCGCGGTGACGCTGCTGGCCCTGTGGATGTGGTGGCCCGATGCGCTGCAGCCCAAGCAGCCGACCGCCCCCGGCCCCGCGCCGGAGACAACCGTACCCCCGCTGTTCGGCCTCGTCTCCTCTCCTCCCGTGCTGTGGAAACCGTCGCCGCAGACGGAGACGGTCCATGACGGCAAACCGTTCCGCTACGTCGGCGAGAAGCCGGTGCGCATCATCACGGATGAGCTGTACGAAGGACAGATGCAAAACGTGTTCTGGCTGCTGAATGGCCCGTTTGCCCCGGAAGTGAATCTGGTCGGGTGGAGCACCGAGGGGGAGCGCGTGGAGCTGGGCAGCTACCGGGTGGCGGGACCGCAGTATGACGCGGACGGCCATTTTCCTTCCGGGATCGTACTGCCGCATGCGGGCATCTGGAAGCTGCAGGTCGTCTCCGGCGGCAAGCATTTCGGACAGGTGTTCGTCGAGGTGAAGGAGGGCGTGTCGCCGGCCAACCGGGAACTGGTCACGCCGCTGATTACCCGCTACCTGCAGAGCGTCCGGGGCGATCTGGACTGGCTCGGCGGTGAGCGGGACGTCAAACTGGACGTGATCGGCGTGGAAGCCCCCAATGCGGAGAGCCGGCGCGTGTACGCATGGGTGCAGATCACCGGCAGGGGCGGGGACCATCAGCAGCCCGCGCTCAGCGCCCCGATGGTCTTTGACATCGCGTACAGGGTCTCTCGCGGCGGCAGCGCCGGGTACCAGGTCACAAGCCACCGCATGCCGGAGGACGGCAGCCGTTACCAGAGCAGCCTCGAGTCGATGTTTCCGCCGCAGATCGTGCAGAAACTGAAAAGGTACGGCTCTGCACACTGACAGGGCCGTACCCGGCTGCTGCTCCCCTAATTCTCCCGCCGCCCTCTCCTCCAGAAGGGGTGCGCCCAATCATGCCCCTTCCATCTCCCATCTTCCCTCTCCTTCCGCTCCGCCGCGCTGCAGAAGGCCGAGCCGCGCGCGGCATTTCGTCATGTCCGCTCCGTTCCTGCTTATTGCTCCGCTATCCCGCCTTTGTTATAATTGACGTTAGTGTATTTTTTCGGAACGCGATCTGAAAGCGACTTTTGGATGGCGTGGGAGGGAACAAACAACAGATGGATCGCCGTGAAAGACAGAAACGAATTCGCAACTTTTCCATTATCGCCCATATCGACCACGGAAAGTCAACCCTGGCGGACCGCATTCTGGAGCTGACCGGGGCGCTTTCGGCCCGTGAAATGGAAGACCAGTTTCTGGACACGATGGAGCTGGAAAAGGAGCGCGGTATCACGATCAAGCTGAACGCCGTGCGGTTGAATTATAAAGCGGATGACGGAGAGGAGTACATCCTGCATCTGATCGACACCCCCGGGCACGTCGACTTCACGTACGAAGTGTCCCGCAGCCTGGCCGCCTGTGAAGGGGCGCTCCTGGTGGTGGACGCCGCCCAGGGTATCGAGGCGCAGACGCTGGCCAACGTCTACCTGGCGCTGGACAACAATCTGGAGATCATCCCGGTCATCAACAAGATCGACCTGCCCAGCGCGGAGCCGGAGCGCGTCAAGCAGGAGGTGGAGGACGTCATCGGGCTGGACGCCAGCGACGCCTGCCTCACCTCGGCCAAAGCGGGCATCGGCATCAAGGACGTGCTGGAGGCGGTGGTGAAAAAGGTGCCGGCGCCGCAGGGCGACCCGGACGCGCCGCTGCAGGCACTGATCTTCGACTCCTACTTTGACCCGTACCGGGGCGTGATCGCGTCCGTGCGGATTGTCAACGGTACGCTGAAAAAAGGCATGAAAATCAAGATGATGGCCACCGGCAAAACGTTTGAAGTGACGGAAGTGGGCACCTCCACGCCCCGCCAAACGCCGGTTGACGAACTGTCCGTCGGTGACGTGGGCTACGTCGCCGCCTCGATCAAGACGGTGGGCGACACCCGCGTCGGGGATACGATCACCGATGCCAACCGGCCGGCCGCCGAGCCGCTGCCGGGTTACCGCAAGATCAATCCGATGGTGTTTTGCGGTCTTTACCCGATCGACACCAGCGAGTACAACGACCTGCGCGAGGCGCTGGAAAAGCTGCAGTTGAACGACGCGTCGCTGCAGTTCGAACCGGAGACCTCGCAGGCGCTCGGCTTCGGCTTCCGCTGCGGCTTCCTCGGGCTTTTGCACATGGAGATCATCCAGGAGCGGATCGAGCGCGAGTTTAACATCAACCTGATTACCACCGCGCCGAGCGTCGTCTACCGCATCACCAAGACGAACGGCGAAGTGATCGAGATCGACAACCCGTCGAAAATGCCGGAGGCGCAAAAAATCGAGCAGATCGAGGAGCCGTACGTCACCGCGACGATCATGGTGCCCAAGGATTACGTCGGCGACGTGATGCAGCTCTGCCAGGGCAAGCGCGGCGACTTCCTCGACATGCAGTACATGGGGGAAAACCGCGTCCAGCTCAAGTACGACATGCCGCTCTCCGAGATCGTCTACGACTTCTTCGACCTGTTGAAGTCGGGCACCAAGGGATACGCTTCCTTTGACTATGAACTGGCCGGCTACAAGCCGTCCAAGCTGGTGAAAATGGACATCCTGCTCAACGGCGAAGTGGTCGACGCGCTGTCGTTCATCGTCCACCGCGACAGCGCCTACCAGCGCGGACGCGTCATCTGCGAAAAGCTGAAAGAACTGATTCCGCGCCAGCAGTTTGAAGTGCCGATTCAGGCCGCCATCGGCCACAAGGTGATCGCGCGCGAGACGATCAGCGCGCTCAGGAAAAACGTGTTGGCCAAGTGTTACGGCGGCGACATCTCCCGGAAGCGCAAGCTCCTGGAAAAACAAAAAGAAGGGAAAAAGCGCATGAAAGCCGTCGGCTCCGTCGAGGTGCCGCAAGAAGCGTTTATGGCTGTGCTGCGCATGGACGACAAGAAGTAGGCCTGACCGCGCGTCAGGTCTTTTCCATTCCACTACCGCAAAAAGGAGGGGAGCGGATATGCCGCAGTCGGTGTACATCCACATTCCCTTTTGCACCAACAAATGCTACTACTGTGACTTCAATTCGTTCGTCACCAACAACCCGCAGGTGATCTGGGACTACCTGGAGGCGCTGGACAAGGAGATGGAGCGGACGTTTGCCCAGTGGCCGCCGGAGAAGGTCAAAACCATTTTCGTCGGCGGGGGGACGCCGACGTTTCTCGACCGCGACCAGATGAAGGTCTTTCTGGAAGCCGTGCGGAAGCATACGGAACGCTTCTGGACCGACGATCTGGAATTTACGATGGAGGCCAATCCCGGCACCACCGACGTGGAAAAGCTCAGGCTGATGCGCGGGCTGGGCGTCAACCGGCTCAGCTTCGGCGTGCAGTCGTTCGACAACGCGCTCTTGAAGCGGCTGGGCCGGATTCACGACGTGGACGACGTCTACCGCAGCATCGACAACGCGGTGGCCGTCGGCTTTTCCAACCTGACCATCGACCTGATGTTCGGGCTGCCGGACCAGACGGAAGAGATCTTCCGCCGCACGCTGGAAAAGGCGTTTGAACTGCCGACCACGCACTTTTCCGCCTACAGCCTGAAGGTGGAAGAAAACACGCTGTTCCACACGCTGTACCAGAAAGACCAGCTCCCGCTGCCCTCGGAGGAGGACGAGCTGGCGATGTACCTGATGCTGATCGAGGAAATGGAGGGACACGGCTACCGCCAGTACGAGATCAGCAACTTTGCCAAACCCGGCTATGAAAGCCGGCACAACTGCACCTACTGGCTCAATGATGAATATTATGGGTTGGGCGCGGGGGCCCACGGCTATGTAAACGGCGAACGGCACGTCAACGCCGGGCCGCTGGCCGTCTACATGCGCATGTGCCAGGAAGGGCTGCCCCGGGTGGAGCAGTTTTCCGTCTCCCGCGAGGACGCCATGGAGGAACAGATGATACTGGGGCTGCGGCTGCGCGACGGGGTGAACCTCGCCCGGTTTGCGGAGCGCTTTGGCGTCACGGCGGAGCAGGTGTTCGGACCGGTGATCGACGAAGAGGTGGCAAAAGGGATGCTGGAACGGGCGGACGGCCACGTGCGGCTGACCAAACGGGCCCTTCCGTTGGGAAACGAAGTGTTCGCCCGCTTCCTGCGCGACTAGCGGCAGGCTTGAGGGGACAGGGTGCTGGGAAAACATTGACAAAACCTTCGCATATTGATACCTTAGTAGATAGATTTAGCACTCGATGCGGTTGAGTGCTAACAACAGGGGGCGAAGACAGCATGTTATCGGAACGCCAACGACTGATTCTCAATGCGATTGTCGATAATTACATTCATTCCGCCGAACCCGTTGGCTCACGCACCATCTCCAAACGGGAGGACATCGGCTTCAGCTCCGCGACCATCCGCAACGAGATGGCCGATTTGGAAGAGCTGGGGTACCTGGAACAGCCGCATACATCGGCAGGGCGCGTGCCCTCCACGAAAGGGTACCGCTTCTACGTCGACAACCTGATAAAACCGCACATGTTGAGCGATCTGGAGTTGAGCAAACTGAAACAGCTGTTTGCCGAACGGATTCATCACTTTGAGCAGGTGATCGACTACACCGCTCAAATTCTCTCGCACGTGACCAACTACACGGCCATCGTGCTGGGTCCGGAGATTTTCGAACAACGGCTGAAACACATTCAGATCGTTCCCCTGAATGAAACACAGGCGGTGGCCATCGTGGTCACGAACACCGGCCGCGTGGAAAACAAGCTGATTGACCTGCCGCAGGGCGTTCGCCCGCAGGAGATCGAGAAGCTGGTCAACCTGCTGAACAGCAAGCTGACCGACGTGCCGCTGTGGCAGCTTCGCCAGCGCCTGTATCAGGAAGTGGCGGGCGAGATGCGGCGCCATGTGGAGCAGTACGAAGAGATGCTGCAGATTCTGGAAGAGTCCCTCCAGCGGCAGGAAGGCGAACGCGTCTACCTCCGCGGTGCGACCAAGATCATGGATCAGCCGGAGTTCCGCGACGTGGACAAAGTGAAGGACATCCTGGAACTGCTGGAACAAAACGATCAACTGGTCCACTTGTTCGGACCTCCGACCGAGGGCATCACCGTGCGCATCGGACAGGAAAACCAGCTTGACGCGATGAAGGAATGCAGCATCATCACCACCTCGTATTACATCGGCGGCAAGCCGGTCGGGACGGTGGGGATTCTGGGGCCGACGCGGATGGAATACAGCCGGGTGATCACCGTGCTCAACTATCTGGCGGAAGGTCTGTCGCGTATGCTGACATCGCAGTTTGAGAAATAGTAATGGAGTGAAAGGCTGACCCGGTGCAGCGGCAGCGGACAGTCTGGGGAGGTATCGAACGTTGAACGATGACAAACTGACGCAAGACCAGGCACAGGAAAAGGAAGCGGAAGCTGCAGCAGCCGAGCAGCAGGAGCAGCAGGAAACCGCCGGCCAGGAGCAGCAGGAGCCGGCGGCGGAGATCGACTGGCAGCAGGAAGCGGAACGCTGGAAGGCGCAGGCGGAAGAAAACCAGAACCGCATGCTGCGCGCCTTGGCCGACATGGAAAACCTCAGACGGCGGACGCGCAAGGAGCAGGAGGATCTGGCCAAATACGCCTCGCTCAAGATCATCACGGAGCTTCTGCCCGTGCTCGACAACTTCGAACGGGCGCTGGCTGCCGACAAGGATTCGATGACCGTCGAATCCCTGCTCGAAGGCGTCAACATGGTGTACCGCCAGATGGTGCAGATCTTTGAACGGGAAGGCTTGACGCCGATCCAGGCGGCCGGCCAACCCTTTGATCCCAACGTGCACCAGGCGGTGATGCAGGCCGAAGACCCCGCGTACGAATCGGGCGTGGTCGTGGAAGAACTGCAAAAGGGCTACCTCTTCAAGGATCGAGTCATCCGGCCTGCGATGGTCAAGGTAAACGCCTGACCGTTCTTATATGATTCCAGTTCGACAGAAGTGTAAGGAGGATATCCAGTATGAGTCGCGTTATCGGTATTGACTTGGGAACCACAAACTCTTGCGTAGCCGTAATGGAAGGCGGCGAACCGGTCGTCATCGCCAACGCGGAGGGCAACCGCACCACTCCGTCTGTCGTCGCGTTCAAAAACGGCGAGCGCATCGTCGGGGAAGCGGCCAAACGCCAAGCCATCACCAACCCGGACAACACTGTGATTTCCATTAAACGCCACATGGGGACCAACTACAAAGTAACCCTGGAAGGCAAGGAGTACACGCCGCAGGAAATTTCCGCGATGATTCTGCAAAAGCTGAAAGCCGACGCGGAAGCGTACCTGGGCGAACCGGTCACCAAAGCGGTGATTACCGTTCCGGCTTACTTTAACGACAGCCAGCGTCAAGCGACCAAGGACGCCGGCAAAATCGCCGGCCTGGAAGTGCTCCGCATCGTCAACGAGCCGACGGCGGCTGCGCTGGCGTACGGCATCGAAAAAACGGAAGACCAAACCGTGCTCGTCTACGACCTGGGCGGCGGTACCTTCGACGTCTCCATTCTGGAGCTGTCCGACGGTTTCTTTGAAGTAAAAGCCACTTCCGGCGACAACCGCCTGGGCGGTGACGACTTTGACCAGGTGATCATCGACTACCTGGTGAGCGAGTTCAAAAAGGAACACGGCATCGACCTGTCCCAGGACCGCATGGCGCTGCAGCGTTTGAAAGACGCCGCGGAAAAAGCGAAAAAAGACCTCTCCGGCGTGCTGACCACGACCATCTCGCTGCCGTTCATCACCGCGGACGCGACCGGTCCGAAGCACCTGGAGGTAAACCTGACCCGCGCCAAGTTTGAAGAGCTGTCCGCGCACCTGGTTGAGCGCACCATGGGACCGACACGCCAAGCGCTTGAAGATGCGGGACTGACGCCAAACGACATCGACCGCGTCATCCTCGTCGGCGGTTCCACGCGGATTCCGGCCGTACAGGAAGCGATCAAGAAATTTATCGGCAAAGAGCCGCACAAAGGGGTTAACCCGGACGAAGTGGTGGCGCTGGGCGCAGCCGTTCAGGCGGGCGTGCTGACCGGCGACGTGAAAGACGTCGTGCTGCTCGACGTAACCCCGCTGTCTCTGGGTATCGAAACGCTGGGCGGCGTGTTCACCAAGCTGATCGAGCGCAACACGACGATTCCGACCAGCAAGTCGCAGATCTTCTCCACGGCGGCCGACAACCAAACCTCCGTGGAAATCCACGTGCTGCAGGGCGAACGCCCGATGGCGGCCGACAACAAGACGCTGGGCCGCTTCACGCTGTCCGACATCCCGCCGGCACCGCGCGGCGTCCCGCAAATCGAGGTAACGTTTGACATCGACGCCAACGGGATCGTGAACGTCCGCGCCAAAGACCTCGGCACCGGCAAGGAGCAGCGCATCACCATCACCTCCAACTCCGGCCTGACGGACGAAGAGATCGAGCGCATGGTGAAAGAGGCGGAACTGAACGCCGAGGCGGACAGAAAGCGCAAGGAAGAAGTGGAGCTCCGCAACGAAGCGGATCAGCTCGTCTTCACGACCGAAAAGACCTTGAAAGAGGTGGAAGGCAAGGTCGACAAGGCGGAGATCGACAAGGCCAACGAAGCCAAGGACAAACTGAAAAAGGCGCTGGAAGGCGGCAAGATCGACGAGATCAAGACTGCCAAGGACGAACTGTCCCAGGTAATCCAACAAATCTCCGTGAAACTGTACGAACAGGCCGCGCAAGCCGCTCAGGCGGCACAAAACGCCGCTGGCCAAGGCGCATCCGGCGAGGCGAAAAAGGACAACGTCGTCGATGCTGACTACGAGGTTGTCGACGACAAGAAGTAATCGAGCGTGAACGAAAAAAGTCAAAGTCACGGAATGCTGACTTTGACTTTTTTTCAAGTCAGTCACATGCTATGATAACAGTTGACTGTCATGGGAGTGATCGAGCAGATGAAACGGGATTACTACGAGGTGCTGGGTGTCTCCAGGGGAGCGGACGCCGACGAGATCAAGAAGGCGTACCGCAAGCTGGCGCGCCAGTACCACCCCGATGTCAACAAGGCGCCGGATGCGGAGGAGAAGTTCAAGGAAGTAAAAGAAGCGTACGACGTCCTCTCCGACCCGCAAAAGCGCGCCCAGTACGACCGCTTCGGCCATCAAGACCCCAACCAGGGCTTTGGCGGCGGGTTCGGCGGGTTTGACACGTCCAACATGGGCGGCTTCGGGGACATTTTTGACATGTTCTTTGGCGGCGGCAGACGGGCCAACCCGAATGCGCCGAGAAAAGGGGCGGATCTGCAGTTCGGGCTGTCCATTGAATTTACGGAAGCCGTCTTTGGCAAGGAGACCGACGTGGAGATTCCCAAGGAGGCGGAGTGCGACACCTGCCACGGCACGGGAGCGAAGCCGGGCTCCGGCGTGGAGACGTGCAAGACGTGCGGCGGCACCGGCCAGCAGGAAGTGGTGGCCAACACCCCGTTTGGCCGCATCGTGAACCGTCGCGTCTGCCCGACGTGCGAAGGCAAGGGCAAGGTGGTCAAGGAGAAGTGTACGTCCTGCCGCGGTACCGGCCGGATGAAGGTGCGCCGCAAAATTCACCTCAACATTCCGGCGGGCGTGGACGACGGTGCGCAGCTTCGCGTCGCGGGCGAAGGCGAACCGGGCGTAAACGGCGGCCCTCCCGGCGACCTGTACGTCGTGCTGCGGGTGAAGCCGCACGAGTTTTTTGAAAGGGAAGGCAATGACATCTACTGTGAAGTCCCGCTCACCTTTGCCCAGGCGGCGCTCGGGGACGAAATCGAAGTACCGACGGTCGACGGTCGGGTCAAATTGAAGATTCCTGCCGGTACGCAGACGGAGACGTTCTTCCGGCTGCGCGGCAAAGGGGTGCCGTACCTGCGCGGAAGCGGCCGCGGCGACCAGCATGTGAAGGTGCGCGTCGTCACGCCGACCAAGCTGAACGAGCGGCAAAAGGAACTGCTTCGCGAATTCGCCTCCCTGTCCGGTGAGTCGGTAGGCGGGTACGGCGTGGAAGACGAGGGCTTTTTTGAAAAAATGAAGCGGGCGTTCCGCGGCGAGTAGCCGGGAATCGCGCCTGTCAGCGAGACTTTGGCAGGAAATGAGCAGATTGGGGAGTTGGTAGTTCATGAAATGGTCGGAAATCAGTATCCACACGACAGCGGAGGCCGTGGAAGCGGTGTCCAACCTGCTATACGAGATGGGGGCCAACGGTGTCGTCATTGAAGACCCCGAGGTGCTGCATCGCGATTGGGATACGCCGTTTGGTGAAATCTACCAGCTCTCCCCGGATGATTTTCCGGCCGAGGGCGTATTCGTCAAGGCGTATCTGCCGATGGATTCGAGCCAGCTCGTCGACGTGCTGGATGAGCTGAAGGAGCAGCTCAGCCACCTGACCGACTACGGTCTCGACATCGGCAAAGGCACGATCGCCGTCAACGACGTGCACGAAGACGAGTGGGCCCACGCCTGGAAAAAGTATTACAAACCGGTCAGCGTGTCGGAGCGGATGACCATCAAACCGGTCTGGGAAGAATACGAGCCGAAACGGCCGGACGAGATCATCATCGAGATGGACCCGGGCATGGCCTTTGGCACCGGCACCCATCCGACGACGATCCTCTGCCTGCGCGCGTTGGAAAAGTACCTGCAGCCGGGCGACCGCGTCTACGACGTGGGGACGGGAACGGCCATCCTCAGCATCGCCGCCGTCAAGCTGGGCGCCGAGCACGTGCTGGCGATGGATCTGGACGAGGTGGCGGTCCGCTCCGCGCAGGCCAATACCGAACTGAACGGCGTCCACGAGCGGATCACCGTCCGGCAGAACAACCTGCTGGACGGAGTGGACGAGCAGGTCGACGTGGTGGTGGCCAACATTCTCGCGGAAGTGATCGTCCGCTTTACGGACGACGTGTACCGCGTGCTGAAACCGGGCGGGGTGTTCATCGCGTCCGGGATCATCGCCGCACGGGAAGCGGATGTGAAAGCGGCGATGGAGAAGTCGGGCCTTGCACTTGTGGAAACCATTTTCATCGATGACTGGGTAGCAATTGTGGCAAAAAAACGGTAGAATAGTGAGGTTGGCGAGATGCAAAGATACTTTGTCGAGCCACACCTCTTTTCCGAACAAGAGGTAACGATTGTCGGCGACGACGTTCATCATATCGTAAACGTGATGCGGGCCAAACCCGGCGAGGAAATCGTCGTGTGCGACGGGGCGGGCCGTTCGGCTGTCGCCCGGCTCGTCTCCCTGTCCGCGAAGGAAGTGACGGCCGAGATCGTCCGATTCCTGGACGAGCAGACGGAACTGCCGATCCGCATTACCATCGGCCAGGGACTGCCGAAGGGCGAGAAAATGGAGTGGATCCTGCAAAAGGGGACGGAAATGGGGGCGCATGCCTTTTTTCCGTTTACCTCCGAACGCACCATCGTCAAGCTGGACGCCAAAAAAGAGGCGAAGAAGCTGGAGCGCTGGCGCAAGATCGTCAAAGAGGCGGCGGAACAATCCCACCGAGCGGTGCTGCCGGAGATTCTGCCGCCTGCGTCATTTCGTCAAGCGATCGCGTCAGCCGCCGGTTACGCGCAGCGTGTGATCGCCTACGAAAAGGAAGGCGGCTCCACGCTTCATCAGGTGTTTGCCGCCATGAAGCCGGGAGAGTCGCTCGTTGTCCTGATCGGGCCGGAAGGGGGCTTTTCTCCGGACGAGGTGGCCCAGGCAGAGTCGATGGGCTTTCAGTCCGTTTCGCTCGGTCCGCGCATCCTGCGCACGGAGACGGCCAGCCAGTACGTGCTGGCCGCCGCATCCTACCAGTTTGAACGCCTGGACCCGTAGAGCGTTTCGATGCGCCAAACGGTCTACTTACAGAAAGGAGGAAGCGCCATGTCTACGGTTGCTTTCCATACATTGGGCTGCAAAGTGAACAGTTATGAGACGGAAGCGATCTGGCAGCTGTTCAAGGCCAACGGCTACGAGCGGGTGGACTTCGAACAGGACGGCGCCGACGTCTACGTCATCAATACGTGCACGGTGACCAACACCGGAGACAAGAAGAGCCGTCAGGTCATTCGCCGGGCCATTCGCCGCAATCCTGACGCGATTGTCGCCGTGACCGGTTGCTACGCGCAAACCTCCCCCGGAGAAATCGCGCAAATCCCGGGCGTGGATATCATCGTCGGTACCCAGGGCCGCGAGAAGCTGATCGAATACGTGGAGCAAATCCGCCGGGAGCGCCAACCGATCAACGCGGTCACCAACATCATGAAGGCGCGCGAGTTTGAAGAACTGGAGGTACCGTCGTTCACGGACCGCACGCGTGCGTCCCTGAAGATCCAGGAAGGCTGCAACAACTTCTGCACCTTCTGCATCATCCCGTGGGCACGCGGCCTGATGCGCTCCCGCAAACCGGAGAGCGTTCTCGAGCAGGCACGGAAGCTGGTCGATGCCGGGTATCTGGAGATCGTGCTGACCGGTATCCACACCGGCGGCTACGGCGAGGATCTGGAGAACTACAACCTGGCCAAGCTGCTCGTGGACCTGCATCAGGTGGAGGGACTGAAGCGGATTCGCATCAGCTCCATCGAAGCCAGCCAGATTACTGACGAAGTGATCGACGTGATCAACAACTCGGACCGCGTCTGCCGCCATCTGCACGTGCCGCTGCAGGCGGGTGACGACGAGGTGCTGAAGCGGATGCGCCGCAAGTACACCACGGCGGAATTCTACGAGAAGATGGTGAAAGTGCGCGAAGCTCTGCCAGGCGTGGCCCTGACCACCGACGTGATCGTCGGCTTCCCGGGCGAAACGGAAGAGCAGTTCCAAAACACCTACGATTTCATCAAAAAAGTGGGGTTTGCCGAACTGCACGTCTTCCCGTACTCCATGCGCACCGGTACGCCGGCCGCCCGCATGCCGGATCAGATTCCGGAAGACGTGAAGCATGAGCGGGTCGCCCGGCTGCTGGAGCTGAACCAGCAGTTGACCCTGGCGTACGCCCAGCAGTTCGTCGGCGACGTGCTGGAAGTGATTCCCGAACGTCCGTACAAGGAAGACCCGTCCAGCGGCATGCTGATGGGGTATTCCGACAACTACCTGAACGTGGTTTTCCCAGGGGATGAGTCGATGATCGGCAAAATCTGCAAGGTCCGGCTGGACGAACCCGGCTCCGAATACTGCAAAGGCACATTTGTCCGCGTGCTGGACAATGTGCGTCCTGTGCTGCTTGAGGAACGGGCGATATGAAAGAGGTATCGGCGGGAGGTGTCGTCTACCGCTTTCACGACCAGGATTTGCTGATTTTGCTGATTGAAGACCGCTACGGCAAGGTGACGCTGGCCAAGGGAAAACAGGAACGAGGCGAGACCATCGAGGAAACGGCACTCCGGGAAGTGCTGGAAGAGACGGGAATCCGCGGGGTGTTGGGAGAAAAGCTGGACACCATTTATTACGACTACCATCACCCGGTAACCGGAGAAGTGGTCAACAAGGAAGTCCACTATTTTCTGGTGGAGGCATACACCACGGAAATTACCGTGCAGGTGGAGGAGATCAACGACGTCCACTGGCACACGCCGCTGGAAGCGTGGGCTCTCCAGCAGGAACGGGGTTACCGCAACAACGACAACGTCCTGCGCAAGGCGTTGCAACATTTCGGGATCGAGGTGTAAAAAGGATGAATCTGAACAAGTACATTGACCATACCCTGCTGAAGCCGGAAACGACGGCGGCGATGATCGACAAGCTGTGCGCGGAAGCAAAAGAACACAACTTTGCCTCCGTCTGCGTCAACCCGTTCTGGGTGAAGCGCTGCGCCGAGCTGCTGAAAGGCACCGACGTAAAGGTGTGCACCGTCATCGGGTTCCCGCTGGGAGCCAGCACCCCGGCGGTAAAAGCGGCGGAAACCCGCGACGCGATTGCCAACGGCGCAACGGAAGTGGACATGGTGCTCAACATCGGCGCGCTGAAATCCGGCGATCTGGACCTGGTGAAAGCGGATGTGAAAGCCGTCAAAGAAGCGGCCGGCAGCGTTCTGGTCAAAGTGATTCTGGAAACGGGCCTGTTGACGGACGAAGAAAAAGTGACCGCCTGCAAGCTGTGCGTGGAAGCAGGCGCCGATTACGTCAAAACCTCCACCGGCTTCGGACATGGCGGTGCCACCGTGGAAGATGTCGCCCTGATGCGCAAAACGGTGGGGCCGAACGTTGGCGTAAAAGCCTCCGGCGGTGTGCGCGACCGCGCCGCGGCGCTGGCCATGATCGAAGCGGGAGCGAGCCGCATCGGCACCAGCTCCGGCGTCGCGATCGTGACGGGCGCAAACGAGGGCGGAAGCGGTTACTGACACGTAGGAAAGCCTGACCGTATGAGTGGTCGGGCTTTTTTCTGCAGGTGGGTCAGACCGCTGCCCTGCAGCGTTTGACGAGGCTGCCTGAAGAGCGCACCAGGGGCAGGAAAGACCCGCCTGGCTGATCCGGGCGTGACCATACGGAGAAAGACCGGGAGAGAGGAGCGCATCGCATGAAAACCATCAAGGGCATGTTGATTCTGCTTGCCTTTTTTGGAGCGGGTACGCTGGCCAACAAATGGCTTCACGTCCCGCTGCCGGGCAACTTGCTGGGCATGCTGCTGCTGACGCTGGGGCTGTGCACGGGAATGGTCAAGATGGATTGGGTCGAGTCGGCCAGCAATCTGCTGCTCCGGCACATGATGCTGTTTTTTGTACCGATTCTGGTAGGGGTGGCGTCGTATCTCAAGTGGATCGCCGGCGACCCGTGGCCGATCGTCTTGTCGCTCGTGCTGGGACCGCTCGTGGTGATGCTGGTGTCGGGCCGGGTCGTCCAGTGGTATCTGAACCGGCGCAAGCAAAAAGCGGAGCATCGTCCGCTGGAAGGGAGGACGCTCGATGCTTGACCAACTGCTCGCTGTCGCGGTGACGCTGGTGGGATACAAGGCGGCGGTACTGGTGGTGGACCGCTTTCCCCGCCTGCAGCCGCTGGTCGTGGCAACGGTCTGTGTCTGGTTCGTCTGGTGGCTGCTCGGCGGGGACTGGGAAGCGTACCGCGCCGGCGGGGAATGGATCTCGTTCTGGCTGGGACCGGCCACTGTCGCGCTGGCCGTTCCGCTCGCCAAGCAGGTGAAGGAATTTGTCCATATCTGGCGCGGCGTCTTGCTGGGCGTGGCGGCGGGCTGCGCCGTCGCGATCCTGACGGTCCGGCTGGTGGGATGGCTGCTGGGCACGGATCAGACGCTGGTGAACAGCATGATGGCCAAATCGGTGACCACGCCGATCGCCGTGGAACTGACCCGCAGCATCGGCGGCATTCCGGCACTGGGGGCCTTGTTTACCGTCTTGACGGGAATCGTCGGCATCACGATCGCCCGTCCGCTCCTTCCCTGGGCAGGGATCAGGGACGATTGGGCGATCGGGATCGCCATCGGCACCAGCTCCCATGCGGTCGGCACGGCCAACCTGAACCGCGTGTCGCCGGTGCAGACGGCGGCGTCCAGCGTGGCGATGATTCTGGCCGGTGTGGTGACGTCGCTGTATCTGATTCCGTTTTCGCTGTAGACGGGGTTACCGGCGCCGCTTTCGGTCCGGCACCAGCCACTGGACGGCGGCGGCGATCTGCCGGGTAAACGGCAGGGCGGCCAGGGAACAGCCCACATTGAAAAGGGTCTGGGCGTGGGCGATCTGCATCGACGGGCTGTCCGTTAAAAAGCTGCTGACCAGGTCAAGCTGTGGAAGAAACGGCAGAAATGCAAGAGCGCCGGCCAGGTTGAACAGCGTGTGGCACCAGGCGACCTGGCGGGAGGCCGCATTGGTTCCGATGCTGGCGATGATGGCGGTAAAGCAGGTGCCGATGTTGGCCCCGAGCACGATCGCCAGCGCGGTCTCCATCGAGAGCACCTGGTGGCTCATCAACCCCATGGTGATGGCGGTCGTCGCCGAACTGCTGTGGATGAGCGCGGTAAACACCAATCCGGTGATCAGGCCGATCCAGACGGAATGGCGGCTTTCCAGAAACAGCGAGCGAAACGCGTCCGACTGTTCCAGCGGTTTGGCCATGACCTGCAGGGTGTCGATCCCGAGGAAGATCAGGCCGAACCCGGCCACCACCAGCCCGATGCAGCGGGTCAGACGGCGCGGCATCAGCCACAAGGCGACGCCGACCAGGAGCATGGGCACGGCGAACGACTCCAGCCGAAGCGCCATCAGTTCGGTTGTGACCGTCGTCCCCACGTTGGTGCCGAGAATGATCCCCACCGTACGGGAAAAGCTGATCATGCCCGCATGCGTGAGCCCGATGGTGAGCACGGTGACGGCGCTGGAGCTCTGCAGCACAAAGGTGGTCAAAAGTCCCACCCAAAAGCTGTGGACCGGCGTGCGCGTGAAGCGTCCCAGCCAGTCCGCCATTTTCTTTCCGGCGAGGTTTTGAAAACCGGTGCGCATGGCATACATACCCAACAGAAAAAAACTGAGTCCACACGTAAAGGGAGCGAGGATGGCAAACACGGAGCGATCCTCCTTACCAACAATGAGAACGCCCCCGCGCGGCCTTCGCGAGCGCCGCCCGAGCGGGTAAACGCCGCCGGCAGCCGGGAGGGTTCGAATTACTATACGCTATGCCTGTACCAAGACGAGCATGACAAGGAGGAACCGACAACATTGGCACGAGTGATTCTGCACAAGCACCGAAAAAAGCGGCTGGAAGCGGGCCATCCGTGGATTTTTCAGTCGGAAGTAAAAGAGATTCAGGGAGAGTTTGAGCCGGGCGACATCGTCGAGGTGACTAACCACCAGGGACACTTCCTCGCCAAAGGCTACATCAATCCCGCTTCGCAAATCATCGTGCGGGTCCTGACCTACAACCCGGACGAAGCGATCGACTACGCCTTTTTCCTCCGCCGCATCCGCGAAGCCGCCGCGTTTCGCACCCGGTTCGTCGACAATCCGCGGGCCTGCCGCGTCGTGTACGGAGAGGCGGACTTCCTGCCCGGACTGATCGTGGACCGGTACGAAGACGTGCTGGTTGCGCAAATTCTCTCGCTCGGGATGGACGTGCGGCGCGACTGGATTCGGGACGCGCTGGTGGAAGTGTTTCAGCCGCAGGGCATCTACCTGCGCAACGACGTCCCCGTGCGCGAGCTGGAGGGGCTGGAGCAGGGCAAGGAAGTGCTGTACGGCGAATGTCCGCGGGAAGTGACGATTGAGGAAAACGGCCTGAAATACATCGTGGATATCGTCGAAGGGCAAAAAACCGGCTTCTTCTACGACCAGCGGGAAAACCGGGCGGCCATCGCTCCGCTGATGAAAGGCTGGGGAGAAAAGCACGGCATCACCCTGAAGGCGGTGGACGTGGACGGCGAGCAGAAGATCGTCCCCGTAGACCAGCGCGGCAAGGTGATCAAAAATCCGTTCTGGGACGGGGCGGAGGTGCTGGAATGCTTCACCCATACCGGGTCGTTTACGCTGAACGCCTGCAAGCACGGCGCGAAAAAGGTGACGGCGCTTGACATCTCCGAGCACGCCATCGAGACGGCCAAGCGAAACATCACGCTGAACGGCTTTTTGCACCGCGTCGAATTCGTCGTCGCCAATGCGTTTGACTACCTGCGCGAGTGCGTCGACGCCGGCCGCCTGTGGGACGTGGTCATCCTCGATCCGCCGGCGTTTGCCAAATCGCGCGCGGCGGTGAAGAGCGCCTGCCGCGGCTACAAGGACATCAACCTGAACGGGATGAAGCTGGTGCGGTCCGGCGGGTATCTGGTGACGGCCTCCTGCTCCTACCACATGTCTCCCGAGCTTTTCCTGGAGACGATCCAGGACGCGGCGATGGATGCCCGCAAGATCCTGCGGCTGATCGAGTGGCGGGGAGCAGGCAAGGACCACCCGCAGATCAGCGGGGCGGACGAGTCCCATTACCTCAAGTTTGCCATTTTTGAAGTAAGGGATCGGCGGTAAACATCCGCTGCCAGGCGCGGCGGACAAAAAACGAGCGGCATGTCGCAGCAGCGCGGCATGCCGCCTTTTTGCGCTGATCTCCCGTCGGGCAGCAGGGGAAACAGGCTTCTCTGGCCGCTGCGAAACGAGCATCCGCATACAGAAATGGCAGTTGCTGGAATGAATCGGCACTGGTAAAATGAAAGCGCTTCCCAGAAAGAAAGGGAAGGAAGAAGAGGAGGGATCGAGAGATGAGCATGTCATGGTCGCGTCTTGTGCTTGCGTCGGCGCTGATGGTTCCGCTGGTTCCGGCCGGCCTGTCATCCGCCGGGGCGGCCTCGGAACCTGTCGTACCGGGCGCGCATGGCGTGACGGTCACCCGCTTTGACGGCCAGGCGGGCAACTGGCTGACCACGCGCAACCCGCAGCAGTACGCGGCGGCCGTCCAATTCGGCAATCTGGGGCTGGTCCCGGCCGCGTGGGGCGGTTGGGAAACGATGTACGATCCGGCCGAAGTGACGGGCACACAGGTAAACGGCGCGTTTGACGACGCCCAATTCGTCATTCGCGTGCCGGATGAGTGGAACGGCAAGCTGGTCGTGTCCGGCATCCCGGCCACTCGCAACGAGACGGCCACCGATCTGTTGTTCAGCGATTACGTGCTAGAAAAAGGCTACGCCTTTGCGGCCATTGACAAAGGGACGCAGGGAGAAAGCGATCCCGCCGATCCGCTGGCCAAAGCAAAAAACGCCCTCGCGTCCGAGGAAGACTCGGTGGCCGAGTGGCATGTCCGCTTCCGGCAGATGACCAAGGCGGCGCAAGCATATCTGGCGGCGCATCATCGAGACCGGCTGATCGATCCCTCCGACAGTGCCCCCGCCGCCCGGCTGGTCTCCACACAGCATCCGATCCCCACGTACGCCATCGGCATTTCCAACGGCGGGTACGTGGTCCGGTACGCCTTGGAACACGATGATCCGAAACAGACCAAAGAGACGCGGCTGTACGACGGCGGCGTCGATTGGGAAGGGGTGCTGTGGCGTGCCGACAGGCCCAACCTGATTACCACGCTGACCGACGTCGTCAACCACGCGGAAGCGGCCATCTACGGCGAGGGCAAAGAGCAGGAGCGCGCCCGCGCGGCCCTGTACCAGGCCGGTGTGCCCAAAGGCTCGGAAAAGCTGTGGGCCTATTACGACCAGATCTACTGGTTCCTTTCCCTCAACATCTACCGGGACGAGTTTGACCCGCACGCGCCGAAGCGCTTGCAGTGGCCGGACTACCTGCGGTTCAACGCCGACGGCACCCGCGACCGTTCGCTGGACGGCATCTTTCGCACCTACGATTTCACCAGGCGGCCGAAAAAGGTGAAAGAAGCGGTGGAGGCGATCGAGAATACGGGCAGGATTGACGTGCCGCTGATCTCCGTGTTCGGCACCTGGGACGCCCTGATCTTCCCAGAGGTACATGGGAACGCCTACCGGCGGTTGGTCAAAGCGGCGGGACGGGAAAACCTGCACCGGCTCTACCTGGTGGAAAAGGGCAATCATGTCGACGGCCTGGTCTGGAGCGCATCGGACCCGGACAAGGAACTTCAGCCGCTGTTACCGTACGTCCATCAATGTTTTGACCTGCTTGTCCGCTGGGTGGAAGAGGGCAGGCAGCCGCCTGACAGCGGGACGATTTCTGCACCGCGCGATCCCCTGCGGGTGAAGGACATCCGGACGGGGGAAGAGATCGAGCCGTACTGACACGCTGAGCGGACATATGCGTCCGCTTCTTTTTTTGTATCGACAAAAAAACGGCCCGCTGCCCGGCGGGTCGCAAGCGTTGCGTTCAGGCAAACTGTTTGTCGGACAGGACGCGGCGTACCAGTTCCAGGGCTCGTTTGATGCCCAGTTCTTTGCCGAGCAGCACCTGCCCTTCGGCCGAGCTGGCCGCCTTGACCTGACCCAATGCGTCCAGTTCGTGCGACAGCAGGTGTTCGAGGATGTAGAGGCGCACCTGACCGATCTCCCGTTCGCTCTGCCGGTCCCGTTCCTGGTACTTGACCAGCGCCAGACTTTCTTCCACGTACTTGTCGATGTCGTTTTCCAAAAAGTGAGAAGCTGTGCAGATGATGTCGCGGTACTCGTCCGTTTGGGAGGGGATGGCGCGCAGTGCGTGTCCGAGGTGGGCGAGCAGAAACTTGTGGAGCACGACGCTGTTGTGCGTGTAGGCGTTGTGCAACAGGGAGTACTCGCCCAGAAACGTCCCGGTCTCCTTGTCGTAGCGGTGCAGGAGCGTGTAGGACGAACAGTACGTACAGAAGAGCAGATAGTCTCTCATGGACATTCCCCCTGCGTCGAAAAAAATCTTCTGTGACGTTTTTCATAGGATATGTGGGTCGGCGGCTGCTTGTGATTCTCCTGTCCCCTTGTATTTGCGAAAGGGATTGTGTATGCTGAATGGGGTATTGCGCCCGGCGGCACACGAAAGGCGGGCGTTTGCATACCATGGGAGAGCAGGAGACGCGGGATCGCGCTTTTGCGCAGGCAAGGCGAAAGGAGCTTGGAGTTCATGGGGAACAAAATACGGCTGGGGATCATTTACGGAGGAAAGTCCTCGGAACATGAGGTTTCGCTGCGCACCGCCCTGTCGATCATGAAGGCGGTCGATTTCGATAAATACGACATTACGCCCATCTACGTGAAGCTGGATGGTAGCTGGGTGAAAGGGGAGAGCCTCAGGGGCCGTCTGCCGGAGGGCATCAACGAGCTCCGCCTGACAGACGGGACGGCACCCGCCGGCGGAGAGACGAGAACGGAACTGGTCGCCGCCAGCCGGACCTCGCCGGTCTTTGGCATCGCCCAGGAAGTGGACGTGATTTTTCCGGTCGTGCACGGCCCCAACGGCGAGGACGGCACGATTCAGGGCCTGCTGGAACTGGCCAACCTGCCTTACGTCGGAGCCGGCGTCATGGCATCGGCGGTGGGGATGGACAAATGGATGATGAAAAACGTGTTCGCCCAGGCGGGACTGCCGCAGGTGAACTACGTGGGCGTGCTCCGTTCGCAGTGGGAACGCGACCAGGAGGGAATCATCGCGCGCATCGAGCGGGAGTTGGGCTACCCGTGCTTCGTCAAGCCGGCCAACATGGGGTCCAGTGTCGGGGTCAGCAAGGCAAAAGACCGGCAGCAGTTGATCGACGCGATGACGCTGGCCGCCAAATTTGACCGCCGGCTGATCGTGGAGCAGTTCGTCAAGGCGCGCGAGCTGGAAATCGGGCTGCTCGGCAACGAGGAGCCGATCACGTCGGTCGTGGGCGAGATCGTGGCCGCCAAGGAGTTTTACGATTACGAGGCCAAGTACAAAGGCGCCGGCACGGAACTGCAGATCCCGGCCCGGATTCCGGCCCACGTGGCGGAGCAGATGGCCGAAATGGCCAAAATCGCGTACCGCGCCCTGGACGCGTCGGGCCTGTCGCGGGCGGACTTTTTCTGGGACGAGGAAAACGACCGTCTGTACATCAACGAAGTGAACACGATGCCCGGCTTTACGCCGTACAGCATGTACCCGCTGCTGTTCCAGGAAGCGGGCATCAGCTACAGCGAGCTGATTGACCGGCTGGTCCAGCTTGCCCTGGAGCGCCACGCGGATAAACAGCGGAACGTGGTGGACGCGGAAGAATTGGAATAAGGGTTCGTCTGGAGGGAGTGCCCCGGGGCACTCCCGTTTTCATTTCTGGGCAAGGAGCCTCCGCTTTAGCGGGGGCTCTTTTTGGCAGGGAAGCCTTCGCAAACGCTGCCGGCCGGATGCTGCCACAGCTCGGCCGATTTTGCCCTGCCTTTCACAAAAATGGAATAAAAAGGGGGTTATCCGCGATAACAGTGGGAGTGAGGGGCAGAAGCAGGTGACGTTCCCTGTCACGCGGGAGGAGGATGACCATGTCCGGCACAGGACGTTATCGCGTCGTCATCGTCGGAGCCGGTTCGGCGGGCATTACCGTCGCGGCGAGGCTGCTTCGGGCCGAGAAGTCCCTGCGCGGCAGCCTGGCCGTGCTCGACCCGGCCGACAAGCACTATTATCAGCCGCTGTGGACGCTCGTGGGCGGAGGGGTGGCAAAAAAAGAAGCCACCGAACGGGAGATGCGCACCCTCATTCCCCGGGGAGCGGTGTGGATCAAGGACGCTGCCGCCGCTGTTCAACCCGGGAAGAAGGAACTGACCACCCGGGAAGGCAGGCGCATTTGCTACGAGTACCTCGTCGTGGCGGCCGGATTGGAGATCCGATGGGACGGCATTTTGGGCCTGCGGGAGGCCTTGCGGACAGACGGAGTGTGCAGCAACTATTCCTATGACTTCGTCGGGAAGACCTGGGAATGCATCCGCAGCTTCCGAGGCGGGACCGCCATTTTTACCCATCCCAACACCCCCGTCAAATGCGGCGGCGCTCCGCAGAAGATCATGTATCTCGCCGACGACTGCTTTCGCCGATCCGGGGTGCGGGACCAGGCGGAGATCGTCTTTGCTTCCGCCGATGCCGCCATTTTTCAGGTGAAAAAGTACGCGGACACCCTGGAAACCGTAATCGCCCGCAAACAAATCACAACCGCCTACCGGCGAAACCTGATCGAAATCCGGCCGCTGACCAGGGAAGCGGTCTTCGAGCATCTGGATACGGGCGAACGGGAAGTGATGCGCTACGACATGCTGCACGTCACCCCGCCGATGGGGCCGCCGGCGTTTCTCAGGGAAAGTCCGCTGGCCGACGCAGACGGATGGGCGGACGTCGACAAGCACACCCTGCAGCACAAGCGGTATCCCAACGTGTTTGCCCTGGGCGACTGCAGCAACCTCCCCACTTCCAAGACCGGGGCGGCGATCCGCAAGCAGGCGCCGGTCGCAGTGCAAAATCTGCTCGCCCTGATGCGGGGCGCACCGCTTGCCGCCCGGTACGACGGGTACACGTCCTGCCCCTTGGTCACCGGCTACAACAAGCTGGCGCTCGCCGAGTTCGACTACACCCTGTCTCCGAGGGAAACGTTTCCGTTTGACCAGGCCAAGGAGAGATGGAGCATGTACGTGTTGAAAAAAGACCTGCTGCCCGTCATGTACTGGAACGGCATGCTGAAGGGGAGGATGTGACTCGCGGACGTGGACACGAGCCGGGTTTGATGCCGGCAAAGAGAAGCGAGACAAGGGTGAAGGAAAGAATTCGCCCTGCTGCGGGAAGGAGTGGTTCGCATGCTGCTTCGCTACTTGTACGACGAGAAGCTGGCCCACGCCTCATACCTGGTGGGCTGCCAAAAAACGGGGGAAGCGATCGTGATCGATCCGGGGCGCGACGTCACGCCATGCCTTCGGGCGGCCCGAGCGGAAGGACTGCGGGTGGTGGCCGCGGCGGAAACGCACATTCACGCCGACTACGTGTCCGGTGCGAGGGAATGGGGTGTCCGCCACGGTGTCAAGCTGTACCTCTCCGGCGAGGGAGACGAGTACGGGAAGTACCACTACGTTGATCAGGTCGACCATCAACTGCTTGCAGACGGCGACCGTTTTTCGGTGGGCCATCTGCTGTTTACCGTCATGCACACGCCCGGACACACCCCGGAGAGCATCTCGTTCCTGCTGACGGACAGGGGGGGGAAGGCAGACAAACCGATGGGCATGTTTACGGGAGATTTTGTCTTTGTCGGGGATGTGGGCCGGCCCGACCTGTTGGAAAAGGCGGTGGGACTGAGCGGAACGGCGGAACAGGGAGCGCGGGCGATGTATCGCTCCCTGCAGCGCTTCAAGGCGCTGCCCGACTATCTGCAGGTGTGGCCCTCCCACGGCGCCGGGAGTGCATGCGGAAAAGCGCTGGGCGCCGTGCCGTCGTCCACGGTCGGCTATGAAAAGCTGTACAACTGGGCGCTTCAATGCGACGACGAGGAG
The DNA here is from genome assembly GCF_007197875.1 of Brevibacillus sp. LEMMJ03. Taxonomy (NCBI): domain Bacteria; kingdom Bacillati; phylum Bacillota; class Bacilli; order Caryophanales; family Paenibacillaceae; genus Brevibacillus; species Brevibacillus sp. LEMMJ03. The sequence goes on along the minus strand of NZ_VKJN01000005.1, from coordinate 32,418 downwards.
GTGTTTGTCCGGGCGCTGTTGGACGGCCAGCCGGAGCCGCCTCCCTACTTTGCCGTCATGAAACGGGTAAACAGGGAAGGGCCCGCCCTGCTGGACCAACTGCCCGAACCGCGCGCGGTAGCGGCGGAGGAACTGCCCGTTTTGCTCGCCGGCGGAGCCCGCGTGCTGGACACAAGGCCGTCCCAATCGTTTGCCAGCGGACACATCCGGGGAACGCTCAACATCCCGTACAACAAGTCATTTACCACCTGGGCCGGCTGGCTGGTGGACGATACGCGTCCGCTCTATCTGATCGCCGCTCCGGAGGATCTGTCCGGCATCCTGAGCGCCCTGCGCTCCATCGGCATCGACAACGTGGCCGGCTGGACCGATGTTCGCCAGGTGCGGGAGCGGGCCGAGCTGGACCGGTATCTGGAAGCGGCCCCTGCTGCGATCGCCGACGAGGTGATGAGGCGGGAGGTGCTGGTGCTGGACGTGCGCAATCAGGACGAATGGGACGACGGTCACATTCCCGGGGCCCTGCACATCATGCTGGGAACCCTGCCGCGCCGCCTCGCCGAGATTCCTGCGGAGAAGCCGATTCTCGTGCAGTGCCGCTCCGGCGCCCGCTCGGCGATCGCCGCCAGCATCCTCAAGGCCCACGGCTTTTCGCACGTCATCAACCTGAGCGGCGGTTATCTGCAATGGAAAAAAGAGGGAAGGCCGCTCGTCCGGCCCAATCCGGGGAACTAGAAAAAAGGAGCCTCCTGAAGCGAGGCTCCCTTGCTGTTTTTCGCGATTGCCGTACCAGTCGCGGTCACGCGTGATCTTCCAGCGCCTGAAGCAGCGTCCACATCTCCATGCCTTGCGACGCCTTGAACAGAAAGGCGTAACCGGCGTCGCGAAGCGGGAGGAGCGTTTCGACCGCTTCCGCCTTGGTCGGGAAGTAGCGCTTTTCCCCCTCGTACGCGTCGTACAGGTGGCGCGCCTGGTCGCCGACGGCCACGAGCAGTTCGATGCGGTCGCGGTAGCGGTTGGCAAACGCCCCCACCTGGGCGTGCATGGCCGGGCTGTTCTCGCCGAGCTCAAACATGTCGCCCAGGACCAGCACCTTTTTCCGCTCGGGGAACAGCTCCGCAAACGTGGAGATGGCCGCTTCCATCGACGAAGGGCTGGCGTTGTAGGCGTCGTTGATGTAGAGCGCGCCGTGGGCGGACGCGATCCGTTCGAAGCGCATGGCCGACAGGCGCACCGTCGCCAGCGCGCGGACGATCTCCTCCGTTGTCATGCCGAACCGGCGGGCGATCGCCACTGCAGGCAGCGCGTTCAGCACGTTGTGCGTGCCGAAAAGCGGCAGGAACGCCTCGAAGCGCTCCCCGTCCCGGAAGCGGACCTCAAAGCGCGTCCCGTCGTCTTCGGACCGGATGTTCTCCGCCCAGATGTCGGCCGGTGCGCTGACGGAGTAGTACATGATGCGGCCCGGATAAAGCGGTGCCACCTTGCGCAGGTATTCGCTGTCCCCGTTCAGCAGCACAAGCCCGTCCGGATCGGTGTGGGGCAGCAGTTCCGCCTTGGCGAGCGCGATTTTCTCCCGCGAGCCGAAAAACTCCATGTGGGCTTCGCCGATGTAGGTAATCACGCTGATCTGCGGCTTGACCAGCGAGGCGAGCAGGTCGATTTCGCCGGCGTGGTTCATGCCCAGCTCCAGCACGGCCGCCTGGTGGTGCTCCTCCACCTGCAGCAGGGAGTAGGGAACGCCCAGGTGGTTGTTGAGGTTTTTGTAGGTTTTGTAGATGGCAAACCGGCTTTCCAGCAGGTGGGCGACGATGTCTTTCGTGGTCGTTTTGCCGTTGCTGCCGGTGATGGCCACAAAGGGTATGGAAAAGGGCTTGCGGTACGCCGCCGCCAGCTTTTGAAACGCGCGCAGCGTGTCGTTCACCAGAATCAGGCCAAATCCGGCCGGCAGGCTGTCCGGCACCTTTTGTTCGTTGGAGATGATCGCCGCCCGAGCGCCTTTTTCCGCCGCCTGCAGGAGAAAGTCGTGCCCGTCCCGCGCTCCGGCGATCGCCACGAACAAGGCGCCCGGCGAAAGCTGCCGCGTGTCGAAGTGAACGGATGTCACGGGCAGGCCCGGATCGCCCGCCAGCAGCAGTCCTTCCGCCATGACGGCCGCTTGTCCCAGTGGAATCTCTCTCATATGCCCAGTCCCCTTTTCATCGATTCGTTTTCGATCGTGGAAACCACGAAGTCATGCTATCACTCCTGTCCGGCCGCGGCAAGGAAAAAATGGCGGTTCGCCATTGCAAACAGCCAAAGCGGTCGGCTATCATGGAACTATCATGCGGACAGGCTGCGGCTGCCGCCAGCCGGGCGGCCAGGGCCGCGTCACTTATACATACAGGATGAACGCCTGCAATATGTTGAAAACGGAGGATAGCGATGGAAAAAAGCATTTTTACCAAGATCATGGACAAAGAGATTCCGGCCCGCTTCGAATACGAGGACGAGCACGTCATCGTCATCCACGACATCGCCCCGAAAGCGCCGATTCACCTGCTGATCATCCCGCGCAAGCCGATTCCCACGCTGATGGACGTGCAGGAAGAGGATCTGCCGCTGATCGGCCACATTCACCGCGTGGCGCAAAAGCTGGCCGAAAAGCTGAATGTGAAGGGCTTCCGGCTGATCAACAACTGCGGCAAGGAAGGCGGCCAAGAGGTATTCCACATCCACTACCACTTCCTGGCCGGCTTCCAAGAATAAGTTGGAAAGAAAGGTTGACCTGCCTTGCTTTTCTGTCCTATAATGAAGTGTGACAGTCTGTTGGTAACAGGCGTCCCACGGTTTTAGCGGAGGGAGGGAAGACAGATGGCAGAAGTTCGAGTCAAGAAAAACGAGTCTTTGGAACAGGCACTTCGTCGCTTCAAGCGTGAGAGCGCCAAAGCAGGGGTTATGGCGGAACTGAGAAAACGCCGCCACTTCGAAAAACCCAGCGTTCGCCGCAAGAAAAAATCCGAAGCAGCTCGCAAGCGCAAGTACTAATTGACGGAGGGCTCATCATGAGTGTAATGGAGCGACTCGATCAAGATATGAAGCAAGCGATGAAGGACAAAGCTGCGCTGAAACTCTCTGTTATTCGCATGGTGAAAGCTGCGTTAAAGAACGAAGAGATTAGTAAAGGTAGACTGTTGTCTGAAGACGAAGAGCTGACCATCTTGACTCGCGAGTTAAAACAGCGCCGTGAATCCCTCCAGGAATTTGAAAAGGCGGGTCGTGACGACCTCGCCGCCAAAACACGAGAGGAAATCGACGTGCTCTCCGCGTATCTGCCCGCTCAATTGAGCGAGGACGAACTGCGCGGCATTGTACGGGACGCGATCGCCGCCACCGGAGCCTCCTCCAAAAAGGAGATGGGCAAGGTGATGGGGGCGATCATGCCGAAAGTAAAAGGAAGAGCCGACGGTGCCCTCGTGCAAAAGATTGTATCTGAGGAATTGCCATCGTAATGAGGAACAACCTCATATAGATACGAACCGAAAGACTCAGTCCCACGCGGCTGGGTTTTTCTTTTTGGCGCGAAACATGAAAAATCATGAAACGGCCGCGAACCTGACCCGTATACCTTAGTAGCCATTCGCTGAGGCTGTATAAGGAAAGGAGGTGGACGCGATGAGTGTGTCACGGATCGCTTCCCGTCCCTTGCGCCTGCTGCTGGCGTTCCTCTGCGTGGCCGCAGGGCTCGCCGGTCTGCTGGCGGGAAGTCCGGCTGCTGCCAAGCCGTATCACAAAGCGGTCTGGATTCCCGTGGAGCACGAGATCGAGCGGGGGCTGGAAAGCTTTCTGCAGCGGGCGTTCGCCGAAGCAGAGAGCAGGGGCGCGGACCTGATCGTGCTGCACATCAACACCCCCGGCGGAGAAATCAATGCGGCCGACTCCATCGGCCAACTGGTCAGACAGTCTCCGATCCACGTGGTGGCCTACATCGACAACCAGGCGTTTTCGGCCGGCACCTACATCGCCCTGAACGCAAACGAAATCGTCATGACCCCGGGCAGCAGCATCGGTGCGGCGACGCCGATTGACCTGGCGGGCAACGCCGCCGACGTGAAAATCGTCTCCGGATGGGCAAACAAGATGGAGTCGGCGGCCAAGCTGAACAACCGCAATTCCGACGTGGCCCGGGCCATGGTGGAAATCGACCGGGAGTTTCCGGGGCTGAAGCCGAAAGGCACCGTTCTTTCCCTGGACGCCGAGCGGGCCAAGCAGTTGGGCTACGCCGACCAGGTTGTGGCCAACAAGGAGCAGCTCCTCGCGTATCTGGGCGTCAAGGCGGATGAGCTGGAAACGATTGAACCGACAGTCGGCGAGCGGGTGGCCCGTTTCGTCACCAGTCCGGTCGTGATGAGTCTTCTGTTGATCATCGGCCTGGTGGGCATCGTCGTCGAGCTGTTCGCGCCCGGGTTTGGCGTGGCCGGCACGATTTCGTTGTGCGCCTTTGGCCTGTACTTCTTCGGCCATTACGTGGCGGGCTTCGCCAATTGGCTGCACATCGGCCTGTTTGTCTTGGGCATCCTGCTGATGATTTTGGAGATCTTCGTTCCCGGCGCGATCGTCGGCGCGCTCGGTTTCGTCAGCATCGTCACCGGCCTGGTCATGGCTGCCTACGACACGCAGCAGGGGCTTGCGTCGCTGGGGATCGCCGTCCTGGTCACGGTCATCGTCGCCTTCGTGCTGATCAAAAAATTCGGCATCAAAGGGCTGGTCAGCCGGTTTGTGCTGGGCGACGTGCAGCGCAATGAAGCGGGCTACGTGGCGCCCAAGGACCAGCGGGACCTGCTGGGTAAGGCGGGCATCGCCCTGACGCCGCTTCGCCCGGCCGGCGTGGTCAAGATCGAGGGGCGGCGCATCGATGCCGTCAGCGGGGGCGGATTTATTGCCGCCGGCACCTCCATCGCCGTGGTGCAGGTGGAAGGCACCCGCGTCGTCGTGCAGGAACAAGAACAAAAGGAGTAGATGATTCATGCTGGAAAGCGGATTGATTCCCCTTATTTTTATGGTGGCAGTGGCGATCGTCGCCCTGTCGATCTTTTTCTCGTTCGTCCCGGTGATGCTCTGGATTTCCGCGCTGGCCTCCGGTGTGCGCATCGGCATCATCACGCTGGTGGCCATGCGGCTGCGCCGCGTGATTCCCTCGCGCATCGTCAACCCGCTGATCAAGGCGAGAAAAGCGGGGCTGGAGCTTGACACGAACCAGTTGGAAAGCCACTACCTGGCAGGCGGCAACGTAGACCGCGTCGTCGATGCGCTGGTGGCCGCGCAGCGGGCTGACATTCCGCTGGGCTTCGAGCGGGCCGCCGCGATTGACCTGGCGGGCCGCGACGTGCTGGAAGCGGTGCAGATGAGCGTAAACCCGAAAGTGATTGAAACCCCGGTCGTCGCCGCCATGGCCAAGGACGGGATCGAGGTGAAGGCGAAGGCGAAGGTGACGGTTCGCGCCAACATCGACCGACTGGTTGGGGGCGCCGGCGAGGAAACGATCATCGCCCGTGTCGGCGAAGGGATCGTGACGACGATCGGTTCGTCCGACTCCCACAAAGACGTGCTGGAAAATCCGGACCGCATCTCGCAAACCGTGCTGAACAAAGGGCTGGACGCCGGTACGGCGTTTGAAATCCTCTCCATTGACATCGCCGATGTGGACGTGGGCAAAAACATCGGGGCGCAGCTCCAAACCGACCAGGCGGAAGCGGACAAACGCATCGCCCAGGCGAAAGCGGAGGAGCGCCGCGCGATGGCGGTCGCCCAGGAACAGGAAATGAAGGCGCGCGTCGTGGAGATGAAGGCCAAGGTCGTGGAAGCCGAGGCGCAGGTGCCGCTCGCGCTGGCCGAAGCCCTGAGAAGCGGCAAAATGGGCGTAATGGATTACTACAACCTGCAAAACATCTCCGCCGATACGCAAATGCGCCAGGCATTCGGCGCCACCGGCGACAAGCAAAAGTCCGACCTGCCTGACCAAGACCACGAGTAAGAGGCGATAGCCGATGGACGATCTTTTTGACGTGTTGGTTGAACTGCTGGGATGGGTTCTGCCTCTCCTCGGCAAGTTCTGGGTTCTGATCCTGGGGTACCTGGGCTACCTGCTGTTTGGCAAACAAGCCAGACGAGGGCGAAAAATGACCCAGGGAAAACAGCAGCTCCCACCGCTCACCCCGGTGGACGGCGGCGGTACCGTACGTCCCATGGAAACGCGGCCGGAACGGCGCATGGTGGTGCGGCAGGAACCCCAGCCTGCGCCAATGGAAGAACGCACCGCAGAACCGGAATGGCTGGAAGAGGAGAGGCGCGCGCCGCTGGCGAAAGCGGAGGCGGCACCAGCCGCCCAAGCCGTTGGGTCCGGCGAGGCGGGCCATCCGTCCCGGGGAGAAGGAGCACCGGAAACGCCGACTGCTCTCGATCCCCGGGAAGGAATGAAGTGGGCGATCATTTTCGGTCCGCCCCGGGCCAAAAGCCGGCCCCTTCCCTTCCGCCGCAGCCTTTGACGCTTGCGCGAAACAGACAGGCGAACATTCCCGTTCGCCTGTTTTTTTTTCGCAAAAACGAACCCCGCTGTCCTCTTGCTCTCCACGATGGGGGAGCCGTCCCTGGCTTGTCAACGCTTTTTGTCGAAAGAAATCGAACATCTGGTCTTGTGCCCCAAGTCCCGGTTGACTATTCTTGATCTAGAGACAAACTCTGGACATGAATGGTGAGGGGTAGAGCGGCGAATGGACCGACAGGCACTGGAGAGGATGAGCAAGTTTCGCCAAAAGGTGATCCGGCTTGTCATCTATGAAAGAAAATCGATCTATGAAACGGCGATCGCCTGCGGATGTACGGCAGAAAAAGTAAAGCGCGTGATCAAGAAGTGGAAGGCCCTTCAACGGTACGGAACGCCTTCTCCCACCGACGAACAGAAGACCTGACGGGACGAGCCCCGACGCTTGCGGAAGCGAGTGTCGGGGCGATTTTCTCTGCATGATTTTCTCCCCCCGCCGCATACGGTTATAGAAGAAGGGCGCACCGGGCACCCGGACTGGCTTGGAGGGGATGCATTCCGGCGCAGCAGCGCCAGTAAAGGGGGGCTTGCTCATGAAGCGATGGGGCCGCCGTCTGCGCCATCTGGCCGTGGGAGTGCTGGATCTGCCGCAAGATGTGGTGTTGGAAGTCCCGCGCATCACGATGATCGGCCATCTGCAAATGTATATCGAAAACCACCGCGGAGTTCTCCACTTTAGTGAAAAAGAGCTCCGCTTGCTGTTGACCAACGGGCAGCTGCTCATCACCGGGGAACAACTGGTGATCCGGGCGATCCTGCCGGAGGAAGTCCTGTTGGAGGGGCGCATCGGCGGCGTCAGGTTTCTGGAAAAACCGTAGTAGACGTTCCGGCGACAATACCTGGGAAAGTGGGGACGGGCACATGCGCAATGGATTGCAGGAATGGATGGACGGCTATATCACGATCACCGTCCGTGGAAAGCGCTTTGAGCGAATGCTGAACATGGCGGTACGGGAAGGCATCCGGATCTGGAACATCCGCAGAGTGGGGCAGGAGGTGGGCCGCTGCGACATCCTGATCCGCGATTATTTCCGCCTGCGGCCGTTTTTAAAAGAGACAGGCTGTCGCCCCCACGTGGAACGGCGGGGCGGGCTGCCTTTCTGGCTGGTCCGGCTGCGCCGGCGGGCCGGTCTCGTCATCGGCGCGTCTTTGTTTTTGGTCGGATTGTACATGCTCTCCTCGTTCGTCTGGGAGGTGGAGGTGCGGGGAGTCAAGCAGATGCGCCCGGAGGCGGTGAGTATGGCGGCGGCACAGCTCGGGATTAAAGAAGGGGTGTGGAAGGCCAAACTAAAAGAATCGCACGTGCTGCAGCGGGAACTGCTGAACTTGCTGCCGGAGGCGTCCAGGGTCATCGTCGACATTCAGGGCACCAAGGCGATCATCCAGGTGGTAGAGAAAGAAGAGCCGGAAAAGCCGGTCCCGCCCAGTCCGCGACACCTGGTCGCCAAGAAGCGGGCGGTTGTGCACACGATTTTGCCGGAAGCGGGCAGAAGCATGGTGAAAGTCAACCAGTTTGTGGAAAAAGGGCAGCTGCTGATCTCCGGCATTATCGGCAACGAGGCCCGGCAAAAGGCGGTCGCCGCCCGCGGCACGGTAAAGGGGGAGGTGTGGTACGTCAGCAACATTTCGATTCCGCTCACCCAGGTGCACTACCGCTTGACCGGCGAACGGCAGCAGAAGCAGTACCTGCTCGTCGGCCCCTACGCCGTGCAGGTGTGGCCGTTCAAGGAGCAGCCGTTTGCGCAGGCCGAGTCGGCCGAGGAGCGCTTCCAGCCGTCGTATGCGGGCTTTACGAGTCCGATCGGCTGGAAGACGGTCACGCAGGCGGAGGTGCAGCCGGTCCGGCGGGAATTGAGCATGGACGAAGCGCTGGCGGCCGCCAAGCAGGCGGCCCGGGAGGACGTGCTGCGGCAGGCGGGCAAGGATGCCGTGATTCAGGACGAAAAAGTTTTGCACGCGAAGAGAGAGAATGGTAAAGTTTATTTGAGTATTCATTTTTCCGTTATTGAGGACATTGCCGTCGAGCAGCCGATTCTGGGCCTGCCCCCGGCTCCCAATGCAAACGGCAATCCGTAACGCATTGCTGACAACCGCTGCAAGGAGATGGAAGCCTGTTGCACGTACAAGAAGAGGTAAAAATTCCGTTTGCTGACGCATCGGAAGCGTTGATGCTGTTCGGCCCCCACGATGCGTACCTCAAATTGATCGAGGAAACGACCGCGGCAAAAATCATGACGCGCAGCGGTGAGCTGGTCATCAGCGGCGAAAAGGCCGAGGTGGATAAGCTCTCCCGCTTGTTTGCCGTCCTGCTCCAGTTGATCCGGCGGGACATCGCCCTGTCCGAGCGCGACGTCTCGTACGCGCTGCAGTTGGTAGAACGGGGAGAAGCGGAACAACTGCTGGACGTCTACGACGAGGAAGTGGCCCGCACCCAAAAGGGCAAGCTGATTCGCGCCAAGACGCTGGGACAGCGCCACTACCTGTCCGCCATCAAGCGGCACGACATCGTGTTTGGCATCGGGCCGGCCGGTACCGGCAAAACCTACCTGGCCGTGGTCATGGCGGTCAACGCGCTGAAAAACGGACGGGTCAAGCGCATCGTGCTGACGCGCCCGGCCGTGGAGGCAGGGGAGAGCCTCGGCTTTTTGCCCGGCGACCTGCAGGAAAAAGTGGACCCCTATCTGCGTCCGCTCTACGATGCCTTGTACGACATGCTGGGCACGGAACAGGTGGCGAAAATGATGGAGCGCGGGCTGATTGAAGTGGCCCCGCTGGCATACATGCGCGGGCGAACTCTGGAAGACTGCTTCGTCATCCTGGACGAAGCGCAGAACACCACGCCCGAACAAATGAAGATGTTCCTCACCCGTCTGGGCTTCGGCTCCAAGATGGTGATTACCGGCGACGTGACCCAGATCGACCTGCCCAAAGGGAAAAAATCGGGCTTGCGGGAAGCGGAGCGCATTCTGGCCCCGATCCCCGAAGTGGCGTTTATCCGCTTCCAGGAAGCGGACGTGGTGCGCCACAGCCTGGTGCAGAAGATCATCGAAGCGTACGCCAAAGACGAAATCGACCACAGCTACCGGTAAAGGAGATTGGGTACCCGTGCTATCCGTAGAAATTCTTCACGACGAAATCGAACCGATCGACGAATCCCTGCAGGACCTGATCGTCCGCTGCCTCGAAGCGGCTGCCGAGCGGGAAGGCGTGGACGGCGAAGTGGTGGTGACGCTGGTGGACAACGAGCGCATCCACGAGCTGAACCGCCAGTACCGCGGCGTCGACCGTCCCACCGACGTGCTGTCGTTTGCGATGAACGAGTCGGGAGAGGGAGAGTTGGACATTTATATAGACGAGGAAGAGTTGGACGCATTCCCCAACATGCTGGGGGACATTGTCATCTCCGTTCCCAAGGCGAAGGAACAGGCGGCGGAGTACGGACACTCGCTCGAACGGGAACTGGGTTTTCTCGCTGTTCACGGTTTTCTCCATCTGCTCGGGTACGACCACGGCACGGAGGAAGAGGAGAAAGAGATGTTTTCCCGTCAAGAAGCGGTACTGCAGCAGATTGGCTTGACGAGGTAGGCGATTGCGTTTGAAAGAGTGGCGCCGTTTGGTCAGCAGTTTTTCCTATGCCCTGCAAGGCATAGCCCATACCGTGAAGACACAGCGAAACATGCAAATCCACGTCGCCTTCGCCGTGCTGGCGCTGGCGGCGGCGTGGTGGCTGCGCATTCCCCGCGGCGATGTTTTGCTGGTCTTTTTTTCTATCGGTCTGGTGTTGGCGCTCGAGCTGGTCAATACCGCCCTGGAGGCGGCGGTCGATCTGGCCTCCCCCGACTGGCACGCGAAAGCGAAAACGGCCAAGGACGCCTGTGCCGGCGCCGTCCTGGTGGCGGCTGTCCTGTCCGTCGTGATCGGCGTCGCTGTTTTCGGCCCCCCGCTCTGGGGAAAACTCTCCGTGTGGCTAACGGCGTAACAGGAGGGGCGGCCTGATGAGGATCGACGGCACCGCCCGCACGCCGGCGGGCGCCGCGTGTTTGCTTCACCCACCACACATGCTGAGATCTGCGAGGGAAACGAGTGATGATGAACATGGATAAGCAAGCCCTGCTGGAGCAGGCGAAAGAAGCGAGAAAGCTGGCGTATGTGCCGTATTCCCACTTTCCCGTGGGGGCGGCTCTCTTGACGGACAGCGGCAAGGTGTATCTCGGCTGCAATATCGAGAACGCGTCCTACCCGCTGTGCAACTGCGCGGAGCGGACCGCGCTGTTTAAGGCGTATTCCGAAGGGGATACCACCTACAAGGCGATCGCCGTGGTGGCTGACACGCCGCATCCGGTTTCTCCCTGCGGCGCGTGCCGGCAGGTGATGGCGGAGCTGTGCCCGCCCGACATGCCGGTCATTCTCGCCAACATGAACGGCGACGTGACGGAAACAACAGTATCCGCCCTGCTTCCAGGGGCGTTCACCAAGGAGGATCTACGTGGATAATCGCACGAAAAAAGGCTTCAAATCCGGGTTTGTCTCCATCGTGGGCAGGCCTAACGTGGGGAAATCCACGCTGTTAAACCACATCGTCGGCCAGAAGATCGCGATCATGTCCAACAAACCGCAGACGACGCGAAACAAGATTACCGCCGTCTACACGACGGAGCAGGGACAGGTCATCTTCCTCGACACGCCGGGGATTCACAAGCCCAAGTCCAAGCTGGGCGACTACATGGTCGCCGTCGCGGAAAACACGCTCAACGAAGTGGACCTGGTGCTGTTTGTCATCGACGCCACGGAAAAGCGGGGGCCGGGCGACGAGTACATCATCGAGCGGCTCAAGCAGGTGAAAACACCTGTCTTTCTGGTGATCAACAAAATTGACAAGGTGCACCCGGAGGAACTGCTGCCGATCATCGACGACTACCGGAAGCTGTACGAGTTCAAGCAGATTATCCCGATCTCCGCTCTGGAGGGGAACAACACCGGTCCGCTGATCCAGGCAATCTTTGACGAGATGGAAGAAGGGCCGATGTACTACCCGCCCGACCAGGTGACCGACCACCCCGAGCGCTTTATCGTGGCCGAACTGATCCGGGAAAAGGTGCTGCATCTGACCCGCGAAGAGGTGCCCCATTCGATCGCCGTGACCGTCGAAGAGATGAAGCGGGGCGAAAACGGCAAGACCCTGTACATCTACGCGGCCATTTACGTCGAGCGGGATTCGCAGAAAGGCATCCTGATCGGGGAGAGAGGGCAGATGCTCAAGGAAATCGGCCGCCGCGCCCGTCTGGACATCGAGCGGCTGATGGGGGACAAGGTGTATCTGGAACTGTGGGTCAAGGTGAAAAAAGACTGGCGCAATCAGGAACGAATGCTGCGCAATTTTGGTTTTTACGACGAAGACTAGCGGTGTCAATTTTTCCATGGCATAGAAAAACGGGCGCAGGTGAATCTAAGAAGGAAGTGGATACAGCCGAAACAAGAAAGGATGATGCTTCATGCTTCGTGACTTTTCTTGGAGTTATTTCGCTTCGACCGGTGACATCCATGCTTACCTTCTCTACAGAGAACACCTTCAAACGACTGCCGACGAGGAGGCCGCGTTTGAGTTCGCCCAAAAGGAACCGGGTGAAACGCACGCATGCTTGTAAAGTGGGAAGGGATTGTCATCCGCAGCGTGGACTATGGAGAGTCCAGCAAAGTGGTGACGTTGTTTACGCGGGAGCATGGCAAGGTGGGCATCATGGCCCGCGGCGCGAAAAAGCCGAAAAGCCGCTTGGGGGCCGTCTCCCAACTGTTTACCCATGGATACTATCTGTGCAAGGCAGGACCTGGAAGCGGCATGCCCGACCTGTCCCAGGGAGAGATCGTGGAGTCGTTCCGGGACTTGCGGCAAAACCTGGCGGCCACGGCTTATGCCGCGTACATAGCGGAGCTTTTGGACCGGTTGACGGATGAACGGGAAGCCAATCCTTTTTTGTTTCACATGCTGCTGCTGTTGTTTCGCTATCTGGACGAAGGCAGGGACGCGGAGATTCTCTGCCGGATTTTCGAGACGAAAATGCTGCGGGTGGCGGGCATTGCCCCGCATCTGTCGGGATGCGCCAACTGCGGGGCGGAGCGGGAGCCTTATGCGATCAGCGTGTCGCAGGGGGGACTGCTCTGTCCCGTCTGCCTGCCGCAGGACCCGTATGCGATTGCCGTCTCCCCGTCGGTCTGGAAGCTCCTCCGCCTGTTTCAGGTGTTTGACCTGGAGCGGCTGGGCGAGATCGAGGTGAAGCCGTCGACGCGCAGCCAGCTCAAACACGTGCTGCGCAGCTTTTTGGACCAGCATCTTGATCTGCGGCTGAAAAGTCGGGCGTTTCTGGATCAGATCGAGAACATCGGTTTGTAGAGAGCACAACACAAGAAGCGTTCCGGATCACGATGAGCAGAGTTGCAACGCGAACTCTGCTTCTATTTTTGGGCATTCGTTTACGCAACATGCGAGGGGAAATCGTGGCGAACTAAACGCGAAAGGGGAAAATCACCATGTCAAATAAATACCTGGTGTTCCTTGTGTTATCCCTGTCGCTGTTCATCATCTGTGCAGCTTGCGGTACCCATGTAAACGGCGGCGGAGAGGATTCGGTTACGGGCAGGGTTGAATTTGTCGTGAGCGGGACGTCTGACGGCGGCAGTGCAATCGCGTTGCCAAACGCAAAGGTACCCAACGATCCGCATTGACATCCGTTTTGCTTTTCGCTATGATAAGTACCAAATGTGATACCGACCGTTGCTGTGAAGGAAAGGAGTAGTCGGCCGCTGGCTGAAAGAGAAGGCGTCGCGCCTTCTCGCGTAGCGAACCGGGGAGGGTGGAAGCCCGGTAGTCATGTCGATGAACGGCGTTCCGGAGCAAGGTGAACAGCAAAAGTGGACGAAGCGGCTGGCATGCCGATTCGTCAAGTAGGGTGGAACCGCGGGAAATCCTCTCGTCCCTACACTGTGGAAGTCACGGTGTAGGCGGCGGGAGGTTTTTTTGCTGAATCAGCGAGGAGTGGCTTTTCGGAGCCGCTTCCTGATTCGGCAGGACCAGCGTCCTTTCCAACAGGAGCCATGGCGCATGGGCGTTCGCAAACACCCAACCGCGCCGCGCTTCGCTTGGAGCTTTGTTACCTTCAGGAGGTGGAACGAACCATGAAAAAGACCTTTCAAGACATCATCTTGACGCTGCAGAACTTTTGGGCAAAACAAAACTGCCTGATTGTGCAGCCGTACGACGTGGAAAAAGGGGCCGGCACGCTCAACCCGATGACGTTTCTCCGTGCGATTGGGCCGGAGCCGTGGAATGTGGCCTACGTGGAGCCGTCCCGCCGTCCCGCCGACGGCCGTTACGGGGAGAACCCCAACCGCTTGTACCAGCACCATCAGTTCCAGGTGATCATGAAACCGTCGCCGGACAACATCCAGGAAATCTACCTGGACAGCCTGCGCGAACTGGGCATTGATCCGCTGGAACACGACATCCGCTTTGTCGAGGACAACTGGGAGCACCCGGGACTCGGCGCCTGGGGCCTGGGCTGGGAAGTGTGGCTGGACGGCATGGAAATCACCCAGTTCACCTACTTCCAACAGGTGGGCGGACTGGAATGCAAACCGGTGGCGGTGGAGATCACCTACGGCCTGGAGCGCCTCGCTTCCTACATCCAGGAGAAGGAAAACGTCTTCGAACTGGAGTGGGTCAACGGTTACACCTACGGCGACGTTTTCCTGCAGCCGGAGTACGAGCATTCCAAATACACGTTTGAGCTGTCCGACGTGGACATGCTGTTCAACCTGTACAACACCTACGAGGCGGAAGCAAAGCGCCTGATGAAAGAGCGCCTGGTGTTTCCGGCCTACGACTACGTGCTGAAGTGCTCCCACACGTTCAACCTGCTGGATGCGCGGGGGGCGATCAGCGTGACGGAGAGGACCGGCTACATCGCCCGCGTCCGCAACCTGTCCCGCGAAGTGGCCCAAACCTATCTGGCGGAGCGCGAACGGCTCGGCTTCCCCTTGCTGAAAAAAGGCCAATCGAGCGAGGAGCCGGCCGCGCACAAAAGCGCGTCCAGCCGTGAGGAAGGAGTGAACGCAGATGAGTAAGCGCGACTTGTTGCTGGAGATCGGTACGGAAGAAATGCCGGCCCGCTTCGTCGCCGGAGCGGCCGCGCAGTTGAAGGAAAAGGTGGAAAAATGGCTGGCGGCGGAACGGATTCCCTACGACGCGGTCGTTTCGTACGAGACCCCGCGCCGCTTTGCCGTTCATGTGAGCGGACTGGCGGAAAAACAGCCGGACCGCAACGAGGAAGCGAAAGGGCCCGCCCGCAAAATCGCCCAGGACGAGTCCGGCAACTGGACCAAGGCGGCGCAGGGCTTTGCCCGCAGCAACGGCGTCGACGTCGACCAGCTCTACTTCAAGGACGTGAACGGCGTCGAGTACGTGTTTGCCCGCAAGTCGGAAGCCGGGAAAGCGACCAGGGAACTGCTGCCCGCGCTGGCCGATGTGATCGCCGGCATGACGTTCCCGAAAAACATGCGCTGGGGCGCGTACGAGCTGAAGTACGTGCGCCCGATCCGCTGGCTGGTGGCCCTCTTCGGCGAAGACGTGATCGAGATGGAGATCGCCGGCGTAAAGGCGGGACGCGTGACGCGCGGCCACCGCTTCCTCGGCAGTCAGGAGGTGACGCTGACCCAGCCGGGCGAGTACGCGGCCAAGCTGGCGGAACAGCACGTCATCGTCGACCCGGACGAGCGGCGCCGTTCCATCGTCGAGCAGATTCGCCGCATGGAGCGGGAAAACGGCTGGCGCATCCCGATGGACGAGGGCCTGCTGGACGAAGTGGTCCATTTGGTCGAGTATCCGACCGCGCTGTACGGCACGTTTGACGAAGCGTTCCTGTCCATTCCGCGCGAGGTGCTGGTCACCTCCATGCGCGAGCACCAGCGCTACTTCCCGGTGGAGGATGGGAACGGCCACCTGCTCAACCACTTCGTCACCGTCCGCAACGGCGACAGCCGCGCGCTGGACAACGTGGCCAAAGGAAACGAAAAAGTGCTGCGCGCCCGCCTGTCCGACGCCCGGTTCTTCTACGAGGAGGATCAAAAGCTGTCGATTGAAAGCTGCCTGAAGCGGCTGGAGACGATCGTCTTCCACGAAGAACTGGGGACGATCGGGGACAAGGTGCGCCGGGTTCGCGACCTCGCAGGCCGCATCGCCGGCCGGCTGGAGCTGGGCGAAGCGGAGGCTGCCTGCGTGGACCGCATCGCCGAGATTGCCAAGTTTGACCTGGTGACCAACATGGTGGGCGAATTCCCCGAACTGCAGGGCATCATGGGCGAGGATTACGCCCGCAAGGCCGGCGAGAGCGAAGCGGTGGCCCGGGGTGTCTTCGAACACTACCTGCCCCGTTTTGCCGGCGACCAACTGCCGCAGTCTGCCGAAGGAGCGGCTGTCAGCATCGCGGACAAGCTGGACACGATTGTCGGCTGCTTCTCCATCGGCATCGTCCCCACCGGCTCGCAGGACCCGTACGGACTGCGCCGGATGGCGGCGGGGATCGTGGCGATCCTGCTCGACCGCGGCTGGAAGCTGCCGCTGGACCGCTTGTGGGACGCCGCGCTGGACATCTATGCCGCTCAGGGCGTAACCAAGCGCGACAGGGATGAGGTGAAGAAAGACCTGGCCGATTTCTTCGCGCTTCGTCTGAAAAATGCGCTGCAGGAAGAACAGATCCGTTACGATGTGATCGACGCCGTGCTGTCGGCTGACATCGCGCTGGTGCCGGACGTGCTGGCCAAAGCGAAAGCGCTGATGGCTGCGGTGCAGGCGGACGACTTCAAGCTGACCGTGGAACAGTTCAACCGGGCCGGCAACCTGGCGCAGAAAGCGGAGGACGACGCGATCGACGAAGCCGTCTTCACCGAGGACGCGGAGCGCGCCCTGTACAAGGCGTATCTGTCCGTGCGGGAGCAGGTGGAGGGCCTCGACGATCAGGCTGCGGTGCTGTCGACGCTGTCCCAGTTGCGCGAGCCCATCCAATCGTTCTTCGACGCCGTCATGGTCATGGCGGACGATCAGGCCGTCCGCCGCAACCGGCTGGCGCTCTTGCTCGGCATCTCCCGACTGATCGGCGCATATGCTGATTTTTCCAAACTGGTTTTCGCCTGATGACTGGCTCCACACGCCTCCGCCTGCCCGGCGGGGGCGAGCTTTTTTCCCGCGGAGAGAAGGAAAATCCGCGCGAATAGAGTAATACTAGGGATAGGTACCAGACATGAACCGGGGTGATTGGTCATCGAGCTTACCAAACGACAAGAGCAGATCTTACAGATCGTAAAGGATGAGGGACCGATTACCGGCGAGCAGATCGCGGAGCGGCTCAACCTGACCCGGGCTACGCTGCGCCCCGACCTGTCGATCCTTACGATGTCAGGTTATTTAGAAGCCAGACCTCGTGTCGGTTATTTTTATGCAGGCAGACCTGCCGGCTCGGTCATAAGTGAACGGCTTCACAAGCTTCTCGTCAACGACTACAAGGCGATGCCCATCGTTGTTTCCGAATCGGCTTCCGCCTACGACGCGATCGTGACACTGTTTCTGGAAGACGTAGGCACATTGTTCGTCGTCAACCAGAAAGGCTATCTGGCCGGCGTTCTCTCCCGCAAGGACCTGCTGCGCGCTTCGCTCGGCAACAAATCGCTGGAAGACGTGCCGGTCGGGATCATCATGACCCGCATGCCGAACATTGTGACCTGTCAACCGGAGGACACCCTGTATTCGGCCGCCAAAAAGCTGATCGATTTTCAGATCGACTCGCTGCCCGTTGTCCGTCCCGCCGAGGGAGAGGACAGCCGAAATTACGAGCTGGTGGGCAGGGTGACGAAGACGACGATCGCCAAGGCGTTTGTGGAATTGGGCAGCGAATCGAAAGTCTAGGAGGAGAAGCGATACACATGGCTCAACAAGCACAGCTCATCTATGTCGTCTCTGATTCCATCGGCGAAACCGCCGAGCTGGTCGTCCGCGCAGTGGCCAGCCAATTTGACCGTTTCGCGATCGACGTACACAAGTACCCCTATATAGAAGACAAGGAATCCATCGACGAAATCATCGCTTCGGCCAAGGAATCGAAAGCGATGATCGTTTTTACGTTGGTGGTGCCCGAACTGAAGTCGTACATCGTGGAGCAGGCCGCCCGACACGCCATTCCTGTCGTCGACGTGATGGGGCCGCTGATGAACACCCTGCAGGAGATGCTCCACGAACCGCCGATTGGCAAACCGGGTCTGGTTCGTCGCCTGGACGAGGAGTATTTCCGCAAGGTGGACGCCATCGAGTTTGCTGTCAAGTACGACGACGGCCGCGACCCGCGCGGGCTCCTGCGCGCTGACGTGGTGCTGATCGGCGTCTCCCGCACGTCGAAAACGCCGCTCTCGATGTACCTGGCCAACAAACGGCTGAAGGTGGCCAACGTGCCGCTCGTGCCGGAAGTGGAACCGCCGGAGGAACTGTTCCAACTCCCGCCGGAGCGCTGTATCGGGCTGACCATCAACCCCGAGCAGTTGAACAGCATCCGCACCGAGCGCCTGAAGGCCCTGGGCCTGACTGCGCAGGCTAACTACGCCAATCTGGAACGGATCAACGAAGAACTGGCCTATTCGCAGCGGATCATGAAGCGGATCGGCTGCCCGGTGATTGACGTCTCCAACAAGGCTGTGGAAGAGACGGCCAACATCATCCTGGAAATGATTCGCAAAAACAAGCTGCGCGGCGAAAAGAAGTAGAGCAAAAAAAGGGTTTTGGCGTTTCTTGTAGAAGAAGAGATAGCCGTCCTTCCTCTCGGGATGCGGCGGCGCGGCGTTTATAGTCTGCGGAAATGTGGAAAAGTAGAAAAGGAGTGCATTTCCAAGAAGGAAAATGACGAATTTTGACGAACTAAATATCCTCATTGCGCGATTCTCTAAAAAGGTGGAAAGACATGGCTGGTCCCTATTCAGCTGATTTTGTGAACCGAGTCCGTGCCGCTGTGGACATCGTGGACGTGGTGGGAGAATACGTTCAGCTCCGGAAAAGCGGGCGGGCGTTCCTCGGTCTTTGTCCGTTCCACTCGGAAAAGACACCCTCCTTCAACGTCAACGCGGAACGACAGTTTTTTCATTGCTTTGGCTGTGGGGCAGGCGGAGATGTCTTTTCCTTTTTAATGAAGATGGAGCAGTTGACCTTCCCCGAAGCGCTGCACAAGCTGGCGGAACGCGCGGGGATTGAGCTGCCTCCGACGCACGGCAAGGAGGATGACGATCCGCCGGAGAATCGGGCCAAGCAGGCGATGCTGAAGGCCCACCAGTTGGTCGGCAAACTGTACCACTACGTCCTGACGGAAACGCCCTACGGGAAGGAAGCGATGACGTATCTGTCGAAGCGCGGCCTTTCGCCGCAGACCATTGCGGAATTTCAGATCGGGTTCGCGCCGGATTCGTGGGATTTCGTCACACAGTTTCTGCAAAAGCGCGGCTTTTCCCTGGACCTGATGGTGGAATCGGGACTCTTGGCCAAAAGCGAAGCGGGCAACATCTTTGACCGCTTTCGCGGACGGATCATGTTCCCCATCCACGATTCGCAGGGCAACATCATCGGCTTTGGCGGCCGGCTGCTGGATACCGCTTCCGCGTCCAGGCAGCAGGCCAAACAGCCCAAGTACCTGAACAGCCCGGAAAGTCCGCTGTTCAACAAGAGCGCCACCTTGTTCAATCTGCACCGGGCCCGTCCTTTCATGCGAAAGCGGAAGCAGGCGCTGCTGTTCGAGGGCTACGTCGATGTCGTCTCGGCATGGCAGGCCGGTTTTCCCCAGGGCATCGCCACGCTGGGAACCGCGCTTACCGAGCAGCAGGCGCGGATCATCCGCCGCAACGTGGAGCAGGTCGTCCTCTGCTATGACGGAGACGCTGCCGGCCAGGAGGCGACGGCCAAGGCGATTCACGTGCTGCAGGAGGCCGGACTGATCGTGCGGGTGGCTCCGCTGCCGCAGGGAACGGACCCCGACGATTACATCCGTCAGCACGGCCCGGAGGCGTTTTCGCAGCAGGTGCTGCTGCAGGCGATGCCGGTTACCGCGTTTCGCCTGAAACATTTGCGCGCCAGCCACGTAATACAGGATGAGACGGATCAGGCGCAGTTCATCGAGAAGGCGCTTGCGATCGTCAACGAACTGAACAGCCCGGTAGAGCGGGACTTGTATTTGCGGCAGTTGGCGGAAGAATACGCGATTTCGCTTGACACGCTCAAGTGGGAGGCCCGGCGGCTGTACAAACAGCAAAAAAGTAACAGCCACAGGGATAAAGTATCGCCAGCATGGAATAATAGTATAAATAATGGCAAAGTTACGCTCGCAAAAACACTGCCGCCCGCTTACCACACGGCCGAGCGCATGCTGCTGTACTACATGATGCGAAACCGGCACATCGCCGAACGCGTCCAGACGGAGTGCAGCGCCTCTTTTCAGGTGGATGAACACGACGCGCTGGCCGCCTACCTGTACGCCTACTTCGCGGAAGGACATCCGGAAGACCCTGGACAGTTTATCCATTACCTGCAAGATGAATCGTTAAAGCAATTAGCCTCGGGATTGGCGATGATGGAGTGTAGAGAAGACGTATCTGATCAAGAGATCGGGGACTACATCAAGCAAGTGAATCACTACCCGAAGCGCGCCGAGCTGGAGCGTCTGCGCGAGGAACAGCGCAGCCTGCATCTCCAAGCCTCCTCCGCGGACAGCGAGGAAGCGCGCAGAGAACTGGAAATTCAAGCAGCCGTCATAGGGATGAAGATTCTTGAATTGGAAAATGCTTTAAAGGAAGGGTAGCATCCGATCATTCCCGGGGAAGGAGGGATAGTAGATGAACAAACAAAACATCACGTCAGACATGGAAGCAGCGTCCATTGAACAAGTGAAGGAACAGTTGGTCGAGTTGGGTAAAAAGCGCGGCGTGCTGTCGTACAAGGAAATCATGGAACGCCTCTCCGGATTTGAACAAGACTCGGACCAAATGGATGAGTTCTTTGAATATCTGAGCGATCAGGGCATCGAGCTGAACAACGACAGCGATGACGACGACGATGTGGACGATTTGATCATGAAGGATGAGGACACCGAAGAGTTCGACTTCGACGATCTCTCCGTACCGCCCGGAATTAAGATCAACGACCCTGTACGAATGTACCTGAAGGAAATCGGCCGTGTTCCTCTGCTTTCCGCCGAAGAGGAGATCAAACTGGCGCAGCGGATCGAGCAGGGGGATGAGGAGGCAAAGCGGCGTCTGGCGGAAGCCAACCTGCGCCTGGTGGTGTCCATCGCCAAGCGTTACGTCGGCCGCGGCATGCTGTTCCTCGACTTGATTCAGGAAGGAAACATGGGCTTGATCAAAGCCGTTGAGAAATTCGACTACCGCAAGGGATACAAGTTCAGCACCTACGCGACCTGGTGGATCCGCCAGGCCATCACCCGCGCCATCGCCGACCAGGCGCGCACGATCCGCATTCCGGTTCACATGGTGGAGACCATCAACAAGCTGATCCGCGTATCCCGCCAACTGCTGCAGGAACTGGGACGAGAGCCGCTGCCGGAAGAGATCGCGGAAAAAATGGATCTGACGCCGGAAAAAGTGCGGGAGATCATGAAGATCGCACAGGAGCCGGTGTCGCTGGAAACGCCGATCGGGGAAGAAGACGACTCCCATCTGGGCGACTTTATCGAAGACCAGGATGCGCTGGAGCCGTCTGACGCAGCCGCTTACGAACTCTTGAAAGAGCAGTTGGAAGACGTGCTGGACACGCTGACCGATCGCGAAGAAAACGTGCTTCGCCTGCGTTTTGGCTTGGATGACGGGCGGACCCGCACGCTGGAAGAAGTGGGGAAAGTGTTTGGCGTGACCCGCGAGCGGATTCGCCAGATCGAAGCGAAAGCCCTGCGCAAACTTCGCCATCCGAGCCGCAGCAAACGCTTAAAAGATTTCCTCGAATAACCGATATAGGTAGTAAGTGGCCTACGTGAAGCCGGCGTAGGCTTTTCTTTTTCCATCGGGCAAACGATACGCTTCCGGCGGCTGCCGCTGTTTGCCCTCCACCTTAGTACCTGTCGTGAGGAGGGGCTCGCGTTGGACGACCAGCGCAAACGCATCATCATCGCCGAGATCGAAAACTGGCGGCGCAACAACCTGCTGCCTGAACATTACTGCATCTTTTTGTTGAACCTGTACACCGAAGGAGATCGTCCGCCAACTCCCGCTGCGGTGGGCAAAGGAGGAGAGAAGGGAACAGGATCCGGTTCGGCGGCTGCGGGGGGGACGAAAACAACGCGGCCGTACGTGTCTGGGAGCGGCCATCCCGTATCGGGGAAGATGATCCTGGCCTGGCTGTTGGGCGCCTGCCTGATTGCAGGAACGATCTTACTTGCTTTCCATTTTAACCGTTTTACCCCCTTAATGCAAATTGCCATCTTTGCCTGTTTTGCGCTCGCCTTCTATATCCTGGCAGTCGTTTTCCGGCGGTCTGCCACACCTTTGCCCCATCTTTTGCTGGGGTTGTCGTCCCTGGTGCTGATTTTCGGCGGGGTCTACATCCTCAACCAATGGGAGGGGCCGCTCCCGCTCTTGCTCGCGTACCTGGCCGTTGTCTGCCTGCTGTGGTGCGCCAGCGCGTTTCTGTTCGGCTATGAGTATCTGCTGTACTGCGGCCTGATCGGCCTCAGCCTGGTGTACGGAGTGGCGACGCTGGAGCGAGTGGGGACCGAGTATGCCTGGTGGCGGGCGGAGCTGTACTGGGTGCCGATTGCCGGCCTGATGACCGGGCTCGGGTTTTTGCTGCACGGCCGTCAGCCGAAATGGGCAGGCGTGCTGGCCGTCTGCGGCATGATCATCTGGTTTGGCGCGGAGATTCAGTCCCTCTACATTCCCCAGGCGCGGCAGGACGTCATCCAGCTTCTGCTGTTCGTCAAGGTCTTCGCGAGTTCCGTGCTGTTTTTTATGACCCGTTCCTACTGGTTTCAATGGCTCAGGCTGTAGAGCCTGTTTGGCCTGTGGATGAGAAAGGTGTACGATTGGTCTACATGCGACGTGCGAGGTGAAACATGTGGAAAGCAAATGGCGGGTATTGATCTTCATCGTGTTGACCGCCGTGTTCTTCGGCGTCGAGACGTTTGCCAAAGTGGTCAACGTTCCGACCTACAATCTCGGGTACATTCTGGGCATTCTCTCGTTCATGGCGGGGATTGTCATCGGGGCGCGCAGGCGGTAAGCGCGCCTTTTTTCTTTCAGCCAAGATCGGCGAAAAACTTTTCTGAAAAAACATACACATCCGACAGTTTGCTGGTGTATAATGGTGATACGATCTGAACAAACGCTCAGTCAGAACGGAAGACACGTTGATGATCTTGTAAAAAAGCGCTTGCAAGGAGGCGGACAACCATGCATTTTGACTTGACGGAAGAACAGCGGATGCTGAAAAGCATGATCCGTTCGTTCGCCGATGAAGTAGTGGCGCCGGGAGCGGATGAGCGGGATCGCACCAAGGCGTTTCCCGTGGATATTTTTCGGCAGTTGGCCGAGCTGAATCTGCTCGGGCTGCCGTTTCCCGAGGAGTACGGCGGTGCGGGGGCGGATACGGTCAGCTTTGCCATCGTCGTCGAAGAGCTGAGCCGTGCGTGCGGTTCGACCGGGATCACCTATTCGGCCCACATCTCGCTGGGCGGGGCGCCGCTCGCCCTGTTTGGTACGGAAGCGCAAAAGGCGAAGTACCTGACGAAAATCTGCTCCGGCGAGAGCCTGGGCGCCTTTGGCCTGACGGAGCCGAACGCCGGTTCAGACGCGGGCGGCACGAAAACGACCGCCGTGCGGGACGGCGGCGAGTGGCTGATCAACGGGTCGAAGTGCTTCATCACCAATGCCTCGTACGCCCAATTTCTCGCGTTGACGGCCGTTACGGAGAAAGAAAAAGGTTCGCGGGGCATCACCGCGTTCATCGTACCGACGGATGCGCCCGGCTTTACGGTGCTGGCCAACTACGAAAAACTGGGCCTGCACAGCTCCAACACGACGGAGCTGATTTTGGAAAACGTCCGCGTGCCGGACGAGAACATCCTCGGAAAGCCGGGCGAGGGCTTCAAACAATTTCTGATCACGCTGGACGGCGGGCGCATCGGCATCGGCGCGATGGCTGTGGGCATCGCCCAGGCAGCTTACGACAAGGCGCTGCAGTACGCCCGGCAGCGGACGGCGTTCGGTCAGTCCATTTCCAAGTTTCAAGCCATCCAGCACAAGCTGGCGGACATGGCGATGCAGATCGAATTGGCCCGCAACATGGTGTACAAGGCGGCCTGGCTGAAAGACAACGGCCGCCCGTTCACCAAGGAAGCGGCGATGGCGAAGCTGTACGCGTCGGAAGTGGCGATGGCCGTCACCCATCAGGCGATCCAGATCCACGGCGGCTACGGGTACATGCGCGAATACCAGGTGGAGCGCTTCTTCCGCGACGCCCGTCTGCTGGAAATCGGCGAAGGCACTTCGGAAATCCTGCGAAACGTGATCGCCCGCGAAATCGGCTGTTAGCGGTTGGCGTGCGTATTCCCCGCCTTGACGAAAGGCGGGGTTTTTTGCGCTTTTTTGCATTGGGCAATCTTGGACAAATAGGGTAGAATAAAGGACATGGAAGGTGAAGAGTAGGTATGACATCATCATTGATCATTTCCAAGCGGCTTGAGACGATTGCCCGCTATTGTCCGCAGGGAGCCCGCGTCGCCGACATCGGTTCGGACCACGCGTTACTGGCTTCTTATTTGCTTGTGCGGGGCATCGCGTCGTTTGTGATCGCCGGAGAGCTGAACGAAGGTCCGTACCAGGCGGCTCTCCGACAAATCCAGACGCTGGCGCTGCGCGACCGTGCGTCGGTGCGCAAGGGGGACGGGCTGTCGGTCCTCCGTCCGGGCGAAGTGGACGCGGTCTGCATCGCCGGCATGGGCGGTCAACTGATTGTCTCGATTCTCGCCGCCGGGGCTGACAAGCTGGAGGGAGTCCGGCGCCTGATCCTGCAGCCCAATGTGGGAGAAGAACTGGTCCGCCGCTGGCTGCTGGAAAACGGTTGGCAGTTGGTGGCGGAATCCATTTTGGAAGAAGACGGCATCATCTACGAAATCCTCGTGGCGGAGCGGGGAGAGCCGGCCAAGCCGTACGAAGGGAAGGAGCGCAGCCTGGAGGAACTGCTGCGCATCGGTCCGTTCCTGTGGGAGGAAAAGTCGCCGATCCTCCTGAAAAAGTGGCGGCAGGAGCGGGACAAGTGGCAGCGGGTGCTGTCCCAACTGCAGCAGTCCCGCAAGCCGGAAGCGGCGGAGCGGACCCGGCAGATAGAAGCGGAACTGGAATGGTTAGACGAGGTGATCGCATGTTTGCACACGGACAAACGGTAATCCAATACGTGGAGCGGCTGGCGCCCAAAGCGCTGGCGCTGGAAGGGGACAAGATCGGTCTGCACGTCGGGACGCTGCAGAAGCAGGTAAAAAAAGTGATGGTGGCCCTTGACGTGCTGGAAGAGGTCGTCGACGAAGCCATCGCCGAAAAAGTGGACCTGATCGTCGCCCACCACGCGGTGATTTACCGGCCGCTCAAGCACTTGCGCACGGATCTGGCGGCCGGGCGGGTCTATGAGAAACTTTTGAAGCACGACATCGCCGTCTACACGGCGCACACCAACCTCGACGCGGCCGCCGGCGGACTGAACGACTGGCTGGCCGAAGCGATCGGTCTGGGCGATGTGGAGGTGCTTGACGTTAGCTATCAGGAGGCGTTGAAAAAACTGGTCGTCTACGTCCCGCTTTCCCATCGGGACGCGGTGTTTCAGGCCGTTTCCGAGGCAGGAGCCGGTTGGGTCGGCAACTACAGCCACTGTTCGTTCCAGGTGGAGGGAACGGGGACGTTTTTGCCGCGGGAGGGAACCAATCCTCACATCGGTCAGCAGGGAACGCTGGAGCGGGTGGAAGAAGTCCGGCTGGAGACGGTAGTGCCCGCTTCCCGTCAGGCGGCCGTGATCAAGGCGATGCTGGCCGCCCATCCGTACGAGGAGGTCGCCTACGACGTGATTCCGCTGGAGGCGTCCGGCACCGGGCTGGGAATCGGCCGAATCGGCAAGCTGCCGCAGCCCGTGACGCTGCGTGAGCTGGCGGAGCGGATCAAGGAGCGCTTCTCGCTTTCGGGCGTTCGCGTCGTCGGCGACCTGGACGCCACCGTGCGCAAAGTGGCGGTGGTTGGCGGGGACGGCAGCTCGTTTGTGTCCAAAGCCGTTTTTCGCGGAGCCGACGTGTTCGTGACGGGCGATATCGGCTATCATACCGCTCACGACGCGCAGGCGGAGGGACTCTTTATCATCGACGCCGGCCACAACATTGAAAAAATCATGAAAGAGAAGCTGGCTTCCTATCTGGCGGAACAGTTGAAAGCAAACGGCTACCAGACGGAAGTGTTCGCATCCTCCGTACACACGGATCCGTTCCAATTTGTGTAAGCAGGCCGCGCGCGCGCCGACGTCAGGCGGAAGGCCCGCGTTTGACCGCAGGCGGAGCGCCGGGGCGGTTTGCGGAAGGTGCGTGTGAGCAAAACGTTAGGGGGATTTTTGTGCGAAAGACAATCCAAATCATGGCGTGCGGGCTGCTCGTCTCTGGGCTCTTCGCCCCCGTTACCGCCCGCGCCAGCGAAGGGGTCGTCCCGTACGGGGACATCGGCAAACACTGGGCCAAAGCGGCGATCATCCGCGGGGTGAAGGCCGGATTGTTTACGGCGGGCGCCGGCATCGACCGCTTTTATCCGGAACGGGAGATGACCCGGGCCGAGTTTCTCGTCCTGGTGGATCGGCTGTACGAGCAGGGGCAGCTTCATCTGTACCCGCTCACCTTTTTGTCCGAACACGAGGAGTACGGCCAGGGAGAAGGGTTTGACGAGCCGTATCTGCCATACGCGGACGTGGACCGGCTGACCTGGATGTACGATCCGATCCTGCGCGTCTCCGTTTTGCTGGAGCGCCTGTACGGTCCCGGGGCGATTCAGCAGGTGTTTCCCGGAAAGGAACTGCATCCCGACCAGCCCATCACCCGCGAGGAAGCGGCCAAACTGCTGCAGATGTACGCGATGGGCGCGGACGGGGAGCAGGCCTGGCAGAACATCACCGCAGCGGGGTGGATGGACGGCCGGCCGGAGGAGAAGCTGAAGCGGGGTGAAGCGGCCGTCGTGGCCGACCGACTGCTCGCCTCCATGCAGGGGGACCTGCTGCTGCCGCTGCTCGATTACAACGGCCAAAAGTTTCCGACGGTTCCAGAGATTCGGGAACTGTTCCCGCTGTTCGCGACGTACACGAATCAGATGACCAAGGACGAAGAGACGTTTGTCCATGCGGTGGAAGCGATCCGCAGCCACGAAGACAGCGAGCAGACGTTCGCCGACCTGAAGCGGCTGGCCGCGTCCACGTTTGACAACCGGATCGGGGTGCACTACTACCTGAGCTGGGACCCGGGGACCCCGCTTTCGGAAAATCTCGACCAGGCGTTTTCCGCCATCGACGCGTATTTCGCTGACAAGATCATCCTGCCCGACACGCTTCGCCTTCTCTGTGCCAACGTCTACGACATCGCGCTGCAGATGGGGGCGGAAGACCCTGCCGTGTACGGGCGTGTCCTGGAGCGTTTGGGCAGCTACGAACCAAAAGTGCGGCAAGGTTCCGAAGAATGGCAATCGCTGGCCGTTTACCTGGCCGCGCTGGAAGCTAAAAGCGGAAAAACGGAAGAGGCGCTGGTCCGTTACCGCTCGTTTGCCGACAAAAAGCCGGAAGCGCTGCTCAACGCGGTGTACTATCTGGTGGAAGCCAACCGCTTGGATGAAGCGGAGGCGTGGCTGGCCAGTCCGGACATCTCCGAGGCGACAGAAGCGGTCCAGCAGTTGGCCCGGCTGCTGTCCCAGGAGCTGGCCGTGCTGAAGCAGCAGCCGTCGCTGGTCACGGACCTGGCGCATACGCTCAAACGGATGGACAACAAGGACGGCTACATCGTCCACGGGGAGTCGGTGCTGCGCGGCTTTTTGCTGAAGTACACGCAGGAAGTGGACCAACGCGATCAGATCGGCCACACGTTCGGCATCTTCCAGTCCCCGCAGCAGCTTGTGCTGGACAAGTGGGAGAGCTACACCGACGGCCGCAAGAACGTGCAGTACGAACGCAATTTTGAACGCGGGACCTGGGAAAAAAGCAGCGTCAAAGAGCCGGAGTTCCTCCACGAATGGGTGGACGATATCAGCATCGCGGAACGGGCGCGGACACTGCACGCCCGGTATTACAAGCAGTCGCTCGGCCGTTACGAGGTCATCACCGAGTGGATTCCCGGTCCCGCTTTGGCGGAGCGGGTGAAGCACCGCTCGTTTGGCGCCGGTACGGTGAAGCAGATCCCCGTGTACATGACCAAGTACTACATCGACCGCGACACGGATTTGCTGGTGCAGCGGGTCTGGCGCTACGAGGAGATTTACGACACCCAGGAGTACGTGGCCTATGCGGGCAAGGAAACGTATGCATTCCCCTATGAGGTACACGTGCGAATTCCGGACGAAGCGGTGAAGGGGGCGACACGATGAAGCGCATGATCACAGGGCTGCTCGCCGCTGTTCTGACGGCCGTATCCGTCCCCGTGCAGGCGGAGGAGCAGCCGTTTGCGGAGACGGCGGAAGTGTTTCAGTATGTACTGGACAACCATTTGAGCAAGCCCACCGCCAAGCAGTTGGTACAGGGAGCGCTCAGCCATGTCAGCGAAGAGGCGGGCAGACAAGCACACCTGACGCTGAAGCCTTCGGCGGACGACGACACGCTGCCGGAGATGGAGCAGCGGTTGGCGGAATGGCAGCGTGCCGCACGACTGGATGAAACGGCGCTGAACCGCTGGGCGATTGACGGGATGCTTGTCACACTGGACGACCCGCACACGATGTTTTTCACCCGGGACGACCTGCAGATGTTTGAGGCGGGCGTCGAAAACCAGTTTGTCGGTTTTGGTTTCCGGCTGCGGATGCAGGACGGGCTGCTGGTGATCCGCGACATCGTGCCGCAGTCGCCGGCCGCCGCTTCCGAGCTGAGGAAAGGAGATCAACTGCTGGCGGTAGACGGCAAGTCCCTCAAGGGCAAAAGCTTTGAGGAAGCATTCGCCATGCTGCGAGGGGAAGAAAACAGCGAAGCGGTTCTGACCATCTACCGGCCTTCGGAAAAACGGGAAAAACAGGTCCGCCTGAAGCGTGCCGCCGTGACGATGCCCGAAGTGGAAGGAGACCTGTTTGAAGGCGGCGCGATTGGGTACGTCAGTCTGGCCACCTTCGGATCGGAAGCGGCCGTACAGCTTCGTGACAAGCTGGACCAGCTTTCCCGCATCCGGCCCTTGAAAGGGCTGATCCTGGATTTGCGCGACAACAGCGGCGGCTACCTGTCCACCGCCCGTGACGTGGCCAGCCTGTTTATGGAAGAAGGCCTGCTGATGTACACGACCAACCGCAACGGCGTGGAGGTGGAGACCTGGGTACGAAACGGCCGGGACGTCGGGTATCCCGTCCGCATTCTCGTCAACGAAGGGACCGCCTCCGCGTCCGAACTGGTGGCCGGGGCCCTGCGCGACCACGGCATTGCCGTGCTGGTGGGAACCAAAACCTACGGAAAAGGCAGCGCGCAGCAGATCATTCCGCTGTCCAACGGGGATGCCCTGAAGCTGACGCTGCACGAATACTTCACCCCCAAGCATACCGTGGTCAATCACGTCGGACTGCAACCGGACCTCGCGGTGGAGGACTACGCGGCGCAGGTCGTGGAAGCCCTTCGATCCCTCGACGTACAGGCGTATCGCCTGACGGAAGAGAACGGCGACACGGTGATCAACGGCATCGCGTTTCCCACTGTCGATCCCCTGTTCAAACGGGAAAACGGCCAGTGGCTGGTGCGGGCGGCCGTACTCTCCCGGCTGCTCGGCGACTCCGCCGTCGGGGAGCAGGATTACGTGCCGATCGCTCCGTATCTGCAGCGGTACAAAACGCTCGTGCTGCAGCAAAACAACGACCAGCCGGTGCTCGTCTACACGGCGGCAAAACCGGCCGCGTCCCGCTGAATCGAGGCCCCTG
Organism: Brevibacillus sp. LEMMJ03; assembly: GCF_007197875.1. NCBI lineage: Bacteria > Bacillati > Bacillota > Bacilli > Caryophanales > Paenibacillaceae > Brevibacillus > Brevibacillus sp. LEMMJ03. Next base: position 2,654 of record NZ_VKJN01000005.1, on the reverse strand, counting down.
CCGAAGAAGGCAGGGGCTTTTCCTCTGCATAGAGCACCTGAAAAGACAAACACTAACATGTGCGACAAACACTAACGGACAAGGAAGGCAGACGGATGAAAAAAGTACTCCTCTTCCTCATCGACTCCATGATGTCGGATGTGCTGGAGCGATGCATAGCGATGGGTAAAGCGCCCGGTTTGAAGTTTTTCATGGAGCGGGGACAGTACATTCCGGACTGCGTGACCGTGTTTCCGACCATGACCGCCTCGATCGATTGTTCGCTTGTCACGGGCGTATACCCCGATCAGCACAAGGTACCGGGTCTGATCTGGTACGATCCGGAGACGAACCGGATGATCAACTATATAAACGGAACCGCTTCGGTTGGGAAACTCGGCCTCGAGCACTGTGCGGAAAACGTGCTGTTCGACTTGAACGAACGCCACCTCAGCCGGGACGTAAAAACGATACACGAGGTGCTGGAGGAAAACGGGCTGGTCTCGGGCTCGATCAACGTGATCGCCCACCGCGGGCACAAGCGCCACAAGGTCCACATGCCGCCCGTGCTGGATGCCGTCACCCGCTTCAGCATGCGCGAAAAAGCGAGCGGCCCCACGATCATGAGCCTGGGCACGCTGGTCCGGCCCGCCCTCTTTCGCCCGATTGTGTGGAATTGGGCGCAGTCTGCCGCCAAGGGGTACGGCATCAACGACACGTACGCCATCGACGTCCTGATCGAAGTGGTCAACAGCGGCAAGCAGCCGGATTTTACCCTGATCTATCTCCCGGAGAACGACCACAAGCTGCACGTCTCGCCGCACAAGGCGGTTCAGCATCTGGCCGAAGTGGATGAGCAGTTGGTACGCTTTCTGAACAACTACAGTTCCTGGGAACAGGTGCTGGAGCGAAACGTGTGCATCTTTATCAGCGACCACGGCCAGACGCTGATCGGTGAAAGCAAAGAGCACAACATCGATCTGGATGCCATGCTTTCCGGGTTTTCCGTCCACCGGCTGGGTACGGACGTGACCGATGAGTATGACGTCGTCATCTGCAACAACGAGCGGATGACGTACCTCTACCCGCTGAAGGCGGAGAAACTGGTACGCTTGGCAGACGCCGTGTCCCAGGACCCGCGGATTGATCTGATCGCCTGGCGGGAGGGGGATCGCGTGGTGGTCCGCCGCGGCGCTTCCGACCGGCTTCTGCGGTTCTGGAAGGGGGGACCTCTTCGCGATCCGTACGGCAACGAATGGGGGACGGAAGGAGATTTGGGCGTGCTGGAAGTGGAACGGGAGGGGCGGGACATCCGTTTCGGGACGTATCCGGACGCGTTCTCCCGCCTGTACGGTTCCTTGTTTTCGCAGCGGGGGCCGGTTCTTGTACTGTCGGCTGCCGAAGGCTATGAATTTTTGTCAGAGGCTTCACCGACGCACCTGGGCGGCGGCAGTCACGGTTCCCTGCACAAGCAGGACTCCCTGATTCCACTGCTGGTAGCGGGGGCATCCCGGCCGTTTTCGGTACCCGCGCGTTTGATCGACGTAAAGGACTTTATTTTGCAGGAACTGGGGGTAACAGTTCCAGCTCCGCTATGATCGGGACGTGATCGGACCATTTTACGGGCGCAACGGCGTAGTGCTTGATTCGCCAATGGCTGGACGCAAACAGATAGTCAATGCGGCGGCGAAAAGCCGGCAGCGTGGCGAGATGGTCCTGCCCGGTGGCGAGAGCGCAGTCGGTGAGCATCGGGGCAAACGAGACGTTCAGCGCGTTGAAATCCCCCATCAGCAGCAGGGGGGTGTTTTTTTTCGCGGCCTTGTCCGTGAGCAGCTTCATCTGCTCCAGCCGGCTTGCTTGATTGAGGCTGCAGTGGGTCACCCAGAACGACACGCGGGTGCCCGAGCAGAAGAGGGATGCTTGCAGGACACAGCGCTTTTCTTTTCGGGCAGGCAGGTCCAACCGGCCGACATGCTCGACGGGCAAACGCGTCAACAAGGCGTTTCCATAATAGCCGTCCGCGATGGGGATGGAGGGGGCAAAGGCGAATTCGTACTCCAGCGCGTCCGCCAGATAGGCGGCTTGAAAGCCGTATTTGCCGTTCTGATGGACTTCCTGCAGGCCGATCACGTCTGCCTGCAGTTCGCGCAGCGTCGCAGCCATCTCGTTCAGCCGTTTGCGCCAGAAAAGGTCCCGCCCGCTGTGGATGTTATAACTGACGACCCGTACCATGTCTGTTCCCCTTTTCTTTGAAATGGACGTTTCTGCTTGTAGTATGGTCGAATTCCCCATTTGTTTGCCTTGCGAGGTTGTGCTGCATGGATAGACCCGGGATGCCCCGGAAGGTCCTCGACAGAACGTTTGCCGATGCGATCCTGTTCGACAACGTTCTTTGCCGGAACGATGTTTGTCGAGAAGACGAAATGCGTTCCAACTTACTTAGAATTTCCTGTTGCATTTGTTTTTAGCCTATGCTATATTAAAAAACGTCGCCTGAAGCGTGAAGGAAGAATATACATGCGACACGATGTTCCTTGAAAACCGGATAGAATCGACCTGTACTATCGCTGATGATTGTTCAGTAGCCAGTGTTTTTTCATTCAACTCAACTTTATTGGAGAGTTTGATCCTGGCTCAGGACGAACGCTGGCGGCGTGCCTAATACATGCAAGTCG
>NZ_VKJN01000059.1:0-586 GCF_007197875.1 Brevibacillus sp. LEMMJ03 | reverse complement strand
TCCCCTCCGGTCAACAGTAATGAGTCCATGATATCATGAACTCTTTTTTTACTGTCTACCTTGAGGGGATAATACCAGCCTTTGCGTAAGCAGAGGCGCTTTTTTTATGTTTCGAAAAGAACACGAGGAATTAGGCAAAACAGATATCTTGCCACAAATTTTTCAAAAAATATTCACAAAATAAATAATTTACATATAAACCCAAAATTTGTATAATATGAATGGTAGGTTAACCTCCAAAATCTGGATAAAGAGGGTGAGGTTATGTAACGGTGTCACCTTGTCCACATGATTACTAATTTCTTTTGTGTAGGGAGGTAATGCAAGTGAAATCAAGCCTTGTTAATCGAGTACTTTGTCTATTTTTTGCAATAGCATTACTGTTTACTTCGGTTAACATCCCTGTAAATGCAGCTACTCAACCTAACCAAAAGAATATCGATAGAATTGCAGAATTGACAATTCAATCTGATGATGGAAAAGAAACAACAATTACAATGTTCCTTACATGTCAACGCCGACTTTATTTTGACCCACCATCGCCGGTTTAGAATTGACCCACCCGGCGATTTTTTGTTGGTTAGGT
>NZ_VKJN01000058.1:0-589 GCF_007197875.1 Brevibacillus sp. LEMMJ03 | reverse complement strand
TGGTGACCCGTAGGGGATTCGAACCCCTGTATGACAGCGTGAAAGGCTGCTGTGTTAAACCACTTCACCAACGGGCCATGTTTCTGATGGTGCGGTCGGCGAGACTCGAACTCGCACGGGTCACCCCGCCACCCCCTCAAGATGGTGTGTCTGCCAATTCCACCACGACCGCAACTTAGGATGGTAGCGGTGGAGGGGCTTGAACCCCCGACCTTTCGGGTATGAACCGAACGCTCTAGCCAGCTGAGCTACACCGCCACGCACTATGAATGTTGTAAGGAAGATGGCGGAGAGTGAGGGATTCGAACCCTCGCTACGCTATTCGCATACTAACGGTTTAGCAAACCGTCCCCTTCGGCCTCTTGGGTAACTCTCCGCATATGGCTCCTCGGGAGGGACTCGAACCCCCGACCGATCGGTTAACAGCCGATTGCTCTACCGACTGAGCTACCGAGGAACGTTGAAGACTTCGCGCCTTCAAAACCGGATACGCATGGTTGGCAAAGGATATGGAGTGGATAAGTCCTCGACCGATTAGTATTCGTCAGCTCCACGCGTTGCCGCGCTTCCACACCGAACCTATCAACCT
>NZ_VKJN01000057.1:0-634 GCF_007197875.1 Brevibacillus sp. LEMMJ03 | reverse complement strand
ATAGCCGTTAGGCTCAGCGGAGATATGGTTGAACTCGCTCCGGAAACTGAACGGACAGTTGCAACAGAATTTGGCCCCAGTTCTGAACTCTCCCCGTCCACTTTCGTAACACATCCATGGTTGCCAGGTAGAGCATTTTGAGCAGGGCTTCGTCTGTAGGGAAAATGGCTTTTCCTTTGGTGACCTTTCTGAGTTGGCGATGGTAGCTCTCAATGACATTGGTTGTGTAGATCAGTTTGCGAATCTCGGGTGAGTACTTGAAGAAGGTGGAGATTTCCGCCCAGTTCGTACGCCAGGAACGGACAATAAGGGGGTACTTTTGTCCCCACGTCTGCTCGAATTGATTCAGTTCTTCCAAGGCGGCCTCTTCCGTGGCCGCTTTATAAATCGGCTGCAGGGCCGACGTGATCTTCTTGATGTCTTTGTAGGAAACGTATTTGATCGAGTTGCGAATCTGGTGGATGATGCACTTCTGGATTTCCGTGATGGGATAGCAAGCGGAAATGGCCTCGGAGAAGCCGCGAAGATTGTCCACACAGGTAATAAGGATGTCTTGCACGCCCCGGTTTTTCAACTCGTTTAAGACATGAAGCCAGAACTTTGCCGATTCATTTTCCCCGATCCAGATGCCAAG
>NZ_VKJN01000055.1:0-787 GCF_007197875.1 Brevibacillus sp. LEMMJ03 | reverse complement strand
GCGTCGAACTTTGCATACTTTTGGAACAAGCCCAATCGCTGCAGCAAAGTCGGCAAAAAGCGGATGCCAGCGAGGTTTTCGATCATCTCCCATGCCCAGTACGACGGTTTTCATCTGGTCGGTCAGCATTACCTTTGGGATGCCCCCAAAATATTCAAAAGCATGAATCAAGCAACGAAGAAAGCTGTGAATGTCACAACGCTTAGTGAACTCTATATAGGTGGAACGAGAGTACCCCAATACCATGACAAATACCGGCACTTTTCGGACTGTACCGTCCAAATCTACGTAATCACACAGTCCCCAGTCGACCTGTGCATATTCACCAGGTTTCGTCTCGTAACGAAGAACAGCGGGAACTTGTTTGGGAGGACGGAAGTCCTTCACATAGTCTTTCAAGATGGTACGTCCCCCGGTATACCCCTTTTCTCGTAGAAGATCGAATAAAACCTCGCAGTTATAGATACCTTCTTGAAGACGTTCCTGCAGGAACGGTTTATACGGATCAAGCTTGGAACCACGAGATTTACGGGTTCCCTTTTCGGGGGAGAATTCACCCCGGAGATATCGGCGAACTGTATTTCGAGAATGCCCCGTTAGACGGGCAATTTCACGAATACTCTTGCCTTCTGCCCTCATGGTATGTAACGATATCACTATCCCACTCCTTAGCATGTGTCTCCCTCCGAAGATTAACTTGGCCGTTAATTACGAAGGGGATATATTCGCTAAGGGTGGGTCATTTTCTTTCCGGCGAACCTGGGTCAATTATATCCCGGCGGTGACA
>NZ_VKJN01000054.1:0-799 GCF_007197875.1 Brevibacillus sp. LEMMJ03 | reverse complement strand
ACAGAAGAACCCGACGAGAAAATACGCGGAAGACCAAGAGTTAAAAAAGCTGATTTTGCATTGTCATCAACGGGTCAATGGAATATACGGATATCCTCGAATTAAGATGTGGCTATACCGGGTCCATGGCATTCGAATTAATCATAAACGTGTGTACCGACTGATGAAAGAGTTGGGGATCCAATCACGTATTCGCAGGAAACGAAAGTATTATGGACGCAAAGAGCCAATCGTGATAACAGAAAACAAGTTGAACCGTGAGTTTGCTGCGTCACGACCTACTGAAAAATGGGCTACAGATATTACCTATATCATTTTTAACGGAAGACGGCTGTATCTGTCTGTCATTTACGACCTTTTCAATAATGAGGTAATTGCCTATAAGGTCAGCAAACAGAATGATTTATCCCTCGTCTTAGATACTGTGAAGGCAGCGACACAAAAAAGAGACGTGAACGGCGTCCTGCTACATAGCGATCAGGGAAGCCAGTACACGTCCAGAGCATATCAGAATCTATTACAAGCGTATAACATAACTCCAAGTATGTCGAGAAAAGGAAACTGCCTGGACAACGCTTGTATCGAAAGCTTTTTCAGCCACCTCAAAACAGAATGTATATATTTGGATTCCTTCGGAACCGAAGAAGAGGTGAATAAAGCAATCGAACGTTACATTCATTTTTACAATCACGAACGGATTCAAGCTCGTTTACGCAGTCTCAGCCCAGTTCAATACCGAGCTGAGGCTGCGTAAAGCAAGGGCTTGTTTTGAACTGTCCACTTGACGGGGATAAGACCA
>NZ_VKJN01000053.1:0-812 GCF_007197875.1 Brevibacillus sp. LEMMJ03 | reverse complement strand
GGTGAGCCATGAAGGACTCGAACCTTCGACCCTCTGATTAAAAGTCAGATGCTCTACCAACTGAGCTAATGGCTCATGAAAATGGCTGGGGTACTAGGATTCGAACCTAGGAATGACGGAGTCAAAGTCCGTTGCCTTACCGCTTGGCGATACCCCAATGGATAATGGAAATGGTGGGGAGAGACGGATTCGAACCGCCGAACCCAGAGGGAGCAGATTTACAGTCTGCCGCGTTTAGCCACTTCGCTATCTCCCCAAATTCCTACCAACGAAGTGGTACGAATGGAATGGTGGAGGCTGACGGGATCGAACCGCCGACCCTCTGCTTGTAAGGCAGATGCTCTCCCAGCTGAGCTAAGCCTCCACAACACCCCACAAAGTCACGGTATGCTTGGAAGCACATTCCGTTTCCTTTGCAGGGACCCACTTCATTACATGGTGACCCGTAGGGGATTCGAACCCCTGAATGACAGCGTGAAAGGCTGCTGTGTTAAACCACTTCACCAACGGGCCAAAGGTAATGGTGCTCCCGACAGGAATCGAACCTGCGACCTCTTCCTTACCATGGAAACGCTCTACCGACTGAGCTACAGGAGCAGATGAATGGCTCCTCGGGAGGGACTCGAACCCCCGACCGATCGGTTAACAGCCGATTGCTCTACCGACTGAGCTACCGAGGAACGTTGAAGACTTCGCGCCTTCAAAACCGGATACGCATGGTTGGCAAAGGATATGGAGTGGATAAGTCCTCGACCGATTAGTATTCGTCAGCTCCACGCGTTGCCGCGCTTCCACACCGAACCTATCAACCT
>NZ_VKJN01000052.1:0-841 GCF_007197875.1 Brevibacillus sp. LEMMJ03 | reverse complement strand
CATAGAAAAACAACCCCTTTACACAAAGTTATCCTTAGTCTTAACTCCGTGTAAAGAGGATTGATGAAAGTCCAGAGTAATGAATCAGAGTCTATAAACTATTTTGTGTAAACTCCTAACCTTCAAATAGAGTAAATGATTTCAAAGAAAGGTTGGGAGAGCCCATGAGCCTGATGTCCAAATAGCAACTGAAGCAGTGGATCAAGGAAAAGAACATGCAATCGGTGGAAGACGTCCAATCAGCCCTAAAGGAGTTGTTTGCCGACACCCTTCAGGAGATGTTGGAAGCCGAACTGGAGACGTCACTTGGCTACACCAAGCACGACACGAAAAATAAGAAAACCACCAACAGCCGGAACGGCTACAGCAAGAAAAAGGTGCGTTCCGAGTACGGCGATGTGGACATTCAGGTTCCGTGTGACCGGGCCGGTGAGTTTGAGCCGACCATCGTCAAAAAGAACCAAACGAACGTGACGGGTATCGAAGACCAGATCATTGCCATGTATGCCAAGGGTGTTTCTACCCGTGACATCCAGGATCACCTGCAGCAGCTCTACGGCATCGAGGTTTCTCCTACCCTCATCTCCAACGTGACGAACAAGATCATCCCGCTGATCAAAGAATGGCAAAACCGTCCCTTACAGGCGGTATACGCGGTGGTGTTCCTGGATGCGATTCACTTCAAGGTGAAACAAGACGGTGCCATCATCAACAAAGCCGCCTACATGGCCATTGGCATTGACTTGGAAGGCCACAAAGATGTGCTTGGCATCTGGATCGGGGAAAATGAATCGGCAAAGTTCTGGCTTCATGTCTTAAACGAGTTGAAAAACCGGGGCGT
>NZ_VKJN01000051.1:0-907 GCF_007197875.1 Brevibacillus sp. LEMMJ03 | reverse complement strand
TCCGAGGCTAGCCCTAAAGCTATTTCGGGGAGAACCAGCTATCTCCGAGTTCGATTGGAATTTCACCGCTAGCCACACCTCATCCCCGCACTTTTCAACGTGCGTGGGTTCGGGCCTCCAGTAGGTGTTACCCTACCTTCACCCTGGACATGGCTAGATCACACGGTTTCGGGTCTACGGCAACGTACTCTCGCCCTGTTCAGACTCGCTTTCGCTGCGGCTCCGTCTCTTCGACTTAACCTCGCACGCTACCGTAACTCGCCGGTTCATTCTACAAAAGGCACGCCGTCACCCATGTAACGGGCTCCGACTATTTGTAAGCACACGGTTTCAGGTACTATTTCACTCCCCTCCCGGGGTGCTTTTCACCTTTCCCTCACGGTACTGGTTCGCTATCGGTCGCTAGGGAGTATTTAGCCTTAGCAGATGGTCCTGCCAGATTCACACGGGATTTCACGTGTCCCGTGCTACTCGGGATCCGTCTCGGAGAGACACCTGTTTGGGTTACGCGACTGTCACGCTCTCTGGTCGGCCTTCCCAGACCGTTCACCTACAGGTGTCTTTTGTAACTCCACGTGAGACGTCCCACGACCCCGCAGAGTAAACCCTGCGGTTTAGGCTCTTCCGCGTTCGCTCGCCACTACTGACGGAATCACTGTTGTTTTCTCTTCCTCCGGCTACTTAGATGTTTCAGTTCACCGGGTGTGCCTTCTCGCCACCTATGGATTCAGTGACGGATACCATCCCATTACGGATGGTGGGTTCCCCCATTCGGAGATCCCCGGATCAACGCGTGCTTACCGCTCCCCGAGGCTTATCGCAGTTCGCTGCGTCCTTCATCGGCTCCTAGCGCCAAGGCATCCACCGTGTGCCCTTAGTAACTTAACCACTAATGCATACAGGAAAA
>NZ_VKJN01000050.1:0-962 GCF_007197875.1 Brevibacillus sp. LEMMJ03 | reverse complement strand
GTGTGAAGATCAGCGATAAAATCCCCAATAGAATCGGTTGAAAATTCCCCATTTTCATCGCAGACTCTCTCCTTGGAGGAGAGAGAAATTATGGTAAAGAATGGGGAGTTTTACATGATTCGCGAGATGAGGAAACGTGGCATGAGTATTACTCGGATCGCGCAGGAAATGGGGAGGGATCGAAAAACCATTCGTAAGTGGCTAAACAAGAAGGAACCTGAATCCTATCAGCGAAAGGTCACTCGTCTCGGCAAGCTGGATCCGTTCAAGGATTACGTTCGCCGCCGAATGGAGGAAGGTTGCCTGAATGCGAGAGTTATCCTGGAAGAAATCAAGGCAAAAGGGTATACCGGTGGGATTACCACTCTGCGAGTCTTCATGAAACCGTTCCGGCCCACCGTCATCAGCAAAACCACCGTCCGATTTGAAACAGATCCCGGATACCAAGCCCAAGTCGATTGGGGACGGTTTACGGTGGACTGGCACGGCAAACCAAAACGGCTCTATGCGTTTGTCATGGTCCTCAGCTATTCTCGCATGATGTATCTGGAGTTCACTGAAGATGAGAAGTTGGATACGCTCATCAGTTGTCACCATCGGGCTTTTGAGTATTTTGGAGGGGGTACGGAGGTGATGCTGTACGACAACATGAAGACCGTTGTGAAAGACAGAGATGAACAGGGCCATCCCGTCTGGAATGAGCGTTTTTCCCGATTTGCCAGCCACCACGGCTTCCTTCTTACGAGCTGCCGGCCCTATCGCGCTCGCACTAAAGGAAAGGTCGAAAACGGAATTGGCTATGTTCGCAAGAACTTTTGGCCGCGCGTTCGGGCATTTACCGGATTGGACGATCTGAATCGCCAAGCACGCGAGTGGTTGAATCAAGTAGCTAACGTGAGGATTCATGGAACCACGCACGTCAGGCCGGTTGACCGCTGGCATGAGGAAAAGCTGAAACCCAT